>VGZV01000111.1 GCA_016872385.1 SAR202 cluster bacterium | reverse complement strand
ACGGTCATCTTCTCTTCACTCGCCATGATTCCCTCGGTAACATTTCTAGCTGAGGGAACCATACCCCTTTGGGTAACATTTTAGGTGAGTGAATACGCCATGTTGTCAGAGCCGATGGGCGGTGCCATAATAGCGTGCACCAAAAGTTGCCTGGGTCCCTCAGTCCAACGGAATTGCACTAATTACTTCACCTTTAATCAGGCGGTCCCAAAATGAAACTGTCCTGTCTTCAGGAAAACCTCAGCCGGGGCTTGGCCGTGGTGGGCCGCGCGGTGGCCACGCGGACTACTTTGCCGGTCACCCAGAACGTGCTGCTCAGCACCCATCAGTCCATGCTCAAGCTTTCGGCCACCAACCTGGAGATTGCCATCACCACCTGGGTGGGCGCGATGATTGAGGAGGAAGGGGAGATTACCGTCCCCGCCCGCCTCTTGACCGAGTTCGTCAACTCCTTGCCCAGCGACCGCATTGACCTGGAACTGAATCCCGGCGGCGGCGAGTTGCAGTTGCGCTGCGCCCGCGCCCAGGCCCGCATCCACGGCACTGACGCCAATGAATTTCCGCCCATTCCTTCAGTGGCTGACGGCATTCATGCCCGGATTGACCCCAGCACGTTGAAGACAGCCATTTCACGGGTTACTTTTGCCGCCGCCACGGAGGAGTCCCGGCCTGTGCTGACCGGCGTGGAAGTCAAACTGGCGGGCAGCAAGTTCACTCTGGCCGCCGCCGACGGCTTCCGCCTGGCGGTGCAGCACGGGGCTCTGTTGGAGCCGGTGGCTGCGGAAACCAGGGTTATCGTCCCCGCCAGGACGCTGAACGAGCTGAACCGCTTGCTGGGCGACCGGGAAGACCCGGTGGAAATTACCCTGACCCCCGCCCGCGGCCAGGTGCTGTTCAAGCTGGACGGGGTGGAACTGGTGTCGCAGCTGCTCCAGGGGTCTTTCCCCAACTACGAGCAGCTCATCCCCCAGCGGTTCCAGACCCGCGCCCTGTTCGACTTGCAGACCTTGCAGCGGGCCACCCGCACGGCGGCCATTTTTGCCCGGGACGGCAGCAACATTGTGCGCATGCAGATGGTGCCTGGCGTGGAGGGCGGCGCGGCGCCCAAGGTAATCATCTCCGCCCGGTCAGAAGAGGTGGGCGAGCACCAGGATGAGGTGGACGCCGAGGCCATTGAGGGGGCCGAGGCCAAGATTGCCTTTAACAGCCGCTACCTGATGGACGTGCTGGGGGTGCTGGAGGGGGGAGTCCTGGCCCTGGAAACCACCACCGCATCCAGCCCTGGGGTGTTCAAGCCCAAGGACTCCGACGACTACATCCACGTGGTGATGCCGATGTTTGTTCAGTGGTAGGAGGAGGCGTATGAAGGTGCGAGTAGTTGTGGAGTACGATGCTGCCGTGGGCAGCTATGCCGTCTACTGTCCAGAGTTGCCCGGCTGCACCAGTGCGGGCGACACAGAAGAAGAGGCACTGGAGAACTTTAAGGATGCTATACTTTATATCTGGAACCAGCGCCAGTAAGGATTAAACCAGAGGGCAAAGTCTTTGAGGTTGATGTGCCGGTCTGATGGCTGGCAGATTACCCGGGCTGACATCTGACGAAGTGGTCAGGGTTCTTCGCCGTCACGGGTTTACCCGGATTTCACAACGTGGCAGCCATCAGAAGTGGCGCAATCAAGGCACAGGAAGGCAGGTAATAGTCCCTTACCACCGCGGCAGGCAATTGCCTTTGGGCACAATTGACAGCACTATCTAAGAGGGTGTGTGACAATTCCCGCTCGTGGTGAGCTTGTCGAACCATGAGCGGACTAAAAGCTATTCATCCTTCGACAAGCTCAGGATGAGCGGGCTGGGTAGACGGCATTTCTCACACACGCTCTAAGAATGTGTCTAAAAAGTGCTGTGCACTACCAGCGCTCACCCTTCGACAAGCTCAGCAACTGTCTTGAATGTCAAGGGGTTTGCAATGCCAACCCAGGATTCCAGGCATGACCATGCTTAAGCATCGAGTTGAGAATGGTGAGCAGCTTGCGCATGCAGGC
>VGZV01000110.1 GCA_016872385.1 SAR202 cluster bacterium | reverse complement strand
GGAAGGGCTGCAGGAGACCCCAGGCCAGGTTGAAGCCGAAGTAGGCCAGGGCCAGCCCGCAGGTGAGGTTGACGCCGCGGAAGAAGGCCGGCGTGACAAAGCGCCGCCCCCAGGCCACCAGGGCAGCGAAGAAGAAGCACCAGAGCACGGCGGCCAGCATGAAACCGGTGAAAAACACGGCGAAGTCCACGGGCCTGGCCCATGTTCCGCACCCCGCCGGAAGGAAGGTTTGAGTTTCCCGCGAAGGGATGGATAAACCATCTCTGCGGGGGGCTGTGGCGTGGACCTCGGACAGGTGCGGATGATCCGTGCAGGTGTAACGTCCTTGATCGCTGGCATGTGCGAGGAACTGGATGTGGTCGGTACACTCAACAGGTTGGTTGAGTGGGATGAGAACCAGGTCAAGGTGCCTCCGGGCATCCTGGCCAAGGCGGTGCTGATCAACATTCTGGACGATCGTCACGCGCTGTACCTGTTGCCGGAGTACTACAAGAAGCGGGATACGGAGTCGCTGCTGGGTGCGGGCGTCCAGCCCGAGGACATCAACGATGACGCCGTGGGCCGGATGCTGGACCGCCTGGCGCAGGCCGGACCGCGGCAAGTGTTCACGCAGATCGCCTGGTCGGCCGTGGGAAAGGAGCATCTGGATCTGGGCCGGTTACATGCCGATACCACCTCCCATTCGGTCTATGGTGTGTATCCGCAGGAAGGCGGCCTGGACGTCACCCACGGCTACAGCAAGGATCGGCGCCCGGACCTGCGGCAAATCATGTATGGCCTGGTGGTCAATCGGGACGGGGTGCCCGCCTTGGGCGAGGTGTTGGATGGCAATACCAGCGACAAGCGGTGGAACCAGCAGACCCTGGAGAAACTGGGCGAGTTGCTGAGCCCCGAGCAACTGCGCTCGATCATCTACATCGCCGATTCCGCCCTGGTCACGCCCGATAGCCTGGAGCGGGCGGCAGATCAAGGACTTCGCTTCATCTCCCGCTTTCCCCAGACCTATGCCCTGGCCGAGGAACTGAAGGACCTGGCCTGGGAACAGGGGGCGTGGGTTCAGGTGGGCACTCTGAGCGAGCAGAAGGGGGCTGCTGCGTACCGGGTGCAGGACTTTCGGCGGGAGTTGGAGGGCCGGCCCTACCGGTTCATCGTGGTGCACTCCACGCACCTGGATGGCCGCAAGGAAAAGCGTCTGGCACGGCTGATCCGACAGGAACAAGAGGAACTGACCAAGGCCGCCGGCGAGTTAGGACACCAGGAGTTCGCTTGTCAGCAGGATGCCGAACAGGCCGCCCAAGCTTTTGCCTCTCGGTATCCGGATGCCTTTCACACCATGCAGGCAGCCGTCGATCCGCAGACCGAGGTCCAGCGCCGGCCCGGCCGGCCCCGCAAGGGGGAAGTGCCGCCCACGCGGACCGGGTACCGGGTGACCATCACCGTGGGCGATCCCGATCCCCAGCGCCTGCAGCGGTGGCGGGAGCAGGCCAGCGTCTTCATCCTGATCACCAACCTGTTGGATGCCACCGCCTACCCGGCCGAACAGATTCTGCGGGAATATAAGGAGCAGACTTCTGTAGAGGTCCGATTCCGCTTCCTCAAGGACCCGTTCTTCGTGCACCAGCTCTACCTCAAAGACAAGGGGCGGCTGGAGGCCTTCGCCTATCTGGTGCTGACCGCCCTGCTCTTGTTTACCTTGATCGAGCGGCGGGTCCGCCAGGCTCTGGCCGCAGAGGAAGAACCCCTGGTGGGACGGGGCCAGATCAAGCACAAACGGCCAACCGGCCGGGTGGTGCTGGAGTTGATTGCCGATGCCGACGTGGTGCTTATACCGCATGACGGAGTGATCATTCGCCATCTCGACATCCCACCCAATGCCCTCAGAGCCTTGCACCTGGCTGGCTTCGGCCCGGAACTCTACACCCGGCCCTACCCTGGCGGTGAGGCAGCGTGACCGCTCCCTCTCCTCCGCCAAGAATCAATCCTCACAGCGCGGTGACATTTATTGGGCATCGACCGGGTAAGACACGGCCAGCAAGTACCCTGGCAAGCCTGCGGAGACTGACTCAAAAAACGCGATTCAAAAAACACGATGGCTCACACGCCGTAGGGCGCGGAATATGGGCTGTTTTCTACCGGCGGCGAAATTTCACAGCACCTCTTGCAAAACAGGGGGGTTTTGGTATAAGCTGATTTCAGAAAGACGCATTGTG
>VGZV01000109.1 GCA_016872385.1 SAR202 cluster bacterium | reverse complement strand
CCCCCCGTACTTGGATTTCCAGCGGTAGTAGGTATGGTCAGAAATCCCGTGCTGGCGGCACAGGTCCAGAACCTTTACCCCAGCTTCCCCCTGTTTCAGAATCCCGATGATTTGTTCCTCGGTGAACCGGCTGCTTTTCATGTCGAGCTCTCCTTAGCTTTGTAGATTCTATCGGAGAACCCGCATTACCAGTGGACTTATTTTAGGGGGAATGGTCAGATGGACTTCGTATAGCGGTTGCATACGCTGCGACAAGGGATAGAGTTGATGTTATTGACTACGCTATCTTCGACGACAGTGCATTTGCTTCACTTGGGGTCAATCTGACTCGCTGTGACGGGGGAACGCCCGACACCACGGTGAACGGTGTCCACCACGAGTTGAGGCAGCTTACTGTACGTCAACTAGCTGCCGTGGCAAATGAAATCGCGCGAGGCACGAAAGAACGTATCCTCAGCAAGAAACTCAAAGGGCTGCTACAACAGGCCATTCAGTCGGGGGTACTCAATCCATCTGGCTTGAAGGACACGCTGCTTTCGAGCCTCTCATAACATGGGGAGAATCAGTCACCCTCTACCCCCGCCCTTCAAACTCCACCAGGGCGCGCTGGGCCGCCGCCAGGCTGCTGCCGTAGGCTACCTCGTAGCCCAGGGTGGGCAGGATCTGCTCCAGCCCTGACAGCAGGGTAAACACGTTGACCTCCCGCGCCGATTCTCCCATCAGGCCAATGCGCCACACCTTGCCCCGCAGGTCGCCCAGGCCGCCGCCAATCTCCAGGTTATAGTCCTGCATCAGCCGCTTGCGCACCGCAGTGTCCTCAATGCCCTGGGGGATGACCACTGTGGTCAGGGGGTTCAGCCGGTAGTCCGGGTCGGCCAGCAACTGCAGGCCCATCGCCTGGATACCGGCCCGCAGGGCGGCGGCTACCCGGGCGTGGCGGCGAATGCGGTTATCAATGCCCTCCTCCATCATCATACGCAGCGCCTCCCGCAGGGCGTAGGTCATGGAGATGGGCGTAGTGTGGTGGTAGGCGCGGGTCTGGTTCCAGTAGCTCTCCAGCCCCTTCAAGTTGAAGTAGAAGCTCTGCACCTCGCTTTCGCGGGTCTTGATGACCTCCACGGCCCGCGGCCCCAGGCTGATGGGCGCCAGGCCGGGAGGCGCGCCCAGGCACTTCTGGGTGGCGCTGTAGCACACGTCAATGTCCCACTGGTCCATCTGCACGTCGTGACCGCCCAGGGTGGTCACCGCGTCGGACACCACCAGCGCGCCGTAGCGATGGCACAGCTCCACAATCTCCGGCATGGGGGTCAGCACGCCGGTGGAGGTCTCGCCGTGGACCACTCCCACCATCTTGACTTTGGCGTGCTTCCTTAGCTCCCGCTCCAGGGCCGCAGGCTCCACGGGCTTGCCCCACTGGCTGTCCACCACAAAGGTTTCGGCCCCGCACCGCTGGGCAATGTCCGCCAGGCGCACGCCAAAGAACCCGTTGCGGCATACGATGGCGGTGTCGCCCCGCTCCAGGATGTTGGCGCAGGCCGCCTCCATGGCCCCGGTGCCGGTGGAGGATAGGGGCACGGTCATGAAGTTGCTGGTGTGATAGACCTGGCGCAGCATCTCGCAGACCTCGTCCATCACCTGAAAGAACTGGGGGTCCAGGTGTCCCAGGATGGGCTGGGTCATGGCCTGTAGCACCCGGGGGTGGACGCTGCTGGGTCCCGGCCCCAACAGGATGCGCTGGGGCGGCTTGAACTCGTTAAGGTAGGACGGGGTCACGCTGGGCCTCCTGTAGTAGGCTGGGTTGGAGCTATAAGCCCGAAATCCCCCCGGCCCCCTTTATGAAAGGGGGGAATAGCCTAACCCCCCTTTGCAAAGGGGGTTGGGGGGATTTCATCACTATTACAGTTCTCCATGCCTGTATTGTTAATATGTTAAATGTAGCGCGGGCGGGCAGGCCATTTCAAGGGAACCGGGCCTGCCCGCATCCAGGGTAGCGTGGGTGACATGGTATCCGTCTGCAGCTGTGATCTCCAGAGTGCCGCCCTCGGACTCAAACCAGATGTACTTCAGGTTCTCCCGATACTTTATTTGAATAGTGGCCCTGGTTGGCTTCTGCAAGGAGAGCGATATACCACCATGCTACTGACCAAAGGCGACTACTGAGAACTGGGAGGATTTAAAATTATATCCGACGCCTGTTGCCAGGGCGTATGAACCCCAGACATTTGCCATGCGTACTCTCAGCGTCACTGTGTGAGTCCCCGTCTGAACTGGCACTTGTACGAAGAAACTGGCCGGCGTTTCCACAGGTTCTTGGAGAGGCCCGACATACGTTTTGTACTCCAATTCAATGAGGTCAGTCCTTTCTACACCATCTACATTCACTGTTTGCCTGGCTGTCGCCAGAGTAGTGGCACTGACCTTCCCCCGTAATTTATACCACGGATAATGCGAGTTCGTGCTGTTGGCGGAAGGTCTCAGGAGCCAGGTAACCCAGAGAGCTATGGGGTCTGGCCAGGTTGTAGTCTTGCCGCCACTCTTCGA
>VGZV01000108.1 GCA_016872385.1 SAR202 cluster bacterium | reverse complement strand
CGGCTGGGGCAGCACCCCAAGCTTGCCCCGGCAGCCAATCACAGGGACCCGGCAACAATGCTTCGGTAACATTCCTGGATCAGTGAATCATCTGCCCTTCGGTAACATTCTTGTTTGAGTTGACACGGGTCACCAGACTGTGCGCTGGTGGGTACAAGCTGCACTGAAAAGGGTGGTCTTACTGGCATTAGAAGGGGCTGGCGTCCCGCCGGGGCAGCCTCATCGGCTTGCTGCTCCTCTGGGAAGCCAGCACCCACCGGCTCTTCAGACTGGTGTAGGCCAGGGCTGCCAGAAACAGAAGGGCGCTGAAGAGCACCACGCTGGCCCCGGAGGACACGTCCACGTAGTAGCTGAGATAGATGCCCGCCAGCCCACAGAACGCTCCTGTGCCTGTGGACAGTACGACCATGGTCCGGAAGCTGTCGGTGAGCAACCGGGCCACAATGGGCGGGATGACAATGGCCGCGGCGATGAGGGTTACCCCCAGCACCTGCATGGAGACGACAATGGTGGCCGCCAGCACCAGGGAGAAGAGGGCATCCACCCAGCCGGTGGGTACCCCGTAGAAGCGCGCTACCTCCGGATCGAAGGTGGCGAACAAGAAGAGTTTGTAACCCAAGAACAAGATGACGGCGATGGCGATGGTTACTGCGATAATGGCTATCAGGTTCCCAGGGCTGACGCCCAGGATGTTGCCGAACAAGGCAGCATCGAAGCTGCGGGTGAAGGCCTTGAACCGGCTAATCAGGGCGATGCCCACGGCAAAGCTGGCGGTGGTGATGATGCCGATTGCCGCGTCGGAGCCGATCTTTCCCTTGCGGGTGGTGAGGGTGATGAGTAGTGCGGACAGGAACCCCCAGAGGCTGGCGCCCACGTAGAAGTTGAACGACATTACATAGCTCACCACCGCGCCACCGAACACGGCGTGGGAAAGCCCGTGGCCGATGTAGGCCATGCCCCGCAGGACAATGTAGACACCCAGCAGCCCGCATATCCCCCTACTAGCGTCGCGGCCACCAGGCCCCGCACGAAGAACTGGTACAGGAATGGCTCAAGCATGGCGGTGGGTGGTGGAAGCCGCCCCTTCCCTTGTGGAGTGGTCACCGCCACTCCCGTTGGCCCCGCCGCTACCATTTAAGGGGTGCGGGCTTTCCGCCACCAGCATCATCCCCTGGTAGTTAATCACCGGCATCTCCGCCCCGTAGGTGAGGAGCAGGTTTGGCGAGGTGATACCTGGTCCGGTGGGCCCTCTGCCAGGATGTGACCATTGACGCACACCAGCCAGGTCAGGTGCACCGCCACGGCGTTGATTTCATGGGTGGTCATGATGATGGTGACGCCCTGGTGGTTCAGCTCATGGAGTAGATGCATCACATCGTCTCGGGTCTTGATGTCCACGCCGCTGGTGGGTTCGTCCAATAGCAGGAGGTCCGGGCTGCTGACCAACGCCCGCGCCAGAAACACCCGTTGCTGCTGTCCGCCGGACAATTCCCGGATATGCCGGCGGCCCAGGCTGGCGATGCCCAGCCGCTCCATCATTTGTCGGGCTACTGCCCAGTCCGCCTGCCCGTGCCAGGGGACGAGGATGTTGTTCCTGGTGCGGCCCATCATCACCACCTCTTCCACCGTCACCGGGAAGTTCCAGTCAATGGTCTCTAACTGGGGCACGTAGCCCGCCAGGGGCCTTCGCTGACGGAGCGACACGCCTCGCACCAGCACGTCGCCCTGGTACAGGTGGGCAGTGCCTAGGTAAATTCGACAATTAGATGCTCCAGTTTACGGCAGCGGCCAGATGGAGTGCCGCCAAGTAATAGAGGCTCCTCCGGTCATAGCGGGTGGCGATTCTGCGCCAGTGCTTGAGCTTGTTGAAGGCGCGCTCAATCAAATTCCTGCGCTTGTACAGTTCCCGGTCGTATTCCTGGGGGTGCTTACGATTGGACTTGGGCGGTATGACTGGGATGGCTCCTTGCTGGCGGACGAACGCCAGGATTCGGTTGCTGTCATATCCCTTGTCGGCAATCACGTGGGTGGCCTGGACCCCCGTCAACAGTGGTATTGCCTGGGGCGCGTCCCCAGCCTGGCCGCCAGTGAGGATAAACCGTATGGGTTGGCCGGTGGCGTCCACTGCCATCTGAATCTTGGTGCTCAGTCCTCCTCGGGAACGCCCCAAAGCCTGGTCTTTGGCCCCCCTTTTCCGCAGGCTGCCTGTTGGTGGGCCCGGATAATGGTGGAATCGATCATGATGTACGTGTTCTTGGGGTCCGCCAGTAACACCTGGAAGATGCGCCCCCAAATCCCAGCCTTGGCCCAGCGAGTGAAGCGCTTGTGAGCGCTCTTCCAGTTCCCATATTCGGCAGGCAAGTGTTTCCAATGAGCGCCACTGCGCAGCACCCACAAGACGCCGTTCACAAACCCTCGGTTGTCCTTGGCGGTCACTCCCACCCATCCGGGGCGGCCTGGCAAGAAGCCCTCTATTTGGCGCCATTGGGAGGCGTTCAGCTCATATCTCTTCATGCAAGTCTCCTTTCCTTCCCGAAGACTTACACACTACTCTTCAGCGGGTTTATACTGCGTCTCTGCCCCAATGCCAATTTCTAAACAAATTGTCGAATTTACCTAGTTCCGGCGCTGTCGCCGGGGCATGGGAGCACCGTGGGCCGCCCAGATTAACGCCGTGGTGGGGGTAGCCCTGGTCGGTTCGCTGGCTTTGGTCGCTCCTAAACTTCGCAGGGCGTAGCCGGAGATGGTCAGGGGCATTCTCTTACCGCCGGTGGGGAAAAAGGGCA
>VGZV01000107.1 GCA_016872385.1 SAR202 cluster bacterium | reverse complement strand
TCGAAGAGTGGCGGCAAGACTACAACCTGGCCAGACCCCATAGCTCTCTGGGTTACCTGGCTCCTGAGACCTTCCGCCAACAGCACGAACTCGCATTATCCGTGGTATAAATTACGGGGGAAGGTCAACGCCATCGTTGTGTTCTACCACCAAGAGCAGCTCTACGCCGTGGAAAACCGCTGTTCCCACGTCGGGTATCCCCTGGACTCGGGGACGGTGGACGAGGGTGTGGTGACTTGTGCGTGGCACCAGGCCAAGTTTGAGCTAGCCACCGGCAAGAGCCTGGACGCCCAGTATGAGGATATCAACACTTTCCCGGTAATTGCGATGGACGGAGAGGTGTGGATTAAGCCAGTGCCTAACCAGAAGTAGGACAGCGTAGAAGGGCCGCCGCCTGCTGGAGTTAGCCCCCGGCCACTGCGGGGACTATGCTCACTTCGTCACCGGAGTTGGTGGCGGTGTTCAGGCCCTGGAGGAAGCGCACGTCCTCGCCATTGATGTAAACGTTGACGAAGTAGCGCAGTTCGCCCTTCTCGTCTACCAGGCGCCCCTTGATTCCGGGATAGGCGGAGTCCAGGGAATCAATCAGCTCTGACAGGCTGCCTGCCTCCGTTTCTACCTTGTCCTGGCCGTTGGTCATACGGCGCAGGGGCGTGGGGATCCTAACCAAAACACCCATCCCGGGAACTCCTCCTAATACTTAAGCGACCCCATAAATGCCCCACCTGCTGCCCATGTCACCCTGAGCGAAGCGAAGGGTCTGGGGTGGAGAAGGGCCTCGCCCTTCCCCAGATTCTTAGGTCGTCCCGATTACATCGGGACTCCCTCAGAATGACAAACCGCTTTCAACCAAATTCTAGCCTTCAATTACATCGCCGCTGACCAGGTCAACGCGCACGCCGGTGGAGCGCACCCAGTCCAGGCCCCGCCGAATTTCCTTATCGTCGCCGTCCAGCTCCAGCACCACCCAGCCCATTTCCTCCTGCACGTC
The DNA here is from genome assembly GCA_016872385.1 of SAR202 cluster bacterium. Taxonomy (GTDB): domain Bacteria; phylum Chloroflexota; class Dehalococcoidia; order Lucifugimonadales; family UBA3495; genus SHYG01. The sequence goes on along the minus strand of VGZV01000107.1, from coordinate 2,036 downwards.
AGCCCGGCGGATGTTGGTCACAATCTGGAAGTTATGCCCCAACTGGTAAATTATGGGATCCTTAACCCGATCGCCCACAAAGCTGAATTTGACCCGCTGCCTTCCCATTGCCCACTATCCAGCGGCCTGTTCGCGCTCTTTCAGCGCCGTCTCAAAGGACCGCATGCTGGGTTTCACCCGTAGGGGGTTCACCGCGTCAGAAACCACTTCCAGCGTCTTGAGGCCGTTGCCGGTGATGTAGGCCACCGTTAGCTCGTCGGGCTTGATAGCGCCGGACTCGGCCAAATGCTTCAAGCCGGAGATGACCACGCCGCCCGCGGTTTCAGTAAAGATGCCTTCCGTTTCCGCCAGCAGTTTGATGCCTGCCACCACGTCGGGTTCAGGCACGGCGTAGGCGCTGCCCTCAGAAGCCTTGACCACCCGCAGGGCATAGATGCCGTCGGCAGGATTGCCAATAGCCAAGGACTTGGCGATGGTGCTGGGCCGCACCGGCAACACCTGGCTCTGCCCAGCCTTCCAGGCGGTGACGATGGGCGAGCACCCTTCCGCCTGGGTCAGGTGCATCCTGGTGGTCACTGCCGGATGGTGGACAGTGTTCTGGTCAGCGCCAAAGGAGGCGGGTTCCACCCCTTCCAACAGCCCCAGACAGGCCAGCTCATTGAAGCCCTTCCAGATTTTGGTGAACATGGCGCCGGAGGCCGAGGGCACCACCACGTGGTCGGGGATACGCCAGCCCAACTGCTCGGCAACTTCGTAGCCCAGGGTCTTGCTGCCCTCGGCGTAGTAGGGGCGCATGTTGATGTTGACAAAGGCCCACTTATAATTGTCCGCCACCTCGCTGCACAGGCGGTTCACTTCGTCGTAGGTGCCTTCCACAGCCACCATGGTGGGGCCGTACACCGCCGCGCCAATGACCTTGCCCTGCTCCAGGTCAGCGGGGATGAACACCACCGCGCGGATGCCCGCCCGGGCGGCATGGGCCGCCACGCTGCACGCCAGGTTGCCGGTGGAGGCGCAGGCCAGGGTATCGAAACCAAACTCCACCGCCTTGGTGGCGGCCACGGAGACTACCCGGTCCTTGAAGGAGTAGGAGGGATTGACGCTGTCGTTCTTGATGTAAAGATTGCGCAGGCCCAGCTTTTTGCCCAGGTTGCGGGCCTTGAGCAGGGGAGTATAACCGGCGTTGATGTCCACCGGGTCCTGAGAGTCGGCAGGCAACAGGTCTTTGTACCGCCAGATGCTCAGAGGGCCTTTGGCAATACGGTCCCGGCTGATTACTTCGGCGATGGTGGCATAGTCATAGATGACTTCCAGGGGGCCGAAGCAGTAATCGCAAACGTTAAGAGCCTCACCGGGAAATTCCCGGCCGCACTCCCGGCATTTAAGACCACGAACAAAATCCACCGGCGCTAAACCCTCCAGGATAAGGAGCTGATATCACAGACCGATCATCCAGAACTTGTCGAAGGATGAAGGTCTCCGGGCAAGTCAGCGGTGGCTCGTGGTTCGACAAGCCCCGACCTGGTCGGGATCCCGATGCGTCGGGACTCACCACGAGCAGGCGCATCTACTGACACAAGCAAGTCCCCACCTGGTAAACGTAGTGGGGCATGATGGCAGATGCTAACAAAGCGTCTGGGGGTTGTCAACCTGCATCAGTGCTAGGTAGTGTATCAGTTTGCTTAAGGACTCAGTTCGTCGCGCCCCGACAAGTCGGGGCGCCCAGATAGGGACATGGCTGATACGCACCACTAGGTTCCGGCTTGCGCCGGAACGACGAAGGGCTAATTGATACACTACAGAAAGGTGTCATTCTGAGGAGTCCCGATATCATCGGGACTCCTCAGAATCTGGGGTGAGGCAAACGCCCACCACCCCAGACCCTGAGTCCTTCAGCCGAAGGACTCAGGGTGACAGCTTCAGCATTTTATTAGAGCCTGTGTCAAAAGGGTCGAATCTTGCTGGGTCGCACTATGAGCGCCACGTGTCGAGAGTTGCTACCTTGAAGGCATGCATAGAAAACCTTACCCAAGCGA
>VGZV01000106.1 GCA_016872385.1 SAR202 cluster bacterium | reverse complement strand
ATCAATTTCAGGTACTTGCGCCGTTCATCCACGGTCATCTTCTCTTCACTCGCCATGATTCCCTCGGTAACATTTCTAGCTGAGGGAACCATACCCCTTTGGGTAACATTTTAGGTGAGTGAATACGCGCCGTTGACACACCGTGGGTTGCCTGGGATAATATGCCGCTAGTGAAATTTTGCACATTTGACACCCTGCCCTCTGATTGGCCGGTTCTCGGCTAAGGGCGGGCGTCAACAGCATTTAGTAGCCCTGAACCATGTCCATCTGGGCGGCGCAACGCCAGCCCAGGGCAGAGGGAGTCTCCAGATGGGGTTGTTGCCCTTCCAAAAGACAGGTCTCCCGCGTCAGGCAGCGGGCGGTGCCCCGCGCGCCACGAAGAGCACGCTGGGGAAGTATTCTTCCCGGGCTGTGGTTGGGACCATAGCTGCAATATTCTTGCTGGCGGCTGCCTGCAGCCCCAGCGCGCACCAGTCCACCTGGCAAGCGGCTGGACCGGTGGCGGCGCGGCAATTGCAGCTGTTTCAAGTGCTCTTGTGGGTCATGATCGTGGTGTTCGTGCTGGTGGAGGGCGTCCTTCTCTATACAGTTGTCAAGTATCGTCGAAAGCCCGGTCAGGCGCTGCCCCACCAGACCCACGGCAATACGCCTTTGGAAATCGCCTGGACCATCATCCCCACCATACTTATCCTGGGCGTAGGCGGCTGGTCGGTGGCCACCCTGTTCTACCTGGACAAGCCCCCGGCCAGCGCAGGCAAGCCCCTGAATGTAACGGTAATTGGCCACCAGTGGTGGTGGGAGTTTGAATACCCCAATGCTGATGGGTCCGGTAAAGCAATGTCCACTGCCAACGAGTTGCGGGTGCCGGTAAACCGGCCCATTTACCTGACCTTGCGCAGCGACGACGTTATCCACAGTTTCTGGGTGCCCAAACTGGCTGGCAAGACCGACATGATTCCCACTCGGACCAACCACATGTGGTTCATGGCTGAAGAGACTGGCAACTACTATGGACAGTGCGCGGAGCTTTGCGGGGCGATTCACGCACTGATGAAGTTCCGTGTGAGGGTGCTCAGTGAGGCGGACTACAATGCCTGGGTAAAGGGTTACGGACAGCCTCCGTTGCTTTCCGACCAGGCCCGCAAGGGGCAGGCCGTGTTCCAGGGCGCCGGCACCTGCGCAGTTTGTCACACCAGCACTGGAGCAGATAACCGGCAGATTGTGGAAGGCCGGATGCAGGGCTTCCTCTCCGGCGGCAGCATTGCCCCTGGTCCTAACTTGACCGATCTGGCCACCCGCTACACTATTGCCGCGGGCTTGGTGGACTTGAACCGGGAAAACTTGCGCAAGTGGGTTGCCAACCCCGACAATTTCAAGCCGGGCAACCACATGGCGGCCCGCGCCAGCGCCCTGTACCAGAATGGCGGCAACGCCAAACTCAGCGATGCTCAGGTGTCTGAGCTTGTTGAGTACCTGATGAGTCTGAAATAGAGCCTGTTAGTGGACCACAGGAGCTGAGGCAGTTATGGCTACCGCTTCGGGAATTTTAGCTCGCCCCACCAGCGAGACCGGTTTGTGGAGTTGGATTACCACCATAGACCACAAACGCATTGGCGTGCTGTATGGTGTGACCGCCTTCATCTTCTTGCTTGTAGGGGGTCTGGAAGCGGGGATAGTACGCGCCCAGCTGGCCCGGCCCGACAGCGCCCTGGTTGACGGCCAGACGTTTAATGCCATGTTCACCATGCACGCCACGACTATGGTGTTCATGGCCCTCATGCCCATGAGCGTGGCCTTCTTCAACTTTGTTGTGCCGCTGGCCATTGGCGCTCGGGACGTGGCGTTCCCCCGGCTAAATGCCTTCAGCTACTGGGTTTTCCTATGTGGCGCGCTGCTGATGAACGCCAGCTTCCTGGTGGGCCAGGCCCCGGACGCCGGCTGGTTCTCCTACGCCAACCTTACATCCAGGACCTTCTCAGAGAATGCGGGCCTGGATTTCTGGTCGGTAGGGTTGCTGGTCATGGGCACATCCTCGGTGGCCGGCGCCCTGAACTTCATAGTTACCATTGTGAATATGAGGGCGCCCGGCATGAGCCTGTGGCGGATGCCGGTCTTCGTCTGGATGACTCTGGTCACTTCCATCCTGCTGGTGCTGGCGTTCCCCGTCATCACCGTGGGCCTCATTGAACTGACCATGGACCGGAACTTCGGCACCAACTTCTTTAACACGGCTGCTGGCGGAGATCCCATCCTGTGGCAGCACCTGTTCTGGGTGTTCGGCCATCCAGAAGTTTACATTCTGATTCTTCCGGCCATGGGAATAGTTTCCGAGGTATTGCCTACCTTCTCCAAGAAGCCGCTGTTTGGCTACCCGTTCATCATCTACTCTGGAATAATTATCGGCATCATGGGATGGGCAGTGTGGAGCCACCACATGTTCACCGTGGGCCTTGGCCCGGTGGCCAACTCGGTGTTCACCATCACCACCATGCTCATTGCCGTGCCCACGGCCGTAAAAATCTTCAACTGGATTGGCACCATGTGGGGCGGCGCGCTGGACTTCAAGACCCCCATGCTCTTTGCCGTTGGGTTTATAGCACTGTTCATTGTGGGCGGGTTGAGCGGCGTGTCCCACGCCGTGTCGCCCTCGGACTTCCAGCAGCAAGACACCTACTACGTTGTGGCCCACATCCACTACGTGCTGTTCGGCGGCACCGTCTTTGGCATCATGGCTGGCGTTTACTACTGGTTCCCCAAGCTGACGGGACGGATGCTGGGCGAAGGCCTGGGCAAGCTGAACTTCTGGTTCCTGTTCATCGGAATGAACCTGACATTCTTCCCCATGCACTTTGCCGGTTTGGACGGCATGCCGCGGCGGATTTACACGTACCCTTCGGGCTACGGCTGGGACCTTTGGAACGCCGTCTCCAGCTTCGGCTACCTGCTGCTTCTGGTGGGGTTCATCTTCTTTGTCATCAACGTGTTGCGCAGCGTGAAAGGCGGCAAAGAGGCGGGACACGACCCGTGGGACGCTCCCACTCTGGAGTGGAGCATCGCGTCGCCGCCGCCGCCCTATAACTTTGCCCAGATTCCTCATGTGCTGGGACGGGACCACTACTGGATTGTGAAGCGCCAGGCCCAGGAAGCCGGCCATCCTGTAACGGGGCCGGAACCGCTGGCCCCTCG
>VGZV01000105.1 GCA_016872385.1 SAR202 cluster bacterium | reverse complement strand
CGCCATTGGCAGCCGCTCTTCAAAAGATACAAAATGCCGCAGAAAACATCGTACAAATCTACGGTCCTGGGTTTGGTCTTCTTGCGGCAGGACTCAAGGTCGGGAAGAATCTTGTCAAATTGTGCCCGGGTTATATCGCTGGGATAGGAATGTAACATGGCCTGCTCCAATTACTCTGTGCATACAGTACCATACCACATCCTTGCAAGATCATGAACAGGCACTTATGGCTGATTGGAGTTACAATTGGGAAGGACGCAGGCTCTGAAAGCCTGGAAGGGAAAATCATCCATTTGGGAAAAGTTTTCAGTTTGCTGGGGATTGCAGTGATGTGGGGTGTTCATACATTGGCTGAGATATACCAGTTTTTAAGACGGTTCAGAAAGTGAAGGCTACCGGCATAATAATATGATGATCCAAAGAAGCAGCATTATTAGGGAAGTCGCTACTGAAGCCGTATGGTTATGGACGACCCTTGTCCTGGGCATCGGTATGGCGACCGGGATTACCGCACTACTGTATGTCTTGGATGTCCCAGAGTCACGTGCTTTCATCTCTGGATTTGCTGCTATGGTAGTCCTGTTGGTGGCTTCTGAGGTTTTTTACCGCACGGGCTGGTTGCAAAGAATGATTATGCCCGTGGCAACTTCCGGCTCCCGGGAGTTTGTGGATCCGTTATCTCACAGCGAGTGGAGACCCATCATAGATACATCCATCAGCGAATTGAGACCCATCATGGATACATCCCTGCTAGAGCCACCAACCGTCGAGCAGTCAACCAACCCGGGCGCAGATGACGCTGGTGATACTAACCCGTCAGAGGCCAACCGCAGTGGGGGCGCCACTCCTGGACGGTGAGGTCACCCCTGGCACTTCAGTCAGGTGGGCAGCTACAGCCTCGAAACCCTCCGCCGACTCCCCGGCCTCCCCCCTTACCCCCCACGGCTCCACCCTAATCGCGTCCCCCACCTTGATGGGGCCGTCGCTGAACCTATTTCAAGGTCAGAGAATGAGCTTTTGCCCACGGTCCAGCGTAATCTCAAATCGGTCCAGGATCCGTCTGCCGATGACGTACTCGTTGCCCAACACTGTGATGACAATTTGGGGGATGCGAACCAGGCCGACGATTTCCACGCTGCCCAAATAAACTGGAGCGCGAACGGCTCTGCCATCGGCCAACTCCCAACGCCCATAGCCATCGGGGAGACCGAGGCTAGGGTCCAGCCAAGTGGCTGGCACCACCAAACTGCCACTGAATCTGGTATCAATCAGGGCAGAACTTCGCACAGTCCTGCCGCGCAGTTCCACGGCAACCGGCAAGTACGGATATTCGTGGCTGATTATGCCTGGAGTGCTAGCCATTGCCCCAGGGTTTGGTAGCCAACCCTTGTGAAGGCGACGGCGCCGCGGCCAAAGCTCTCAATGGCTTTGCTTAGCACCTCGCCGTCATCTTCGCCCAGGATTATCCGGCCATCGCGCCCAATGGCCACAAACTTGCCAGTGTGCTCCTTCTCCAGGGGCTTGCCGTACTGCCGGTAAAGGCGGTCGTCCTCTTCAGAGCGCCAGGCTTTCCACTGTTCCAAGTCAGTCATGGGTTTGCCGCTCCGTACACCCTGGCACCCTCCCCCTCACGGCTCCACCCGTATCGCGTCCCCCACTTTGATGGGGCCGCCGCTAATCACCATGGCCAGCATCCCCCGCCTGCCCTTAAGTATCTTTTGCAGGCCGGGGCGGATGGCGTCCATCTTGCCGCAGGGAGTGCACGGCCCCACTATCTCCATAGTCACGCTATCGCCAATGAAAAACACCTGGCCCTCCTGCGTCTGGGACAGGTCCAAGCCGGTGGTGGTGATGTTCTCCTTAATTTGCCCCGGCTTCAGCCCCAGCTCGGCCAGGGTCTCCTGGTCCATCACCAGCACCTGGCGGGCGTTGCCCACCACGCAGCTCCGGTCGCCCTCCAGCCCGCGGGCGGAGATGGCTGTGGCTTCCTGGACTGGATGAGACGGGGTGCCCTTAACCCGGGCAATGTGCAACGCCATTATGGTGCCTTCTTGCATCTCATGCCTCCTGTGGCTGTCGTATTTAATTCACCGCAGAGCACGGGGAGACCGCGGAGGTCGTGGGAGAAAACAAAGACGCCACTGCTCCCTTGACGGTTGTGTGCTTTTCTGGCCTTGTGCTACCCTGCGGAGGATGGATTAGCTTGACGCCAATTATAGGGTTTGACAAGCAAACTTGCCAGCCGTTGAGAAAATATATCAAAGGCCTGGCTGGTTATTCACCGCCGAGGGCGGAGACAACTTTGAGTTTGGGTAACTAGTATTTCTGTCTCTGCGCCCTCGGCGCTCTCTGCGGTAAAGACGTGGCTCTAAGGGGGTATAATGGCTGAATACCAGTTCATCAAGGCCGAGACCCGTGACGGTGTGCTGGAACTGACCCTGCACGACCCGCCCACCCGCAACGCCCTGGGGCCGGACATGACCCGGGAGCTGATGCAGGCCCTGGACCAGTTTGAGGCCGACCCCCAGCAGCGGGTGCTGCTGCTCACCGGCACGGAGCCGTCCTTCTGCTCAGGAGCCAACGTGCGGGGCTTCAACCAGCGCATCCAGGAGCGGGAAGGCCAGGGCGAGGCGGAACCCCTGCCCTGGGGCAAGATGGAGGCCCGCCTGGGTGCAAGACGGGACCAGACCGGCGCTTTCCAGGCCAGCCAGGTTCCCCTGCGCATCCACCAGCTCCAGAAACCCAGCATCGCCGCGGTCAACGGCCACGCCATGGGCGTAGGCATGGGGGTAGCCCTGGCCTGTGACATCCGCATCGCCGGGGCCAATGCTCAGTTCGCGGAAGCCTTTGTGCGCATGGGGCTGATTCCCGGCGATGGCAGCTGCTGGCAGCTTCCCCGCCTGATTGGCCTGAGCAACACCCTGCTGCTGCAATACACCGGCGACCGGGTGGATGCCCAGGAAGCCCTGCGCCTGGGCATTGTCAGCAAAGTAGCGCCCGATGACGCCTTGATGGAGGCAGCCCGGGAGCTGGCCGGCCGGCTGGCCCAAGGGCCAACCCAGTCCCTGTCCCTGATTAAGTACCTGGTGCACCAGGGCCTTCACAGTGGCTTTGCGGAAAGCCTGGAGTTAGCCCAGGCGGCTCAAGAGCAGGCCAGAAAGACCGCGGACCACAAAGAAGCAGTGCGGGCCTTTTTGGAAAAACGGCAACCCAAATTCCAGGGGAGATGACGCCCGTCCAAATTTGAAAAACGACCAAAGACCCCCCGTGTTGCGTCAATAGAAACTGTTACCGAAGGGACTTGGTTGCCTCAGATGAAACTGTTACCGAACGTCCCTTGCTGGGCTGAGTGTCAGCCATGTCCCACAGCCTCTGGAGTTCTTGGTCTATCTG
>VGZV01000104.1 GCA_016872385.1 SAR202 cluster bacterium | reverse complement strand
TTGGGATAGAGACGGGGCGACCATGCTGAGCTACGGTCTTCCAACCCAGGGTGAATCGGTCTACCCCGCCTCTGATGAAACCTTCGCTTGATTCTAATCTCCCGCTGGCAAGATACAAGGGTGAGCGGCTTTCGGCTGAAGGACCGCTCGTGGTTCGACAGGCTCACCACGAGCGCCTAGCCTTTTTAGACACATTCTAAGGAAGCAGGATTGCTACAGAGGAATTCCACTCATGAAGAAGCGTGTCAGTTGGATCCGGTCTTCTCCCCGGCCTTGTTTCAAAAGTAATGATATCGCTGTGAGAATACGATTTTCATCCAATTCTTGTCACCCTGAGCGGCCTTGCCCAAAAAGTATGGATTTCGATAGTTAGTAACGTTTTGCATACAATTATTGTCACCCTGAGTACTTCGGCTGAAGGACGAAGGGTCTAAAAGTCCGGAAATTTAGATTCTTCGTCCCGATTGCATCGGGACTCAGAATGACATTTGGAACAAGGCCCTTCCCCCCCAACCACTTTTGAGTGCATTTCATACAGCTTAGTCAGTTCTCGCATGATGATTGACTTCAACTATTCGCTGGTCATTGAAGCTACCGAATACCCCGCGTTCTTTGGCTTTTACTCCCCTGAGCGGAGGGCTTTTCAGGGGTTGGGTACTCGGTGGAAGACTGCCTGTACCAAGCCAGGTAGGGAATAGAGGAGTGCCTGACCCTTCTTAAGGAACATCGCCTGCCAATTCCCGATACAAACCCCAACCCGACGGTTACAATCCCGAACCAGCCTTTTGCGGCGGCTGCCTAATTCGGGGAGTTCGCCCCCGTCAACCCCCCACGCGCCGCCAGCGCCCGCGCCAGGGCCGCATCCTGGGTGGGGGCCAGGGCGGTCAGGTGGCCCATTTTCCGCCCCGGCAGGGTGCCGTGCTTCCCATACAGGTGCAGCTTGACCCCCGGCACGTCCAGGGCCGCGGCAAAGCCCGGCTTTCCGTTGGCGGCCAGCCATACGTCCCCCAGCAGGTTAGCCATTACTGCAGGCGTGGTCTGCTGGGTAGAACCCAGGGGCAGGCCGCACAAGATTCGCACCAGCTGCTCAAATTGGGAAGTGGCGCAGGCGTCCAGGGTCCAGTGGCCAGAATTGTGGGGCCGCGGGGCCAGCTCGTTGATTAGCAACGTGTTGTCTTTGGTCAGAAACATCTCCACACACACCAGCCCAATCACCCTCAGTTTCTGGGCCACCGCTTGGGCCAATGTCTGCGCCGCTTCAGCCACTTCCTGGCTGACGCGGGCCGGGGCCAAGGTTATGTCCAGGATGTTGTTGCGGTGGATGTTCTCCACCGCAGGGTAACATGCCAGGTTCCCCTGCCGGTCCCGGGCGCAGATTACAGAAAGCTCCTTCTCGAAGTGGATGAACTGCTCCAGCACCAGCATGTCGCTGCGAGGACGCAGCTGCTGGTAGCTGGGCTCCACGTCGGACGTCTGGCGAAGCACCGCCTGCCCCTTGCCGTCGTAGCCGGAGGTAGCGGTCTTGAGCACCGCAGGCAAGCCTATGACGCTAACCGCCTGCTGCATGTCCTGCCAGGTATCCACCTGCTGGAACTGGGCCAAGGGAAATCCCAACTGCGCCAGGCCCTGTTTCTGCTGCACCCGGTGCTGCACCAGCTTGAGCACCTCCAGCGACGGGTGCACAGGCCGCACCGAGGCAGCATCTGACACCACCGCGGCATCAATGTGCTCAAACTCGTAAGTAAGCACATCGCAGCTTTGGGCCAACTGGCGGGCGGCGCCGGCGTCGGCGAAAGGCGCAGTCAAAAGACGGTCCGCCACCTGGCCCGCGGAGCATCGGGGGTCCGGGTCCAACACGGTGGTGTGGACGCCCATGCGCCGCGCTTCCAGGGCCATCATCCGCCCCAGCTGGCCGCCGCCAAAGATGCCAATCCTGGTATCCAGCCCCTTGCCGGGCGCGGCGGATGTCACGATTCTTCAACCTCGCGGGCCATCTCCGCCCGGAACTGGGCCACACGCTGTTGAATTTCCGGGTACTTATTGCCCAGCATTTGGGCGGCCAGCAGCGCCGCGTTGGCGGCCCCCGCCGGGCCAATGGCCACGGTAGCCACGGGGATGCCTCTGGGCATCTGGACGATGGACAGCAGGGAGTCCAAACCACTGAGGGCGGAGCTGCGGACCGGCACGCCAATGACCGGCAACACCGTCTTGGATGCAGTCATGCCGGGCAAGTGGGCCGCCCCGCCTGCGCCAGCGATGATGACCTCAATGCCCCGCCCCTGGGCCGAAGCGGCGAACTCAAACATGCGGTCGGGCGTGCGGTGGGCAGAAACTACTTTTACTTCATGGGGCACTCCCAGCTTGTCCAGCATCTCCACCGTATGCTGCATGGTCTCCATGTCGGAGCGGCTGCCCATAATAACCGCCACCAGTGGCTTGTCCATCATTACAGTTCCGCAAAAATGCCCGGCGGCCAGAGGCTGCCAGTCTCTGCGGGACTCCTCCTTTACCTTAACTTGGCCCGATGGCGTCGGGCACCAGTATTTTGCCAGCATAATGGAGGGGCCGCAACTTGCCACGGGCTGGCGCAACAAAAAGGGCAGGCCGCGTTGACCACGGCCTGCCCCGTAACTGAGAGGAAAGTCTGGAATTACCGGGTTGGCACCGGACCCTGGTTATCAAGCACTTCCAGCTGCTCGCAGTTGGCCGATGCAGGGCCGAGTCCAAGGGCGATGGCTGCGGCGTCCGGCGTGTAAATAGCTTTGTAAGAGTACGCCCCCGGCGCCAGCGGCGCGGTATTGCTGGACTCAGCATAGGCTATCCCATTGGTCCCGGCAGCCACGGCTACTTCCACCGAAGCCGGCCTGCCGCCACAGTGGAGGTGGCCCACAAAGAAGGCAAAGGTAACTGTACCCGTGGGCGTGCGGCCAGGGCCCCCGTTGCCGCTGGATATAATTGCCACGTCATGCACCACCGATCCGGCGGGCGCTACCTGTCCGGTACAACCCAGGGCAACGCAGGGTACGGGCAGGCCATCCTGGAAATGAATGAGAGTGCTGGCTTCAACCTTTATGATGAGCAGCTGTTCGCAATTTCCCGGAGTAGTACGGAACCCCAAAGCTTTGGCGGCAGCATCGGGCTGGTAAATGGCGCGGAACGAGTAGTCGCCAGCATCCAGGGGGCCGAAGGAAGCGGACTCGGCGGTGGCGGTGCCGCCGCTGCCATTGAGCGGCACTGTAATCAGCGTAGCGGGCCGCACCAGGTTGCATTCGGCAGTACCGGTGTAGAAGGCAAAGGCCACGCTGCCCGTGGGAGTCATACGCGGGTCGGCACTGGTGACCGTGGCTAGGTCATGCACCACTGACTTGTTGGGCGCCACCTGTCCCAAACAGTCCTGGCCGCACAGGGCGCG
>VGZV01000103.1 GCA_016872385.1 SAR202 cluster bacterium | reverse complement strand
TCGAAGAGTGGCGGCAAGACTACAACCTGGCCAGACCCCATAGCTCTCTGGGTTACCTGGCTCCTGAGACCTTCCGCCAACAGCACGAACTCGCATTATCCGTGGTATAAATTACGGGGGAAGGTCACATCAGCTGTACCATTCTGACCCTGGTGGTGGTGCCAGTGTTCTACAGCTTGGCCCATGAGACAGTGCCCCATTTGCTGGGCTTGGAAAAATAAAGACTGCGTCCCGGCAATGCAGGACGCAGCTTCACAAAGCCAGTTGCAGGGTAACTGGGTACTGGCGTCAGGGCGCGGTCAAATTCAGAATTGTGGCTCCGCCTGCCTCCCAGGCGCCGGTCTCCGCAGCGTTGGAAGGCAACTGATTCCCAATGGTGAACTTGATAGCCTTGCCCGCGTAAGTTTCCCCTTCGGGCTGTTCAACAAGGATGGTATAGCGTCCTCCTGAAACCACTGCTGGGGCGCTGGAACACTTGGCATTGGCGACCAGGGCGGTTACGGTGGCGCCGTCCGGCGCGGCGGCTCCAGCCAAGGTGGCCTTGCCGGTAAATACGTGCGGCGGTGTGGCGCCGGAAACACAACGGGGCAATTGGGTGGCTGCCGGCGCCGGAGTGGCTGTAGGCACAGGGGTGGGAGTGGCCGTTGGCACGGGCCTTGGCGTAGCCGTGGGTGCGGGGACAGGAGTGGCTGTTGGCGTAGGTACGGGGGTTGGAGGAACTGCCGTGGCCGTAGGAGCAACAGTGGGCGGCACGGTGGGGACTGCCGTTGGTGTGGCTTGAGCGCACCCTACCATCAGCATGATCAAGGAGAATAGGGCCAGCCATCCAAAACGTTTCATTTCTGGTCAAGTCCTCGCTGAAATTAGTCCGTGGAATGATTGCCTAACAAGTTTATCAGAGATGCGCCAAAAGGCGAATATCCTTGCTGCCCTAAAATGTCACTCTTTGGAATAAAATACAAATGCTTCGGGCAAAGCCGCGGGATTGTGCGAACTTTGTCCAGGAGGGAAAGGTCAAGTATGGCGGCCCATTTGGCAAAAAGGTTGTCCAGGCTTGTGCAGAGGGCCGGAAGCCCGCTGTCTGATGGGATGCCGCTTATTAAACAAGCGCCTCAGGCGACAGCCTGTTGGCCGTTGACAGGGTTGCGGGCTGGCCCGTATCATCAAAGTCAGCGGGCGGGCGTAACTCAGCGGTAGAGTGTTTGCTTCCCAAGCCCGCCAGCTTCGCTGGCGCAGACACCGGCACCACCTATCTACAGACGTTCATCAGCTACAAGAAGGCCACCAAGGGCCTGACCGCAAGCGGCGAGAAGTGGCTCCGTGTCACCCTCGGCCCGTTCCTGACCTGGCTTCCCGTCCCCCTGCAAGCCACCACCAAGGCCCACGTTGTTGCGTTCCTGGCCCCGTACCAAGACCGGCCTTGGCGTCGGCACGGCTTCTATCGGGCCTTGAAGACATTCTTCAAGTGGGCCTGCGACGAATACGGCTTCCCCAACCCCATGACCGGCATTCCGGCCCCCAAGACCCCCGACGTGGTGCTACACACCACCACGCCCACGGACGTGGAACGGCTCATTGCGGCGGTGGACAACGCCAGGGACAAGGCCCTCATTGCATTGCTGGCCGATTCTGGCGCGCGCCGGTCTGAAATTGCCAGCATTGACGTGGCAGACCTCGACCTCGAACGGGGCCGCATCAAGGTGATGGGCAAGGGGAACAAGGAAGGCTGGCTGGTGTTCGGGGCCAAGACAAAGGCGCTGCTGGCGGCGTACATGGCCGAGGCGCAACCCACAGGCAAGCTCTTCGGCCTGAACACCTACGGCATACAGTCCATGCTGTGCCGCCTGGGGCGGGATACGGGCATCCAGTGCAATGCCCACAGCTTCCGCCGCGGATTTGCGACGGCCCTGCGCCATGCCGGTGTGGGCGAGTTGGACATCCAGCAGTTAGGCCGGTGGTCGTCGCTGGAGATGGTGCGGCGCTACACCAAAGCCTACACCTTCGACGATGCGGCGGAGCGGTACAGGCCCATCGTGACCTGAATAACCCAAACATGCTGACGGGACTGCGGGGCCGTTCTCTGCCAAGAGGATGGCCTCAGTGATTCTAGTGGGTCTTCTGACAATTGTCACTCTGGTCTTGACTTTACGGTGACAACACTCGTAGAATGCATTTGCCGCTAATTCCCCACACAGGATGTAGTTTGTCTCCGATACCTCTACTACCTGTGGTAGTTTTGGCCCCATGATGGCTTTCCCCCACTAATTGCTGGGGTTACTTTGCCTAGCAATTGGACTGGCGAAATGACCACCCGTGCAAGGCTCTAACCTTGGCACTGAAAGACCTGGTTCGCTTCATCGGAGACATTCCACAGGTCTGCCCTGGGGAAGCAATTTCTGCGGCAAGGAGGTGTTATGACCAAACGTCATTTGCAAAGACCCACCCTTGGCAACCCTAATTGGACTAAAAAGGAGTCACTATGAAAATGGACGACAACGAAAAGGCCCCGCAAGGTGTTAGCGCACCCAACGGGGCCACCGAAGGAACTCGGCCTAGAGAAGATGGTATCGCACCGCAGGGTAAAGGTCAATCCGGCGTCGGCGCGGATGGTGAGGCTCAACGACTTCTCAATACCATGCAGGAAGGTGATGTCGAGGAAGTACCGCTGGCCCAGGCTTTCACTGAAGACCACGCCCAACTCGCCATCTCAGTGGCAACAGGCCCCGGCCACGAAGTATGGCTTGTCACCAGCGACCGCAAGGTACACAAAGTTTACCCAAATGCCCCTGCCGAGGCCGGTAAAAAAGCCCCCGTCGAGGCTGTTAAGCTGATGACGGCAGGCAACCCCAGCGAGTATTGCAAACTGGTGAAACCAAGGTGGCGAAAGGGGAGTCTCGATGCCTTCCTGCATGGGGAGAATCTGGGTGACCCTACTGCTACATACCTGCGGATGAAGGCAGCCCTAGACAAGCTCATAGAGTTCGCCGACCCTTTCGCCAGCGACATCGTGTGCTGCTGGGTCATTGGCACTTACCTTTACCGTCTGTTCGATGCCTTCCCCTACCTGGGCGTGCTAGGGCCAAAAGGGTCAGGCAAGACGAAGCTGGCGCAAATCATCGAAGCGCTGGCATTCAACCCCATCCATACCGATAGTATCACTACCGCCCAGCTGTTTCGGTTGGTGGCGGTCACCGGCGGTACGCTGATTCTGGACGAGCAAGAAACCCTCAACGTCAAGTTGTCTGACCATGACCGCCTGGCGCTGCTGCGAGGGGGTTACAAGCGGGGCGGCAACGCCCTGCGAAGCCGTGAAGGGCCGACGGGCTACACCACCGAAAAGTTTGATACCTACGGCCCAAAGGTCATCATCAATACGTCTGGCCTGGACGATATGCTCGCCGACCGGTGCCTGCCGA
>VGZV01000102.1 GCA_016872385.1 SAR202 cluster bacterium | reverse complement strand
CCACGCTGCCTCGGGTCATCATGTCTACCTCCCCTTCGGTAACACGCATTTTGAGGCAACGTATCCTCCTTAGGTAACTTTTATTGTGAGTCAATTCGCCCCCTTCACCCCCATTCTCCAGGCTGGTAGAATGCTATGGGCCGTGTTCATGGCCGGACCTTCGGCAATGGCTGGCCGGCAACTGACTATCTTGAGCCTGGAGATGTCCCGTGGCCGCACCTAAAACCTATCTCACCGCGGAGAGCGCCCTGGCAGATGTTTTTGACGGCGCAGTGGTGCTGGTAACGGGCTTTGCCGGGCATGGTGTGCCACAGACCCTGCTGCGCGCCCTGGCTGCCAGCGGCGCCAGGGGCTTAACCTGCATCTGTGCTCCCGCGGCACCGCCAGGTGGCGTTGCACCGGCTTTTGGTGTCTCCCAAC
The DNA here is from genome assembly GCA_016872385.1 of SAR202 cluster bacterium. Classification (GTDB taxonomy): domain Bacteria; phylum Chloroflexota; class Dehalococcoidia; order Lucifugimonadales; family UBA3495; genus SHYG01. The sequence goes on along the minus strand of VGZV01000102.1, from coordinate 3,792 downwards.
TGGTGGCGGCTGGGCAGGTAAGCAAACTGATCACGCCCATGCCGGCCCACCCGGAAGAAGACGGTCCCGTGGCGCAACAGTGGCAGTCCGGCGATCTGGAAGTGGAAATAGTGCCCCAGGGAGTCCTGGCGGAGCGGATGCGGGCTGGCGGCGCTGGACTGGGTGGAGTGTTTCTCAGCGCCGGGGCAGGCGCCAGGTTTCACCAGGGCAAGGAACTGCGGGAAATAAATGGCCGCCAATACGCCTTGGAAACGCCAATCAAAGCAGATTTTGCCCTGGTGCGGGCGCACACCGCCGACACCCTGGGCAATCTGATTTACCAGGGTACCGGACGCGCCTGGGGACCGGTCATGGCCCCGGCGGCGCGGATTACCATTGCTGAAGTGGACCACGTTGTGGAGGCGGGCGGCCTGGACCCGGAGAAAGTAATCACCCACGGGATTTTTGTGCATCGTATCGTCCAGCGTGTAGCCAGTTAGCTCAGGTCTGCATCATAGCTGGGAGTCGGAGAGAGACCAATGGCTGATCGCATCAGTGAACTGTCCCTGGTGCAACGCGCCGCCCAAGAGTTGTCCGGCGGCCAGTTGGTGGCGTTGGGGCCCGGTTTGCCCACCCAGATTCCCGGTGTGCTGCCCCGGCAGGGGGCCATATGGTTCCTGGCGGACAGCGGCGCTTTGGGGTACGTGACCCAGGGAACTGATGAGGCTCCAGCCTCGTCGGTGGACTCGGACGGCCGGCCGGTGGCCCTGGGTCCCGGAGGGACAGTGCTGAGCCTGGTGGATGCGGCAGGCATGGCGCGCAGCGGCCGGGTGGACGTGGCCGTCATTCAGACCGCCCAGGTCAACTCCCGGGGTGATTTCACCCACTGGACCACTGCGGCTACGCCTGGGCAGTTCATCCCCGCAACGGCGGTGGACCTGGCCGCCGGGCCCAAAAAGGTTATTGCGGTTATGCCCCATACCTCGCCCGAAGGCAAACCCAACCTGGTGGCAGACCTGGAGTTTCCGGTGGACGGGGTAGGTTCTGTAAGCACCATTATCACCGATGTGGCGGTGCTCAACGTCACCCACCGCGGGTTGATGCTCATGGAAATGGCCCCGGACTGGCGGATGGACGACGTGCAAGCCATTTCCGGCGTGCCTTTAATGCCGCCTCCGGACATGGGAGAAATGACCTTTTCCATTACCCCGGCCCGGTCGCCCAGCAAAGTGTTCCAGAACGGCGTAGATGCCCTGTTTGACCTTAAAGATGGCGCTACAGTGCTGATTGACGGGTTTGCTGGGCCGGGCGGGATGCCCCACTACATGCTGGTGTCCCTGCGGGAACAGGGATCCAAAGAACTGACTATGATTAGCAATACTGCGGGTATCGCCCGCATCGTCAACTTCGGTACCCCGCCGGGCATGACGGCTATTGACCACAGCATTCTCATTGAGAACAAGCAAATCAGGAAGGTCATCGCCTCCTACCCGGTGTCGCCGCGGGCCTCCAAGCCCAGCGCCTTTGAGCTGGCCTACCGCCGTGGCGAGGTGGAGCTGGAACTGGTTCCCCAGGGCACCCTGGCCGAGCGGCTGCGGGCCGGCGGCGCGGGTGTTGCGGCCTTCTACACTCCCACAGGCGTGGGCACCCGCATTGCCCAGGGCAAGGAGACCCGCACCATCAATGGCAAGGAGTACCTGCTGGAGCAGGGCCTGCAAGCGGACTTCTGCATTATTCGCGGCCATAAAGCCGATACTTTGGGTAATGTGGTCTATAAAGGCACGTCACGCAATTTTAATGCCGTGATGGCCCCCGCCGCCCGCGTGACTATTGTGGAGGTGGATGAAGTGGTGGAAGCAGGCACTTTGAACCCCGAAGAGATTGTCACGCCAGGGGTTTACATAAGCAGGATCGTTGTGCGCCCCAAGGAATTTTCCCCTTATGAGTAAGGGCGGGAAGGCGGCATCCTGGAGTTGGGTAGGTCCCAAGAGGCTGGGATAAACACCTGTGCGAAGATTCCTGGTCCTGCTATTCATAGTTGCCCTTCTGGCGCTGCTGGTAGTGCTGCTGTACGTGCTGCTCAGGGGAAGTCCCCGCAGCGGGCCTCCTTCTCCTGGGGTTCTACCGCCCCAGTCTCCCGCCGCCGTACCTACGACGGCGCCAGCATCACCGCCAAATTACCCAGGCCAGGGTTTCACATTATATTTCATTGATGTAGGCCAGGGAGACGCCACCCTGGTGGTGGACCACAGCGGGGCCAGCCTGCTGGTGGACGGCGGCAGAAGCGGACGCCGGATCCGGGACCGGCTCCAGCGGTTGAACGTGCAAGACCTGGACGCCATCGTCATCACCCACAATGACGCAGACCACATTGGTGGCCTGGAAGAGGTCCTGGACCTTTACACCGTTGAGCACGTGTATGTGAATGGCGCGGTGGGTAGCACCAAGACCTATGAGGAGCTAACGGCAGCCGTCCAGGCAGAAGGATCAGCAATCACTGCGGTTTCCCGGGGCGATTTTATCAACCTGGGTGGCCTGAAGCTTTCGGTCTTGCATCCGGGTGTCCTTGCTGGGGACTCCAACGTGGACTCTGTGGTGCTGAAAGTGGAATGTGGGGTAGTGTCCGCACTCTTGACCGGTGACGCCGAAGCAGAATCCGAGCGGGATATGCTCAAAGCTGGTGTGCTGGGCGACGTGGACGTCCTCAAGGTAGGCCACCACGGTTCCCGCTCCTCCACGTCGCCGGAGTTCCTGGCCCAGGTAAAGCCCGAGGTAGGGGTTATCAGCGCGGGCCTGGAGAACTCCTACGGCCACCCGCACCAGGAAGTTGTGGACCGGCTCAAGGCCGCGCAAGTGCAACTGCTGATGACCGATACCACCAATGCGGACAACACCCTTGCCATGACATCGGACTGCGCCACTTACCAATTTCTCCAGCCTGCCCAGCCTTTGGGCAACTGAGGGCTGAACGGGCTGCCCGGTGCAACATAAGGAGGCAGTCAAGTTATGCCAGAAGAAAAGCCCCGCCTGGAACGGGAAGTCATCGCCCTGCGGGTTGCCAAAGAGCTGCCCGATGGCGGCTACGTTAACCTGGGTATTGGTATTCCTACGCTGGTGTCGGAGTTTTTGCCTGAGGGCAAAACCGTCTATTATCACAGTGAGAGCGGTGTGCTGAACTACGGCCCCCTGGCATCAGAAGGCCAGGAGGACATTGACCTGATTAACGCAGGAGGCCAGTTCCTGCAGCCGGTGCCGGGCATGGCCTTTTTCAACTCGGCTGAGGGCTTTGCCATGATCCGGGGCGGCCATGTGGACGTTACTGTGCTGGGCGCGCACCAAGTGGGGGCCAACGGGGATCTGGCCAATTGGATGCTGCCCGACCGGGGCGTGGGAAACATTGGCGGCGCTATGGACCTGGCGGCGGGGGCCAAACAGGTCATTGTGGCCATGGAACATACGGACCGGCAGAACCAGCCCAAGATTGTGTCGGAATGCACCTATCCAATTACCGGCAAGGCGTGTGTTACCCTGATTGTCACCGACTTGGCGGTCATCCGCCGGACTACTCAAGGGCTGGTATTGGAGGAAGTGGCACCCGGCTGGACGCCGGAGGAAGTGCAGGTCTTGACTGGCGCAACACTGATAATCCCCGCAGAAGTCAAGGAATATCAGCTATAGTAGTGTATCAGTTTGCTTAGAGAGTGTCGTCAAATAAGGAGGGTAACACTGCTACGAGATTTGGCTGAAGATTCAGTAAACTGGCGGGATGACAGCATCCCATCGTCGCCATGACATCTCAGATCGGGTTTGGGA
>VGZV01000101.1 GCA_016872385.1 SAR202 cluster bacterium | reverse complement strand
CAGATAGACCAAGAACTCCAGAGGCTGTGGGACATGGCTGACACTCAGCCCAGCAAGGGACGTTCGGTAACAGTTTCATCTGAGGCAACCAAGTCCCTTCGGTAACAGTTTCTATTGACGCAACACGGAAGGGAAAACCTGGGGCACAGGGCTGTCTCATCCGCGGGCTTGGGAGGAATACATTGTTGATTGAGTAGTCCCGATTTTATCGGGACGTATCGAAATCAACAGTAACATGGTCTCGATACGTCCCGACACCGTCGGGACTACTCGACCAGCGTCTGCTGGAAAATGAAACGACCCTGACCTGGGGCACGGGAATCCCACGTTAACGCTAACTTGCCTCAGCAGCTGAACATGGTTGAAGCCTTTTACGGCTAAATCCCCCCAACCCCCTTTGCAAAGGGGGACTGGGGGGGATTTTCATTTCGGCAAAGAACAACGCCTGATTACCGTAAGCCCTGACCCCAGGGAAACCCACTGGGTTGCAGGGCGACGCTGCCCCGCAGGTTACATTGGGTAACCTTTAGCCCCCTGCAAACCCTTTACCGAGGCGATTTCACCGCAGTGCTCATGGATGTGGCCGTGCAATATGTTGCCCAGGACCACCCCAATGGGAGTCTTTTCCATGCCCGGCACCGGCATGGCCACTGTCCGGTCCAGGTCGGCGGCCTTCAAAGAGGCAATATACTGGTCAGTGGCGGCGTAAACGGCCTCAGCGTACTTGTGGAAGGCAGGCAAGTCCAGCTTTACCCGCCGGGACCATTCTCCCCAGTTACCAAGACCCGCGGGCGGCGCTTCACTGGCCCCAGTCTTACCGGCAAAAGTGCTGGCAGCCAGTGGCACCGACTTCTTCAGGATATGATTAACAATGCCATCTTCAGAAAAGATGATGTGAGCATAAGAGGCCGCGATGGGGTTGGCTTTCCCCGCCGGAGTGTAGGATGCTTGCTGGGGCGTTACCCCTTGCATCGTTCCTTCCAGCAATTGGTGGGCGGACTTGAACTGCTCCCGAAGCAAGGTGACGGCGTCCACATTTAACCTGCTGGTTTATTTTGGCCCGGCACCTATTTTACTCCTATTCCGCCAAGCCGCTCCCACTCCTGCACTACCAGTTCCAGGTGAAAATGGGCATCGCCGTAGGCCAGTTCCTGGGCTTTGGCTCGCCGAGTGTAGAGCTGGAGGTTATGCTCTTTGGTAAATCCGATGCCGCCGTGGCACTGGTGGGCGGTGGCGCACACCCGCTGACAGGCCCCGGTGACCCAGGCCTTGGCCATACTCACTTCACGCTGGGCAGGCAACCCTTCAGATACCCGCCAGGCAGCCTGATAGGCAATGTGCCGGGCGCTCTCCACGTCGGTGGCCATGTTGGCGCAGTGGTGTTGCACCGCCTGGAATGCGCCCACGGGCCGTCCAAACTGGGTGCGCTGTTTGACGTACTCCACCGTCATATCCAGCACTGCCTGCGCGCCGCCGGTCATCCACACGCAGTGGGCCGCGGCAGCCCGCTGCAGGGCCCGCTCCACCACGGGCCACCCTTCACCCACAGCCCCCAGCAGCGCAGACGCAGGAACACGGACCTGCTGCAAGGCAACTTCGTACTGCTGGGCGCCGTCAATGGTCTTCAACCGGCGGCGGCTGATGCCGGGGCTGCTGGCAGGCGCCAGAAACAGGCTGATGCCCTGGGCTAGATCCGGCCCGTTGCTGGTGCGGGCGGCTACCAGCAGCAGGTCCGTCGCTTGGGCATCGGGCACAAAAAGCTTGACGCCGTTGAGAATATAAGAATTCCCCTGCCTGACGGCGGCAGCCTCCACGCCCCAGGGCTCCCAGCTGGCGGTAGCCTCGGTTACCGCCAGAGCAAGCCGAAGTTCGCCCCGGCACAAGGAGGGCAAGATTTCCTGCTTCTGGACTTCAGACCCGGCATCCAGGATGGTCAGGCCGCCCAGCACCACCGTGGAAAAGAAGGGCCCCGGCGCCAGGGCGCGGCCCATCTCCTCCAGCAGCACTGCCAGGTCAAGAAAGCTGCCGCCCGTGCCGCCGTACCGTTCAGGAAAGGCCAGGCCGGTCCAGCCCAGGTCAGCCATCTGACGCCATAGTCCGGCAGGGTATGGAGTGGGATCATCCTCCGCCGCCCTCACCAGGGAAAGCGGGCACTCCCGCGCCAGGAACTCCCGGGCACTGGACTTCAGCATTTGCTGCACTTCGTTGAGGCCCAGGTCCATAGCTTGCTTCCCTCTAATACCGTGTTTAAAAAGTGCTGTGCACTACCAGCGCTCACCCTTCGACAAGCTCAGGGTGAGCGTCCTTCGGCTGAAGGACCGCCCGCGGTGAGCCTGTCGAACCACGAGCACCTAGCCTTTTTAGACACATTCTAATACCGTGGGCAGACACATAGGTCTGCCCCTACTTCTGCCCCTACTAATGTAATTGGAGCTATGAAAGACTAATGGGCCGAAGCCCGCCCCGGCTGGTGCTCCACTACTATCTCCACTGGAGCGTTGCGGGCCACTATCAGCTCCATTGGCTCGGTGGCGCTGTCATTCACCGGCTGGTGGACGGCGTCGGGCGGCACGTAAATGAAGTCCCCAGGCCCGATGGCCAAGGAGTTTTCCAGGTTAGGGCCGGTAAGAAAGCGGCCGCGCCCTTTAGCCACGTAGATGGCCGACTCGCAGTTGACGTGGTAGTGAGGGCTGGAGGCGCAGCCCGGCGGGATGGTGGCGATGGCCAGGTGGATGCCCGTGGAACCCACCAAGCCCTGGGACACCCCGGCCAGGCGGGTCATGCTGCCGGAGCGAACCTCCACCTCCAGCTGGTCCGGGTGGATGACACGGCACTCTGGCATGGCAAAGACCTCCTGGCCGGATTCAGTCCCTAGTTGACGCTGCGCACAAACTTGTCCAACCGGTCAATGGCTTTCCGGATGTTGGCCTGGGAGTTGGCGTAGGACAGGCGCACATACCCCTCGCCATACTGCCCAAAGGCCGCGCCGGACAGGAGGGCCACCCCTGCCTCCGCCAGCGCCCGGTCCTCAAACTGGCGGCTGGTCATGCCAGTGCCCTCGATGTTGGGGAAGGCGTAGAAAGCGCCCTCCGGCTCCGGGCAGCGGACGCCAGGAATGCTGCGCAGGCCGTCGGCAATCAAGCGGCGGCGCTGGGCGAATTCAGCGGTCATTGCTTGCATTTCGTCCTGGGGGCCATCCAACGCAGCCACGGCGGCCCGCTGGCTGAAGGTGGCGGCACAGGAGACGCTGTTGACTGCCAGGCGCACCACGTGGGGCACCAGTTCCTGGGGCATTATGCCATAGCCCAGCCGCCAGCCGGTCATGGCGTAGCTCTTGGAGAAGCCGTCCAAGATGATGGTGCGGTCCGCCAGGCCGGGAAAGGCGGCAATGCTGTGGTGCTCGCCGGTATAAAGGATGTCTTTGTAAATCTCATCGGACATCACGTACAGGTCTTTCTGACGCCGCACCAGCCCGGCGATGGTCTCCAGCTCCTGGCGGGTCAGCACTGAGCCGCAGGGGTTTTCCGGCGAGTTCAAGATAATCAGCCGAGTCTTGGGGGTAATCTTGCGGGCCAGGTCATCCAGGTTCGGGTGGTACCCCTTTTCTTCCAACAGACGCATGGGCACCGGGGTGGCCCCGGAAAAGCGCACCATGGACTCGTAGATGGGGAAGCCCGGATTGGGGTAGATGACTTCAACCCCAGGCTCCGCCAGGGCCAGGATTACGTAGAACATGATGGGCTTGGCCCCAGGGGTAACCACCACCTGGGCCGGGTCGGTACTGATGCCGCGCACCTCCCGGCTGTTGCGGGCAATGGCCTCCCGCAGTTCGGGCAGGCCCGGGGTGGGGCCATAGTGGGTAAAGCCGTTCCGCAGGGCGTTGATTCCCGCCTCTACAATATGGCGGGGCGTATCAAAATCTGGCTCACCTATTTCCAGGTGGACAATCTCTTTGCCCTGGGCCTCCAGCGCCCGTGCCTTGGCCAGCACCTCAAAGGCCGTCTCGGTGCCCAGGTGGTTCATTCGATCAGCTACGGTCATCCTGCCTCCAGAATCAGGCGGGTATTTTGGCCCGCACCAAGTCAACAATCTCAGCGGCGTAGTCTAAAGCCTGCCGTGCGTCCCGCTGGGAAAAGGACTGATAGGGAATGGCGGGCGCGGGCAGCACGTCAGGATACCGCGTTGACAGATAGTACCGGTCGAGAACTATACCATAATCTTCCAATGGCAGGAAATCAGGCGTATTCACTCACCTAAAATGTTACCCAAAGGGGTATGGTTCCCTCAGCTAGAAATGTTACCGAGGGAATCATGGCGAGTGAAGAGAAGATGACCGTGGATGAACGGCGCA
>VGZV01000100.1 GCA_016872385.1 SAR202 cluster bacterium | reverse complement strand
TCGAAGAGTGGCGGCAAGACTACAACCTGGCCAGACCCCATAGCTCTCTGGGTTACCTGGCTCCTGAGACCTTCCGCCAACAGCACGAACTCGCATTATCCGTGGTATAAATTACGGGGGAAGGTCACTGTAATTGCAAAGTGGAACTTATTCTGGACAGTGGCATAAAAGCGGTCAGCGTAGTCAGTACTTGGACAGTAGTCAATGCTTGTAGCGAAAATGTCCCTTACTTTGTCATAGAAATTAGCTTCCGACGTCCTTATCCGCCGGACACGTTCCAGCAGTTCGTCAAAGTAGTTCGCACGCCCACCACTTAGGCGCTCATCATTCATCACGAACCCTTTGACGATGTACTCTCTAAGTTGCTGAGTGGCCCATATTCTGAACTGGACACCTCTGTGCGAGTTGACTCTTTAACCCACCGAAGTAATAACGTCCAAGTTGTAGTAGACAGTCGGCTTGGTGGACTGACCAATATGCATTTTCTGCATATTGTTCTCGTCAGGCTGAAGTTCCCCGCTCTTGAATATCTCACTGATGTGCCTGGAAATCACAGACTGGTTGCGCTGAAATAGCTCCGCCATATCCGCTTGTGTTAGCCAAACGGTTTCCCCTTGGAGCCGGACTTCAATTTGAGTTTGACCATCTTCGGTCTGGTAGAGCAACAAGTCGTTAGTCATCAGTGCCGCCCCGTAGCAGAATTTACCAGCTATTCTACCACCCCAATTTTCCCTTCCGGGGTGGCCGCCAGCAGTGCCGCAAAATCGTAGCCCCGGCGGCGCAACTCATCGCTCCCGCCCTCGCGCCGGTCCAGCACTGCCAGCACCTTAACCACGGTGCAGCCCGCCGCTTCCGCAGCCTCAATGGCCTGGAACAGCGACCCGCCGGTGGTGCAAACATCGTCCACAATGGCCACCCGGCTGCCCTCGACAAGTCGGGGCCCCTCAATGCCCTGGCGGGTGCCGTGGCCCTTGGCCTCCTTGCGCACGATGAAGCCGGGGATGCCCCGCCCCTGGGGCGATTCCAGGTGGCTGGCCAGGGCCACCGCCGACACGATAGGATCGGCGCCCAGAGTCAGCCCGCCAATGGCCTGCGCCCCGGCCTGCCGCAGCAGGGGCAGCAGCGCCTGTGCGATGAGGTGCGCCCCTTCCGGGTCCAGGCTTAACAGCCGCCCGTCAAAGTAGTAGCTGCTCTTCTTGCCCGAGGACAGGGTGAAATCGCCGTACTTCAGGGCGCCCCGCTCCAGGGCCAGCGCCAGCAGCCGGTTGAGGCCAGTCCTTCCTGTAGCTCCCACTGGCAATACCTCCCTTTAGTGTGCGGGTATGGCCCCTAGCTGCTGCAACATGCCCAGGGCGTCAAAGTTCTCCCACTCCTCCACAATCTTGCCCCCGGAGATGCGGACTATGCGCATGGTCCGGATGGTCAAAGATTTATTGGTGGCTGGAATGCCCATGAACTCGCCCTTTTGCGTGCCGCGAACGGTCATGCGATAGGCTACTTTGTCTCCTTCCACCATCAAGTCATCCACTGTGAGCGTGGCGCCTGGGAAACTCTTGAGCATAGCCGTAACGAAATCCATCCACGTCTTGCGGTTAGCGTTGGCCAGTTCACCCAGGCCATGATAGACCAGGTTGGGGGAATAAAGCGCTTCATGCGCCTTGAGGTCGCCCTTATTGAGCGACTCGGCTAATTTTCGTAGCACTTCCTTGTTCTGTTCCTGCGCAGACTGTCCACGAGTGGTCATTGGTGATGTAACTCCTTCAACAAATATGGCTTGCTTGGGCAGAGATGGGATGTCTAAGCTACCTTCTCACCCGAACCGTACCGAGACCGGCCACCACGATGCGTGTTCCTTTGATGCATGCCTGCCCATGACAGATGTTCGGGTCAACGCTAATTAGCTCTAGCAGGTCCATCGCCGCCCCCTTAGCTCAGGTACAACCCCTGCTTCTGGATGTAGTCCCGCACGGCGTCAGGCACCAGGTAGCGAATGGAGCGGCCCTCAGCCGCGCGGCATCGAATGTCCGTGCCGCTGATGCCCATCAGTGGAGCCCTGAGCAGCGTCACTTGCCACTCCGGCAGAGACCACCGGGTGAAAATCTCCCGCCACTCCAGGGCTGCGCCGCCCGGCCGCGGGTAAACCGCCAGACGGCACAGGTCCAATATCCGCTCCGGGGCCTTCCAGCGGTGAAACTCCCCCAGCGCATCCTGCCCCATAATGAAGTGAAGGGGCACATCCTGCCCCAATTCCGCCCGCATGGCCTCCAGGGTATCCACAGTATAAGTGGGTCCAGGCCGGTCCACCTCGTGGCGGCTTACCTGGAAGCATGGGTTGTCCTCCACCGCCAGCTCCACCATGCGCAGCCGGTGCTGGGCTGGGGCCAGCGCCCGGTCCGCCTTGAGCCACGGCTGGCCCGCGGGCATAAACAGCACCTTCTCCAGGTTAAGGGATTCACGGGCTGTTTCCCCCACAATCAGGTGGCCCAGGTGTACGGGGTCAAAGGTGCCGCCAAGGATGCCTATGCCCGGCATGTCAGAACCACTCCAGTTCCACCCGGCCAATGCGCACCGTGTCGCCCGCCTGCACGCCCGCCTCTTCCAGACGCTTGGCCACGCCCCGGCGCTTCATCTCCCGCCACACTTGCAGCAATACCCGCTGGTCATCCACGTCGGCCAAGGCCACCAGTTGCTCCAAGCCGGGGGAGTCCACCACATAGACCCCTCGCTCCACCCGCACCGTCTCCCTCCGCCGCACCGGGGGAGCCGCAACCGCCGCGGTGGGCATAACCTCTTCCTCCCCAGCCTCCAGCTCCTCCACCAATTCTTCATCTTCGGAAGGCAGGGTTTTGGGCATGGATTCCAAAGAGTCGAAAATGCGGTTGAGCAACAGGTCTATGCCCTCCCCGGTGGCTGCGGATATGAAAAACACAGGGGTTTCCCAACCAGGAACCGCAGGTTCCAAAGACCTGGCAGCCTGTCTCAACGCACGTTCCAGGGAAGGCCTGCGTTCCCGGACCTCCGTCACATCCAGCTTGTTGACCGCCACAATCTGCGGCTTGCGCGCCAGCTCAGGGCTCCACTGACGCAACTCTTCATTGACCATGCGAAAGTCCGCCACCGGATCGTCCGAAAGACCATCCAGCAGGTGGAGATACACCCTGGCCCGCTCCGCATGGCGCAGGAATTGATGACCAAGGCCCACCCCCCGGTGCGCTCCCTCCAGGAGTCCGGGCACTTCCATCATTACAAAGGTCTTTTCCCCTCGCTTCACTACTCCCAGCACAGGCTCTACTGTGGTAAAGGGATAAGCGGCAATTTTTGGCCGGGCCGCGGAGCACCTGGATACCAAAGTGGATTTGCCTGCGTTGGGCTTGGCCAGCAGACCCACATCCGCCAGCAGCTTCAATTCCAATATAAGAATTACAGAATCGCCACTCCACCCTTTCTGGGCCAGCAATGGCTCCTGGTTGGTGGCAGAAACATACCGGGCATTCCCAAAACCACCCTTGCCACCCTTGGCCACCAGCCTGGGCACATCGTCCGTCACGTCAGTAATGAATTCTTGACCTTCGTCCTCGGTGCGACGCCACACCACCGTGCCCACCGGCACGCGAATAATGGTAGGAACGCCATCCGCACCCCGCTGGTTATTGCCGCGCCCATGCCCTCCCTTGGCTGCGTAGATAGTGCTGTTGAACTTAAGGTGCATCAGCGTGTTCAGAGACGTATCCCCGACCACAAAAACGCTGCCGCCCGTACCTCCATCGCCGCCGTCTGGGCCGCCCTTGGGTTTGTATTTCTCGCGATGGAAGCTCATGCACCCGTTGCCTCCATCACCTGCTTTGACGTTTATTCGTACTGTATCAATCATTTAAGGAATGGTTTTCCTGGAGAAATAATATACGTAGTAATCTCGTGGATTTATGGAATAACTGTGCTTGGCAGCTAGTCCAGGTTGGTGGACTAGCTTTATTTTAACATGGATGACTGCGTCAGAGATGTGGATAATTGCTGGGCTGGTGTGGACAATTTTTTGGTGCGGCGCGTGCGGCGGGAGTAGTGCACATGCAGTGGCGGGAAATACCCCGGCGTTCCAGGGTTTATCCACCTCTTACAAGGTGTTATCCACGAAAAACCAGAAGTTATCCACGGTCTTATGTAACGGGAACGAGTGTCCCCGCACGGGGATGCGCAGGCTGATTTGGGACGATGAGGAACTTGGCTGGGAAGGTGAGCATCCGATGCTCTCAAGCCCTGAGCGGGCTGGAGGGTGGCAAGCAACCGCTTTTCTGGCAGTGGTTCAGTTTGCCATTACAGGAAGTAAGAGGGTGTGTGACAATTCCCGCTGGTGGTGAGTCCCGACGTATCGGCATCCCGACCAGGTCGGGGCTTGTCGAACCATGAGCGGGCTAAAAGCTACTCATCCTTCGACAAGCTCAGGATGAGCG
>VGZV01000099.1 GCA_016872385.1 SAR202 cluster bacterium | reverse complement strand
CATGTCTACCTCCCCTTCGGTAACACGCATTTTGAGGCAACGTATCCTCCTTAGGTAACTTTTATTGTGAGTCAATTCGGGGGCTAGGCAACTGGCGGCCTGGCGTATAGAATGGGCCAGGCCTTCCAGCGCCGGAAATTGCACGTGTCCTTTTCCCATTGTAGAAAGCGGCCCCGCTTAACTCAAGGACAGCCCAGCGCCGGAAAGGCTAGTACGCAGGCTTGACGTGAAAGGAGCAGTATGAACCTGACACAGCGACGGCAAGAATTCCGGGCCATTCTGGAAGGGGACCGCTGTTACCGCTCGGCCTCGGTTTACGACCCCGTCTCCGCCCGCATCGCCCAGGACGTGGGGTTTGAAGTCATCTTTATGGCCGGTTCCACCGCCTCGGGCACCGTGCTGGGTGCCCCGGACATGGTGGTGCTGACCCTCAGCGAGTTCGCTGAGCAAATTCACCGCATTTGCCGGGCCTCCACGCGCCCCCTGATGGTGGACGCGGACCACGGCTACGGCAACGCCCTGAACGTGAAGCGGACCGTGGAGGAACTGGAGACCGCGGGCGTATCCTGTCTTACCATTGAAGACACCTTGCTGCCCTTGCCTTTCGGCGCCACCGACGAGCGTCAGCTCATCTCCTTGGAAGAAGGCGTAGGCAAGATGAAGGCAGCCCTGGCCGGCCGCGGCGACCCCAACCTGGTGGTTGCCGCCCGCACCGGCGCGCTGCGCATCGGCGGCATCCCGGAGACGGTGCGCCGGGCCAAGGCTTACGAGAAGGCCGGGGTGGACGCCCTGTTCCTTTCGGGCGCCCAGACCAAGGAGGAGATGGAGGCGGTCCACGCTGCCGTCAAGCTGCCCATTGTCATGGCCGGCGTGGGCGACGCCATTAACGACACGGCTTACCTGGCGTCGGTGGGCGTTCGGGTGGCGGGACAGGGCCACCTGCCCTTTGCCGCTTCGATGAAGGCTGTGTACGACTGCATGAAAGCCCTGCGGGACGGCAAGAGTCCTGCCAGCCTGCGTCCTACCCTGGCCACGGCAGAGCTGATGGGCCAGGTGACCCGCCGCAAGGACTACGACCGGTGGTGCAAGGAATTCCTCTTGTAATCGCGCCCGCAAGTCGGGTTAATCATCCTGGCCGGAGGAATCGGCGGGCACCGTTGGCAAGCTTGGGCCCGCCGTCTCCTCGCTTGGGCGCTGCCCAGATAGGGAGCGCCGGTGGCAGGGAGCCTTAGTTTTATGTACCGCAACATTCTGGCGCCCCAGGACGGGTCCCCCGTCGCCGAGGCCACGCTGCCCTGCATTACCCATCTGGCCCGCAACCTGGGAGCGCGTTTGACACTCCTGACGGTCCTGGAGCCTCCCTCCCGGCCGGCCGCGGGACGGCGGGCCGAGACCGAGACCCAGGCCGAAGCCCTAGCCCACCTGCGCCGCCTGGCCTCCCGGTGCCGGGACGCCGGGACAGAAGCCCAGACTCTGGTGGCCGTGGGGAGGCCCGCGGCGGAAATTGTGCGGCAGGCCCAGGCTGGCCCCTTTGACCTCATTGCCCTGGGCACCCGCGGCCACACCGGACTGCGCCGGGGCCTGCTGGGCAGCGTCACCGACGAAGTGGTGCGCACGGCCCAAGCGCCGGTGCTGGTGCTGAGCCCAGCCGCCATGGAGCGGTTTGGCCAGGGCCACCACCACCCGGCAGGCATTACTGTGCCCCTGGACGGCTCGGAACTGGCGGAGCGGGCGCTGCCCCATGCCGAGGCTTTAGCCAAGACCTTGAACGTGGAACTGCGGCTGCTGCGCGTGGTCTCCGTGGCCTCCCTAGCTTACTATGGAGGGGAGGGCCAGCCGGTGGATGCCGGGGCCATCGAAGAGTCGCTGGCAGCGGAGGCCCAGGAGTACCTCAACGGGGTCCTCAAACGGGTCCAGGACGCGGGCGTCAAAGCTACGGCCACAGTATCCCGCGGGCCGGTGGCCCTGATGATTGCGGACGAACTGCGGCGCACGCCGGACCACTTGGCCGCCATCTGCACCCACGGGCGTTCCGGCTTGGGCCGGGTTCTCATCGGCAGTGTAGCGGACTATCTAATCAGGTCTTCAGGGGTGCCGGTGCTGGTGGTCAATCCCAGCGGAGCGGCCTAAAGGCAAGGCAAGCCAGTGGTCACGTGCCCCAACTGCCAGGCCCAGGTGGATTTTCCCAGCGCCCCTGCCGCTGGGGCCACGGTCCAGTGTCCCCGGTGCAACCACGCCATAGGCCTGCAAGCCTCGCCGCCCCAAGGGGCAAGCTCCACGTCAGCCGCGCCGCCGCCCGCGGCCCCGCCGCAAGACTTACTCAAGGAATCAGCAGCGGCCCAGAGCAGCGGCGCGCCCACAGCAGGGGCCCAGACCTCGCGCTTCCGCCGTTTGCTCAATGACATCAAGGGCCTGGACTTGCGGGGCGAGATACTGCCCACGGGACGCGGCGACTTGGTGGCCATGTTCAAGGACTTCGTCTTTGTGGCGGTAATCTTGCTGGGCACCATACCCCTGTTAATCATATCCGTCACTCGGACCGATGCCCAGCTTACCTTGTTTGCCCTGTTCTTCGCCCTGGTGTGGGGCGTGGTATTCAAGCTGTTCATTCTGCAAGACGAAGCTTCCTGGAAGTGGCCCATTGCCTCCCTGTTCTTTACTGGTATCGTGGGACTGTGGGCACTGCTGTTCATGTACACTTTTCTGCTGCCCGAGTTTTACCTGGACTTGGCCGACAGCGGCAACCTGGTCGTTTCGCTAATCGGCTTCGTTTTGCAGGTGGGTTTGTGGGAAGAGTCGCTGAAAGCGGTCCCAGTGCTGGCCCTGGCCTTCTGGCTGGGCCGGAAGCTCTCACCGATGCACCTGCTGACCGTTGGCGTGTTTTCCGGCCTGGGCTTTGCCGCCTTTGAAAACATGGACTACGCCAACCGGGCCATCAGCCAGTCATATTCCCTGACCCGGGACTTTGGAATCAGCGGCCTGGTGGAAGGGGTCCAGGCCGCTATGGTGACAGTCCTGCTGCGGGCCGTCTCCCTGGTCTTTGCCCACGCGGTGTTCGCCGGGATCGTAGCCTACTTCGTGGCCGCGGCCGCCGCCAGGACTCACGGGCGCACCGCCCTCATAATGCTGGGGGTGGGGCTGGCGGCGTTGCTGCACGGGCTGTACGACTGGCTGGCTGGATTGCAGACCACCGCCGCCGCCCTGGTTATTGCCCTGTGTTTTGTGCTGTTTTACAGCTACGTAACAAGGCTGAGACGCGTTGCCCAGCCCGGCCAAGGCGCCGTTGCCGCCGATGCTGCCCAGCCCTTAGTGTGAATTAGCGCTTGTGTTAAAAGGTCGTGGCATGGCTGTCGCTCACCCTTCAACAGGCTCACGGTGAGCGGTTTCACCCGCTGGTGGCTAGCCTGTCGAACCATGAGCGGGCGCTTTTAACACAAGCTGTCAGACCAGCGGATTAGAGGACTGATACCTGGCTGGAAAGGGATTCTTTGAAGGCGCCTTTCCCCGACAGGCACTGACCGCAACCGCTGTCCGCTACTGCGCCAGCCCGGCGAAGAAGTCGGTCGGCACCTTTTCCGCCGCGCCCACAGGCGGCCAAGCCCGGATGTAGTGCTCCCTGCCCAAAATTGCCGCGGCCACGCCCCTGGGCACCCGCCGGTAGGGCCAGTCCAGCGCCACCTGGGACTGGTGGCACTGAATGCACGCCATCTTGGCCTCCAGGTGGGGCGACACATCCAGTTCCAAATGGATCTGCTCAGCGGGAACTCCATCGTTGACGCGTTCCGGCGCAGGCAACGGGAAGTCCACGCCCGCCATGCGCAGGCGCAGGGCCATCTGCATTCGGAAGCCAACAGGGCGGGCGCTGTAGAAGAGGCGCTGGGATTGGTGAGGGCCAACGCCATTGCCCAACTGGGCCGGAAAGGCCGTGGGGTCTGCCGCCATCCGGAAGGCTACGGTGGCGTGTCTGGAAATGGCGATGTGGTCAGGGTGGCCGTACAGTCCGCCCGGCTCAAAGGTCAAGACCACCTGCGGGCGAAAGCGCCGGATTTCCGCCACCAGCCGCTCCACTACCGCCAGCTCCGGAGCGTTGATAAAGGCCGCTGGGTTGGCATTGGCGGCGCTGCCCGCCATTCCTGAGTCCCGGTAGCCCAGCACCTGGTGTCCCGCCAGTCCCAGAGCCTGCACCGATGCCGCCAACTCCTGACGGCGCACCAGGCCCAGGGTAGCGGGAGTCGCCAGGTTCGGACGGCGGATTTCGCCCTCCTCGCCGGAGGTGGCGGTGACTAAGCGGACTTCCACGCCCCGGGAAGCGCTTCCAGCAAGGACTCCTCCCACGGGAAAGGCTTCGTCATCGGGGTGGGCAAAGCAGGCCAGCAAGCGCAATCCAGACATGGGTCCCATCCTTCAGAGCCTGTATGAGAAATGCCGTCTACCCAGCCCGCTCATCCTGAGCTTGTCGAAGGATGAGTAGCTTTTAGCCCGCTCATGGTTCGACAAGCCCCGACCTGGTCGGGATCCCGATACGTCGGGACTCACCA
>VGZV01000098.1 GCA_016872385.1 SAR202 cluster bacterium | reverse complement strand
CCCCCCGTACTTGGATTTCCAGCGGTAGTAGGTATGGTCAGAAATCCCGTGCTGGCGGCACAGGTCCAGAACCTTTACCCCAGCTTCCCCCTGTTTCAGAATCCCGATGATTTGTTCCTCGGTGAACCGGCTGCTTTTCATGTCGAGCTCTCCTTAGCTTTGTAGATTCTATCGGAGAACCCGCATTACCAGTGGACTTATTTTAGGGGGAATGGTCACCCCGGCTTGTCTGGGTGCCCAGATACAGGTGTGGCCAAGGCGTACTGCTGGTTCCGGCTTCAGCCGGAATGACGAAAAACTAATTGACCCACTACTGTCGGGGCGCACACGCAGGTGCGCCCCGACGGCTATGGTGAGAATGCTAAGGCCCAGACACATGGCGCACCGCGTTCATCCAGAACGGCGGGGCCGCTTGTTGGTGCGGGCCACGTCACTTTTCAGCGCAATGCTGTCCCTTACCAGTTGGGTAATGTAGTCAGGCTCAATATCGGCGCCAGACTCAATGACCAGGTAACGGGTTTGGCGGCCATCACCCTGCAAGCGGCGTTGCGGATCCGGGAGAAACCGGCCGTATTCAAAGTAAAGCTTGATGTGGTCAGCATAAGGGAATATCCCGCAAAATAGCCGGCTTCCCGGTGGCGGTACCCAATGGCGTGCCATCCAGGATAGGCGGCTTCCCGCGCCTCTGGCTCTGCCTGAGATATTACTTCCCGCAGGCGTTGGGCCAAGTCCACCACCGGAGGAATGTGCGTCGCCAGGATATCCTCTGGAGTCACTGGAGTCATTGGCAATCTCCGGTCGGGCCAAAGGGCCAGGGCAGGCCCCGTTGGCTCAGGCGTTAATCCACTGGGCCAGCCTGGCTGCAACCGTGGGATGGTTCAGATACCCGTAAAGCTTGTGGGGATTGCAGGCGCCGTTGCCGACCCAGAAGGTGTAGATGCGGGGGACATCTTCTACGTCGTCTCCCGCAATTCGAGGGTCATGTCCTCGCCACATCTCCTTGAAATCGTCTTTGATGCTGCCGTCGTGGGCCACGTAATCATCATGGGCTGCGATGTTCACCTACCGGCCAATGTTGTTGGGGTATTTGCCATCCTCCGGCTCGTCCGAATCATATAGATTGTCCTGGACCCACGCATCTCCCAGAGGGCTGCCCAGGGTAAGCCAGAGGGATACTTTATGGTCCCGGACTTCCCGGTACTCGCTCATGCGGGAGAATTTCCAGAGCACGTCGTAGGAGACTATGCAGCCCATGCTATGGGACACCAGGCATACCTCGTCGCCGTCCAGCAAGGCTTGCTTTAGCGGCCGCTGGAGGCGGTCGCGGATTTCGGACCCCACCACGCGGCTGGTCAAGTAGGCGGCCAGGTCGGGCAATAGCTTTTTGGCTCCCCTCTCGCTCAGGCCGCTGCCAAAGGCAATGGGGCTCATTATTCTGGCCAGTTCGTCCCAATACTGGCGGTCGGTGTACTGGTCCAGGAGGGAACGGTACTCTTCCCTGGTGTTACGTTCGGTGGGCCTGGCAACCAGGGTTGCCATATCCTGGTCGTAGGACCCGTCCGGCTCGTACCGCTGGCCGTCCAGGTCGCGCATAAAATCCTTGCGGTGCGGCTCGGCCTCCAGCATTATCCGGTTATTGATGTCGCCATAGTAAGCCAGTGTGAAGGCCACTTCCCCAGTGCGGAACTTATCCGCCGCTGGCACGTCAACCCGTTCCAGGCCAGCGGTCAGCGCCCCAGCGCACCAGGCGGTTCTTTTCAGCTTCGGCAGGCTTGGTGGAACGGCCATGAATCAAAACTATGTGTTTCTTGCCCATATGGTGGCTCCCTGCTGGCAATGGCTGCCGGGGGTGGTAATGCCGGAAACAGCCTTCTCAGAGCTTGTGTCAAAAGTAAGTTTTCTCCCCCTTGCCAAGGGGGAGATAGAGGGGGGCGTCCAACCCCACCTATCCTCCCTTTATTTGGGAGGGACTTTTAACACAAGCTCTCAAAGAAATCGGGCTGCGGTAATGCTTGCTAGGTAGTGCATCAATGCGCCGTTCGTCATTCCGGCGGAAGCCGGAATCCAGTGGAATACATAATTCATGTGAGCATCTGGGCACCCCGACTTGTCGGGGTGCGTCGAGTCGAGTCCTGGGGTAAACTGATACATTACCGCCTGTTATTGTGGCGGAGGGAGTGGGATTCGAACCCACGAACCCCGAAGGATTAACGGTTTTCAAGACCGCCGCCATCGTCCACTCGGCCATCCCTCCGCGCTGCGCAAGGTCTATTTTACCCGTCGCTACACGGTTGTCCAATCCTGGGCTACAGCAGTGTCCAAACTTCCTGGCTGAAATGTTGCATCTGTCTGCTAAAGTCCGGCACGTTGGCGGCCCGGGGTTCCACCACCAAGTAGTCCAGCCCGGCGTCCCGGTACTGGGCCACGTCTGCGGCCACCTGCGCAGGAGAGCCGCGCAGGGGCAGACGCGGCTCTGCCAAGTTGTCCGTGGTTATGTCCAAGCCAGCCCGCAAAGATATCTGAAAAGAATCCATGTCCAGCCTGCCTTGCTTCCGCAGCAACAGCCCCAGCTCCTGCCGGACATCCGCAATCTGTGCCGGTGTCATGCGGATGCCATGCCAGCCATCGGCCAGACGCGCGGCACGGCGCAAAGCCGCCGGGGACGTGCCGCCGGTCCAGATGGGCGGGTGGGGCTGCTGCGCCGGGCGCGGGCTGGAAGCAATTCCATCTAACTGATAATACTGGCCGCTAAATCTCGGTCTTTCCTGAGTCCACATGGCCCGCAATACTTGAAGGTGTTCGTCCGTCAGCCTGCCCCGGCGGGTGTAATCAACCCCCAATGCCAGAAACTCTTCTGCCATCCAGCCCGCTCCTGCGCCCAGAATTAACCGGCCGCCGGAGAACTGGTCCAGGGTAGTGAGCATCTTGGCCGTAAGCACTGGGTGCCGGTAAGGCAGCACCAGGACACTGAACCCCAGTTGCACCTGCCGGGTGACCGCCGCCAAATAGCTCAACGCCGTGACAGGTTCCAGCACCGGGTCGGAGGGGCGCAGTGGAAACGCGCCATCGGAGCGGTACGGGTAGTGAGACTGTGGCTCCAGGGGCAGCACCAGGTGGTCGCTGAGGAAGATACCATGAAATCCCAGGGCTTCGGCCTGCTGGGCCAGGGTGATCAGGGCGGCGGGATCCGCCAGTGGGCCTGCGTTGGGCAGGACTACCCCAAACTGCATTTCTTGAGCCAACTCTCTCAGGATCCTCTCATAGCTGCGCTAGCTACGCCTTTTCTTGACACCCCTATGGGCTGATGCTACAATCGGCCCCATCCCCCAGGTTCACACAATGTTCAGATAAACTATTGCAAGTCTCATTCCGCCCTTGGGCGGTTGGGGCTGCGGCTCATACCACGGCCGCTGGGGGAACCAGGGGAAGGAGGCAGTTGATGGCTCCCCAGATCTACAAGGGACTCAAGGATGTCTATCTGGACACCACCACGGCCAGCTTTATTGACGGCCAGGAAGGAAAACTGCTTTATCGTGGCTATAATATCCACGACCTGGCGGAAAAGTCCACTTTTGAAGAAGTGGTTTACCTCCTCCTCAATGGCAAGCTGCCCACCCGCCGTGAATTGTCCAGCTTTGATGCCACTTTGCGGGCCAACCGCCGCATCCCCGACGAAGTAATCCAGGTGTTGGACTTGGTCAAGGCCAGTCATCCCATGGATGCCCTCCGCACCGGCATCTCTGCCTTGTCGGCCTTTGACCCCGACGTAAACGACAACTCTCCGGAAGCCACTCTGCGCAAGGGCATCCGGTTGACGGCCATGGGGCCCACCCTGGTGGCGGCCCACCACCGTCTGCGCCAGGGGCTGGAGCCGGTGGCCCCTAATGCCGACCTTAACCATGCGGGCAACTTCTTGTACATGCTCTTCGGCGAAATGCCCGACGAAGAGACTGTCAAGCTGTTGGACGTAGACTTCATCCTGCACGCGGAGCACGGGGCCAACGCCTCGGCCTTTGGCGCCAGGGTAACTGCCTCTACGCTCTCCGACCTGCACTCGGCTGTGGTGACCGGCGTGGGCGTGCTGAAAGGCCCCTGGCATGGCGGCGCGGCGGAAGAAGTGATGAAGATGGCCGAGGATATTGGCCAGCCGGAAAATGCGGAAGAGTATTGCCGCAAGATTCTGGAAAGCGGCGGACGCATCATGGGCTTTGGCCACCGGGTATACAAGGCGGAGGACCCCCGGGCCAGACACCTGCGGGAGCGCTCCAAGGCCCTGGGCGAGAAGGTGGGCCAGCCCAAATGGTTCCAGATTCTCACCTACGTGGAAGAGAATGTGATGGTGCCCTACCGCAAGAAGGGCATCTTCGTCAACGTAGACTTCTTCGCTGGGTCCATTTACTATCTGCTGGGCATCCCCGACGACCTGTTCATCCCCATTTTTGCCCTGGGCCGCATCCCCGGCTGGACGCTCCAATGCCTGGAACAGTACAAGGACAACATCCTCATCCGGCCCTTGCTGGAGTACACCGGCCCCATGGACCTGCAGTACGTGCCCATTAGCCAGCGGCGGTAGATTTAACTGGGGCTTATATACTTCATGGGCCTTGCCCCAAAAGTATGGATTTCGATGGTCAGTAACGTTTTGCAGCCAATTATTGTCACCCTGAGTCCTTCGGCTGAAGGACGAAGGGTCTAAAATGCCAGGATTTTAGATTCTTCGTCCCGATGCAATCGGGACTCAGAATGACATTTTGGGC
>VGZV01000097.1 GCA_016872385.1 SAR202 cluster bacterium | reverse complement strand
CGGCTGGGGCAGCACCCCAAGCTTGCCCCGGCAGCCAATCACAGGGACCCGGCAACAATGCTTCGGTAACATTCCTGGATCAGTGAATCATCTGCCCTTCGGTAACATTCTTGTTTGAGTTGACACGGGCGCAAAGGTTGCGCTGAGTATAAGTCATCTGCTGTCGGTGCAGTTGCGGGCAGACCCAAGCACAGTAAGAATGTCCTGCCTACCCCCTTACGCACAACCTCACCAGCGGCCCAAGGCTGGCTGCGTCCTCCAGATGGGTCACAGCCTCCACAATGCCCTCCAGCTTGCGGCGGGGCCAGTCCATGCGGTCAAACAACTCGCTAATGCGGCGGGTCTCCGTGGCCAGGTCCCACTCCAGCTCATGGCCCTGGAACTCGCCCTGGTAAGTTGCGCCGTTGCGCATCCGCACGGTGATGCGCGGGGCAAAGGCGGGCCGGTCCTTATGCCCAATGACTTCCACTCGCTTCAGCAGGTCCATGACCGCCGGGTCCTCGCCGGAAGTCCGCTCCCCCGGCTCAATGCGCTCCCGCAGGGGCGGGTAGCTGCCGTGGATGCAGGTGTAGGCGGTGAAGTAGTGGGTGCTGGCCACGCCGGGGCGGCTGCGGGCCGGGTTGGGAAAGGCCGGAGTAGGATAGGTGGTCTCCAGCCAGTTCATGTCCACGGTAATGCTCTGGATTTGGTCGGCGGGCATGTCGTGGCTGGCCCGTAGCTGGGTCATCAGTTCAATGACCGGGCAGTTGTAGCCCGCGGTGGGATAAATTTTGGGGGTGACGTGCATCAGCTCCCACTGGGAACCCAGCCCGGCCACCACTTTTTGCAGGGAGGTGTGCGGCGGCCCGGCAAAGACGTAGGACAACTCCCCCTTGTTGTTGCCGACAAAGGCGTTGTACAAGCCCGCCTCGCCTTCCAGGGACAGTTCCGAGCCTTTCATGTTCTCCCGGGCCAGCAGGGCCGCCATGATGCCGCTGCGGGTGGCCTGGGGTTCGTGGAACATCATCTCCCGGCCGCCTGAGCGGGGGCCTTCGCCGGTGCCGCCGGTGAAAGTGCAGGCCAGGGCCAGGGCCGTAACGCTCTGGTCCTCGGTCAGACCCAGCAGCTTGCCGGTGGTCACAGCCGCGCCCAGGGTGCCGTACACCGGGCTGGAGCGGAAGCCCCGGGCCTGGGTGGAAGGGATGAAGTCTCCGGCAATGCGGGCCTCGGCTTCGTAGCCCGCCGCCAGGGCGGTGAGCAGGGCTTGGCCTCCCAGGCCATCCAGTTCCGCCGTGGCCAGGCCCGCCGGGACGATGCACGGACCAGGATGAACCAGCATCAGGTAGGAGTCCGACTGGTTAGTGGCGTGCATCAGCTTGCTGTTGGCAAAGGCGGCCCCGCAACGGGTCGCCCTGGTGCCGTCGCCCAGAATGGTGGCGCCGTCGGCCTTGGCCTCCTCGTGCCTGACCAGCTCCACCGCAGTCTTGCCTGGGGCGGTCTCCGCACCCACCAGGGCGATTACCAGGGAGTGGAGGAGGGATGCCTTGAGCTTGTCCACCACCTGGGGCGGCAGGGACTCGTACTCCAGGGAAGCAGACCAGCGGGCAAAGGTGCGGCTCAGGGAATCGGGCATGGCGGGACCTCTTGGCGGCAAATTCTGGCCGGGGATGGCGGATGCTGGGATTGTAGGGCCTGGGTCACGAATGGGTCAACCTACATCAAATCCCTTAGCCAGGGGCGCAAGGCCCAGCGCAGGAGGGCCAGCAGCGCCACCGCCCCAAGGATTATCAGGGCCATCCGCAGGTCCCAGGGCCGGGCAGCCATCCCCAGCACCGTGCCGCCCGCCGGGGGATGCTCCGTTTTGGTGATGACCATCAGCAATACCAGGACGCCCAGGGAGAGGGCCAGGGCTACGTCCCACAGGTGGGGAGTCCGCGCCATCACGCCTTCGGCAGGCCCAGAGAACAGGAAAAGAGAGAAGGCCATCCCTGCCAGGATGGCTACGCAGTGGCCGCCCACCAATGCCCTGGGCTGGGCAAAGCGACCAGAAGGATACACGGCCACCAGTATGACGCTGGAGGCCATGCCAGCGGACAGGGCGGCGTTGGCAAAGGAGTCCACCAGCCACAACACCGGCAGCATCACGCCCGCAGCCAGCAGCGACTGGAGCAGAAATGACCGGCGGCGGGGAGTCATGAAGCTATCCCCAAATGCCGCTCACGGTTAGACAGGCTCATGCTTCAGACGAAGGACACAACATGAGCGGTGCAAACCCGCTCGCCCTGAGCTTGTCGAAGGGCGGACCATCTTGCTAACCTCAATTCCGGGATGGGCATCATGGGTTGTCCCCTGGCCTGCAGGGCGCGGCAGTAGAGAAAGCGGGCCTTATCGGAACAACCACGGTTTCATTTAGGCAGAGTATCCAGTAATAGTTCGTCATTCCGGCGGAATCCGGAATCCAGCAAGGCACATCAGCCATCATCATATCTGGGCACCAGCTTTCGCCGGTGTGACGAGTTGCTCCTTGGAGCAAATTGATGCGCTATCCTTACTTGGCCAGGCCCCTGACAAAGTCCAGCCACACCCGGGCGCAGGGCACCGGCAGAATGTGCTGGATAAACCCGGACACGCCGGGGAACACCACCTGCCTGCCGTTGGGGAAGATTTTGGAGGCGTCCCGGAAGTCCCCCAGGACTTCGCCCCGCAAGTCAGAGGCAGCCAGCACCAGCACCGGAGTGCGCACGTTCTTCAGCAGGGGCCGCAGGTCCACGCCGGGAGCGGCGCGCTGGAAGCCCGCCACCACGTGGGACGCCGTGGCTGCCATCTGGCTGGCGTACCAGCGGGTGTAGGCCGGGTCCACAATCTGCGGGTCCAGCCGCCGGGTAATGGTGCTTTCCACCCAGGAAGCGGTGCCTTCCGTCTCCAACTGGCGGGCGTTGCCTGCCCGGTCCCGGTCGTCGGCGGGGAAGTTGGTGGGCGAGGTGCACACCGTCAGGGAGCGCAGCCGCTCCTGATGCTGGGTGGCGAATTTCATGGATATGGTGCCGCCCACCGTCTCGCCAATCAAGTGCACCCGGCCCAGCTCCAGCTTGTCCATCACCCCCAGCAAATCCTTGGCGAAGTTGTCCAGGGACCAGGGGTAATTGGGCGCGGGCACCGAAGACTGGCCCATGCCGCGCATGTCGTACCGGATAACCCGGTAGTGCCGGGCGATAATGGGAATCCAGGCATACCACAGCTTGTGGCTCTTGGCCATGCCGTGGTTCAGCACCACCGTTTCCGGCTTGGTCCAGGGGTCCGTGAAATCGTCAATACGATAAAACAGCTCGGCGCCGTCATCCAGCCGTACCTTCATAATGCCCTCTCTCATAGGCAGGGGCAGGTTTAAACCCTGCCCCTACTGGTAATTAGCCTAGCGGGATGCACCCTTGCTCAAGCCCTTTTCAATAAACACCGAGCGGGCCACCTGCATGGCGGTGCGTGTGTTGAAGTAGCCGCCGTACAGCATAGTCTGGATGAAGACTTCCATGATTTCGTCAGGAGTCATGCCAATGAGCAGTGCGCCTTCAATGCGGCGGCGCAACTGACGGTCATACCGGCCCAGCACCGTCATGGATGCCAGGGCGCAGATGGTGCGGTCCTTGTCGTCCAGGTGCGGCCGGGTGTAGATAGCCCCCCAGTGGTACTCGTTGATGAGCTTGTCCACCTGCATTTCCGGCGAGTCAGGGTCTTGGGTATGGTAGACAGTTATGTCCCCCATATGGCGCTCGTGGGCAGCCACGCCGGTCTCATACAGGTCGTCCACACTCTGGTTGCTGTCATAGACCTGGGTGGGGGTGAACTGGATGCCCCAATCGTCGAAAACCTCTTTAGTGATGCGCAGAGCAGTCTCCACCGAAGGCACGCCTACGTAGAAGGTCAACTGAATGAATACTTCCACCACCTGGTCAGGGGTCATGCCCAGGTTGAGGGAGCGTTCGACGTGCCGCCGCAACAGGGGGAGCTGCCCCAGGGCCATGAGGGCCGACATGGTGCATACGCAGCGCTGCTGGGGGGTGAGTCCCCGACGCGTCCAGATGGAGCCGAACAGGGACTCATCAATGATGCGCTTCAGGTCAGGGGCCAGTTGGTCAATGCCGGGCAGACTGAAGTGGCTGCGGTCTCCCCCGGCCATCAGGGACCGCATGTCCTGACCTTGCTTGTAACGTTCGTTCAGGGTGCTCAAGTCCGCTCCTCCCGATGCTATGCCCCCGACAAGGTCTCTTCCCATCCGCGGTCTGAATGAAAGACCGCCAATGTGCTTGCCCTGGAAGAACCTCAATTCAGGGGGATATGCCGAATTCCGACGGCCTATTATATCCCAACTCTATGACCGGCACATCATCGTAAAGGATTCCCAACAGGGCAAATGCATCTTACTGAGCGGGTGTGGAAAGTCGGTAGTGTATCAATTAGCCCTTCGTCGTTCCGGCGCAAGCCGGAACCCAGTGGTGCGTTTCAGCCATGTCCCTATCTGGGCACCCCGACAAGTCGGGGTGCGACGAGTAGAGTCCTTAAGCAAACTGATACACTACTTAAAAGTCCCTCCCCTTGCCAAGGGGAGGTTAGAGCCTGCCCTGAGCGCAGCCGAAGGGTGGGTGGTCCGGCCCCCTCTAGCCCCCTTGGGGCCTTGTTCCAAATGTCATTCTGAGTCCCGATTGCATCGGGACGAAGAATCTAAATTTCCGGAATTTTAGACCCTTCGTCCTTCAGCCGAAGGACTCAGGGTGACAAGAATTGGATGAAAAT
>VGZV01000096.1 GCA_016872385.1 SAR202 cluster bacterium | reverse complement strand
AGAATCCCGATGATTTGTTCCTCGGTGAACTGGCTGCTTTTCATGTCGAGCTCTCCTTAGCTTTGTAGATTCTATCGGAGAACCCGCATTACCAGTGGACTTATTTTAGGGGGAATGGTCACCACTCCAGGGTCTCGCCACTGAATTATTACCGAATTGTCCCCTATAACCGCGAAGAATGTCCTATTGTCAGTTGCATCCAATAGGAATGGGTGTTTCAAGACATCTGGCAATGTAACTGGTCTGGTACCGGGCTTCTAGTCCACCTTGCCCTGCTCAGTGCGTTCTAGCAGCTTCAACACGATGTCAGCGATTGCGGCCATTATCACCTGCCTGGTGTGCTCCCTGGGAAAGCGGAGCTTGCCAACCTTTCCAAATCTTTTTGAATAGTGTTCAATACAGTGATGAACTCATGTGCCCGTTGGGGATCCCTGCGCTCTCGCAGTGCCCGGTCTACCCTACCCTCTATTGCTGTTATCCGATTGCGAGCCTCTTCCAAAGTGGCACTCACCGCTTGGGTGGGATTGGGATGCCTGGAATTGATGTCGGTCAACATTGCGCGGAGTGTCTGGTAGTGTTCCAAGCTGGCCTCCCACTTGCTGTCGCGGTGCAAGACCTTCAACCGTTGCACAAGAGATATGGCGCGTTGCAAGTCCGCTACCGTCAGCACCCTGGCAATGGCTTCTCTGCTCTCCCGGCTTGCCGACGCAGCAACGTCAGCAGCCTTTCGTGCCTTGATCGCCTGGCGAGCGGCCACTATTGCGCTTGCAATAGTAACGACAAAGCCTACAGCGCCAACTACATCGCCCCAGTTGGTGCTTAGAAAGCCGATTATGGGCTGATATTGTAATACACCCTGCCGCTTGGGCCAGGGTTTGGCGGTTGGCTATCTGCCCTTGCCGCTTACTGCCCTCTCCGGGTGGAACCCGCTGTGGTCCTCAAAGGACCCCACGGGCGGGTAAATCTGGGTGTAGACGCCCCGCGCCCGCTGGGTGATGTAGCCGTACACCCGGTCCCGCAGCGCGCTGGGGCGCAGGCTCTGGGCGTCTTTCTCCTTGCTGTTGAGGGCGCTGGCGTCTTCCACTTCCCAGATGCACAGGTACTTGAGCACGCCGTTGCCTTCCTCCAGCTTGAAGCGGCGGGCGCTAATGTAGCCGGGAAGCTCCAGCCGCTCGGGCAGGTGCTCCTCGTTGTACCAGCGGTTGAACTCCGCATCGTGCTCCTCTGGCACCTCCATCATCACTACCATGATGGTGCCGCCGATGTGCTGGGTGGCGTGTTTCTTGCTGGACTTGGGCATTTTCCTGCCTCCCTTAAGTATGCCAACTCTTGCTGTGTCAGGGGCATATTCTGAAACTACGGCTTTATACCACTGTGGTAGAATCTTTACAGAAAGAGCTTAACGCCATGACCAAACTGCTGCAAGAAGCCTTTGACAAG
Source organism: SAR202 cluster bacterium (assembly GCA_016872385.1). GTDB lineage: Bacteria > Chloroflexota > Dehalococcoidia > Lucifugimonadales > UBA3495 > SHYG01. Next base: position 3,348 of record VGZV01000096.1, on the reverse strand, counting down.
ATTTTGGCCCTTCCCGATGAAGAACAGGATGCTGTTGCTGCCTGGCTCTTGGAGGAGCTTGCCACTGAGCTGCGCTGGGACCAACTCTTCCAAAGTTCTTCTGACGTGCTGGCACGGCTGGCGGACGAGGCGCTGGCTGAACAATCCCGAGGCTGGACTCAGCCCTAAGAGGGTGTGTGACAATTCCCGCTGGTGGTGAGTCCCGACGTATCGGGATCCCGACCAGGTCGGGGCTTGTCGAACCATGAGCGGGCTAAAAGCTACTCATCCTTCGACAAGCTCAGGATGAGCGTCCTTCGGCTGAAGGACCGCTCGTGGTGAGCCTGTCGAACCACGAGCACCTAGCCTTTTTAGACACATTCTTAGACCTAGACAGGCTGTGAACTCCCGGACAACCGAGTCGAGGCCTTAACCTACCGCTTCTGGTAAATCTGCACCCGGTGCCGGTAGCAGTCCACCACGTACACTTTGCCCTCGCCATCTACCTTTACCGAGACGGGCCGGTAGAACCGCTTCTTGGGTTCAATGTTCTGGACGGCCTTGTTCAGCTTTAGCTCCACTTCCGGGTTGGCGGCCAGGTAGCCCAAGGCCCACTGGGACATCCCCGCGTGGCCGGTGAGGGTGTCCTTATAATCGCCTCTGGCGCCAAAGACCTGCACCCGGTCATTGCGCCAGTCGCACACGTAAACGTCCCCGTCCGCGTCCACGGCGATGCCCGTGGGCCTGTTGAACTCCCCTTCGCCAGCGCCGGAGCGGCCAAAGGCCAGCAGCGCCTTGCCGTTGCGGTCAAACTTCTGCACCCGGTCATTGCGCCAGTCGGTGATGTATACATTGTCTTGACCGTCCACGGCGATGCCCCAGGGCATGTTGAACTGGCCAGGACCGCTGCCCTGGCTGCCCCAACTGGACAGGAATTGTCCATCCTTGGTAAGCCGCTGGACACGGTGGTTGAGGGTGTCCACCACCAGCAAGTTGTCCTTCTGGTCAAAGGCCAAGCCCGAAGGCCGGTCCAGTTCGCCTTCTCCCTTGCCAGCTTTGCCGAAGCAGCGCAGGTATTGCCCCTCCGGGGTGAACACGCTGATTCGGTGGGAGTGTTCGTCGGCGATGAACAGCTCCCCACTATGGCTAAAGGCCATGTCAGTTACCCAGGTGAACTGGCCTTCGGCTTCGCCCCACTGGCCAAACTGGCCCACGTATTCACCCTCTTTAGTGCAGCGAGTAACCCGCACCGCTTCCGGCTGGTTGGGGTTGGCCCGGCTCAGGACGTACATCCCCGACGAGTCGGGGTCTGGCCCTAGGGCGATGGACACCGGGTTGCTGAACCCGGCATCGCCCGCGGAGAGCAACCCTATAACGTCATGGAACTGGAACAGCCCCTTCACCGACAGAGGTTTTTCTTGAGTTTGGGTGGTCATTTTTGCTCCGCTAGCTATCAGCAATCAGTAATCAGCTATTAGGCCCCCCAACTCCAGGGTGGGGTGGGGAAGCCTACGGCTGGTGGCTGAACGCTGACAGTCATTACGCGAACTGATACTCCCTGGTGGAGCCAATCATGCGCATGGCCCGCAGGATGACCTCCTGGGCATGGGCGCGGTCTTTGGCCGTGCCGGTGCGCAGGGTGCCAGCCGCCCGGACCTGCTCCACAATGGGCCGTTTGGTGTCCTGGTTCAGGCGAAGCTGGCCCATTAACTCCAGGCATCCCTCCACCACCTGTTCCGGAGATAGGCTCTTGCCCCTGGACATCAGGTTGTCCACCATGGCCCGAATACCGGGCTGGGCAATGTTGGTCACCTGGTCGGACACAAAGTTGACCCGGCCCACCATGCTGCCGCTGTCAATCCATTCCTTGCCCGTGTGCCAGCCTTCCACGGAAGGCGGGTTGAGCAGGTCCTGGCCCAGGTAGCGGCACTCCAGGGCGGTCTCAAAAATGCCGCGCTTGGGGAACTTGAAGTCGCCCAGCAGGTGCAGAGTGCCCACCACCACTTCCGCCGGGCTTTTTACCCGGGCAAAGCGCACCTGCTCCGACTGGAAGAAGTCTGAGTTGAACAGCGCCCGCAGCATGGCGCGGATGTCGTAGTTGGAGTCAAAATAGACCTTTTCCAGCATCTGGATGGCCGCCAGGTCCCGGGGCGGCGTGTTCTGCCAGGCGGGCACCTGGGGCTCGTCGGCTACGAAGAAGTTGTACAGGTGGCGGGAGATGAACCGGGCGGTGGCGGGCTGCTGGCAGATGATGTCAATCACGTCCTCGCCGTTGAAACGGCCCGTGTGGCCCAGCACCGTCTTTTCGCCGTCGTCGTGGTCCTCCGGCAGGTAGCGGAACCGCCAGGGAATCTTGCCAAACGGGATAGAGGCCACGTTGTCGTCGTCAATGGTCCAGCCGGTGAAGGCGCGGGCCACCTCTTTAACGTCGTCCTCGGTGTAGTTGGGCTGGCCGTCCATGCCCACGCCCATGGCGAAAAGCTCCAGCAGCTCGCGGCCCCAGTTTTCGTTGGGCGCACCCTTGTGGTTGAAGTTGTTGTCCAGCCAGAAAATCATGGCCGGGTCCCGGGATAGCTGCACCAGCAACTCCCGGAAACTGCCCAAGCCGTAGTTGCGAAACATCTCAATCTGGTTGAGCATGGTCTTTTCGTGGAGCACCTTGGCCAGGCCGGTGGCGAAGACCCCGTGCCAGAACAGGGCCATCTTCTCCTGCAAGGGCCGGTTGGTGGCATTGGCGTTCATGCGGTACACCGTCTCGGTAAGGGCGCCCTCGATGTTGCGGCTCTCCTTCCAGTCGGTGTAGTAACGCTCCAGCAGGTCTTCCTCGATATCCGGGTGGCCCTCCGGGTGGAGCAGTTCCTCCACGGTGGCCTCGTAGCCCTGGGCGCAGTAGGTTTCCAGCTCCTGGAAGGTAGCGCCGAAGCCGGCCCGGCGCAGCAGGTGGGCCATCAACGCTTTGTTGGCGGTGGTCATGACAAGCTCCCTCTGATGGTGGAATATGGGCATTGACCGGTAGTGTATCAGTTTTCCCAAGCCTAAACTTGTCGCACCCCGACTTGTCGGGGTGCCCAGATACTCATGATTTAGGATCTTCCTAGATCCCGGCTTTCGCCGGAACGACGAATGGCTAATTGATACACTATTCATTGACCGGATGAATTGACATTACAATAATCCCGGCCCGGAAAGTAAGTCAACTGGCGGGGTGGGGTCCTCTAGAGCGTGTCGTCAAAATAACTTATTCCAGATTATTACCGCTCGGATCTGACAGGAAGCTAGGTAAGAGGCAGACCCTTTGGCATAACGGGTCGCTATGCCCCGCCACTGTTTGAAAAGGAGGAAGGAGTTCTCCACCAGGTGGCGTAATTT
>VGZV01000095.1 GCA_016872385.1 SAR202 cluster bacterium | reverse complement strand
TCCCGCTCGTGGTGAGTCCCGACGTATCGGGATCCCGACCAGGTCGGGGCTTGTCGAACCATGAGCGGGCTAAAAGCTACTCATCCTTCGACAAGCTCAGGATGAGCGGACAATTTCCTAGCAATTCTCACACAGGCTCTAAGCCTGCCAGCAAGTCTTTACTTGACTCTTCACCTTGCGGACACGCCTGAATGAAGTACTCAGTACTCATCAACTCGTTTAGCTGTTCGGCGGGCAGGCGGGCAAAGGGCCCGTTGGGGTCTATCTGGGTGCGGTGGCAGTTCAGCGAGGCCGCTTTGGTCTCCACAAACTGGCGTACGTCCACGGTGGTGGTCACAGCCGCGTCCGGGCAGCCCAGGGAATCCACATCCTTGCTGGCAAAGGGTGGCGTGATGCCAGCGGCCTGCATCTGCCGCCACATGCGGCGGAAGGCGCTGCGGGGAAATGCCACATAATAGAAGCAGGGCGGCTGCCAGGGCTGCAGGCCCTGGGCCAGTTGCTCCGGATAAGCCGCCGGGTCGGCTGCCAGCGCCACGGCCTGGGTGACGTGGCGGTACACTGCGAGATGGTCGGGATGGCCATAGCCGCCCGTGGAGTCGTGGGTCAGGACCAGGCCCGGACGCAACTCTCGCAGAATGCTGACCAGCTTGCCCACCGCCAAGGGGGGCGAGGCCTGGTGCAGCGAGGCCAGGTTCTGGTTGTGGAGGCTGCCTGCCATGCCCGAGTCCCGGTAGTTGAGGAAGCGCACCTCCTGGACGCCCAGCACGGCGGCGGCCTGTCGCAGTTCATCCTGCCGGACCTGGCCCAGAGTGCGGCAGCCGGTGAGGCGGGCTTCGCTGACCTGGCCCACGTCGCCGTTGGTGGCGCACACCAGGGTGATGCGGGCGCCGCGGGAGGCCAACAGGGCCAGGGTGCCGCCGCAGCCAAAGCCCTCGTCGTCGGGGTGGGCAAAGATACCCAGGACGGAGAGGGGGGAGAGAGGGTGAATATCTTTTCGCATTACTGGTTTCTTCCCTGCGACTGGTTCTGGGCTTCCGCCTGCTGAATTGCTCGAATTTGATGATTTGCTTCAAGAGCGACTTTTCCTGCTTCCTCTTGAAGCACCCGCAATACCTCACCTGTCATCCAGGCTGAACGACTGTGAAGGTGACCAGAATTGTAGACGGATTTACTGTGCATGACCCACAGTTGGTCGAACACGCTCTGAATGCCTTCGATAAATCTGTCGAAATCGCCCTTAACCAAAGGAACGGGTTGTAAAGGACCAGCATCCAAGTGCGCCAGTTGCTGATCACGTTTCTGCTTGATGCTTTGCCAAGCAGATGAACTCTCACGGCCCGAAACCGACTTCTCAATTTCCGCAAGTTGACCGACCTTAGCAAAAGGCAGCAGGTTCGAATCTTGCTTGGCGGCTTCAATCAAACGGCGGAAACTGATTGCCCTCTTGTCGCGATCAAAGACTTTGGACAAGTTCAACAGCGTCATATCGTGCAATGCGGATCTTACAGGGCTGAAGAACGCTCTCCACCGATTAAGGATATCTACAACCTCGTATGTGGGCCAAGTCTCTATCCAGACAGTGTAATAAAGCGTACCCCAATTCACAGCAGTTTGTAGTCTATTTAACTCTTCTCTGAACTCATCATGCGTCATTGCGAACGTCTCATCCTCCGACTAGCATTGATAGAGAAATTTTACACCCGCTCCAGCACCAGGTTGCCCCAGGCGTCCGCCACGCCGCTCCAGCCGGGAGCCACCACCGTCGTGCTGTCCATTTGCAGCACCAGGGCCGGGCCTGCGGACAATGAGCATCTCAAAACAGACGGTCAATATCTCGTGCTGCATTCAGGACCCGAACAATCTCAACTCCGAATCCAGTCAGGCGGTAGAAGATGATGTAGCTTCTGACAGGTATGCCGCGTAACTCTGGCCCCAACTCCGGCCGGGCGCGTCCCATACTAGGGAATTCAGCCAGCCGGACGAACGCCTGGTAGAAGCGCATATTTAACCAGTCGGCGTCATCGGTACTGTCGGCTGCTACGAAAGCCCAAATACTGACGAGGTCAGCTCTGGCGCGGCTGGATATGCGAAACCTGGGCATCAGTCGCCAGTTTTACCTCCCTCCAAGCTCTTCTTACCCTCACCCCGAACGTCCTCAAAGAAGTTGTGCAGGTCTTGCTCATCGTATTCAACAAACAGTCCATGCTCCAGTTGATCAACTCCCGTTTGTATCTCCCTGCGCAACACTTCCAGGCCCAGTTCCCGTCGCCGGTCTCGCTCTTCCAGCAGTCGTAGCGCCTCACGGATTACTTCACTGGCCGAGAGGTACATCCCAGTCTTGAGTTTCTGCTTGACGAATTCCTCCAATTGCGGCGTCAAGGATACGTTCATATGCTTATCCCCCATACTCAAGAGCAACATCTTATAACAGAGTTTAACAAACTTTGCTAACTTATGTTAGGAACGCTCCAGCACCAGGTTCCCCCAGGCATCTGCCACGCCAGTCCAGCCGGGAGCCACCACCGTGGTGCTGTCCATCTGCAAAACCAGGGCCGGGCCTGGTATGCAGTTGCCGCAACGCAGCCTCTCCCGCAGGTACATGGGCGTGGCCTGCCTGCCCGAGGCAAAGACTACTTCGGCATGGTCCAGCAATGCCGCCCGTGGGTCTGCCGGGCCTTCCGGCTCAGGGGTCGCCGCAGGTTTGTCCACCGCCAGCTCCAGCTTCAGGCGCAGGTTGACCACCTCCACGGGCTGGGCGCGGTCGGCGTAGCCAAAGCGCTGCAAGTGGGCCTTGTAGAAGCTGGCGGCAATGGCGCGCTTGAGGTCTATGCGGCGGCTGGCCCCTGGATAGTCTATGGGCAACTCAAAGGACTGGCCCTGGTAACGCACGTCCAGGGACCGCCTCGGCCGCATTTGCGCCACAGGCAGCCCTTCCTGCCGCAGTTCCTCCCGCGCCTGGCCTTCCATACCGTGGTACTCCTCCTCCAGGCGGGCGCGCTGAATGTCGTCGCCGCGCAGCATCACCGTGCGGGAGTAGTCTTTGACCACATCGGCGATGGCTACCCCCAGGGCGGAGAGGATTCCTGGGTACGCAGGCACCAGCACTCGGGGAATGCCCAGTTCCTGGGCCAGCTCACAGCAGTGCATTGGCCCTGCGCCGCCAAAGGGCAGCAGGGTAAACCGGCGCGGGTCGTAGCCCCGCTCCAGGGAGATGGTGCGCACCGCCCGCTCCATGTTGGCGTTGACCACCCGCACAATTCCCAGGGCCGTCTGTTCCACAGTTACGCCTATGCGCGCGGCCAGGGCAGTCATGAGCTCTTCCGAACGGCGCCGATCCAGAGTTAATCTGCCGCCCAGGAACTGGTCAGGCCGCAGCCGGCCCAGCACCAGGTTGGCGTCGGTGACAGTAAGCTGGTCGCCCTTGCCGTAGCAGGCCGGGCCGGGGTCCGCCCCTGCCGATTGGGGACCCACTACCAGCGCGCCGCCGGAGTCCACCCGGGCGATGGAGCCGCCGCCCGCGCCCACGGTGTGTATTTCAATCATGGGCACGCTGATGGGGTAGCCGCCCAAGGTGGCGGCGGTGGTCTCTTTGATGCGGCCTGGGCAGAGGGATACATCGGTGGAAGTGCCGCCCATGTCCAGGGTAATCAAATCTGGGTAACCTGCCTGGACGCCGGTGTAGAACGCCCCCACCACACCGCCCGCAGGGCCGCTGAGGATGGTGCGCACCGGCTGTTCCGCCGCCAGCCGGGCGGTGATGCTGCCGCCGGAAGACTGCATAATCCGCAGCCCGTGCCCCAGGGCCTGTTCCAGCCGCCCCAGGTAGCGCGCCATTACCGGGCCAACGTAGGAGTTGACCACCACCGTGCTGGTGCGCTCGTACTCCCGGAATTCCGGCAGAACACGACTGGACAAGGAAATGAAGGGTTGGCGGGCCATGCCCTCCATCGCCCTTAGCACCATCTCCTCATGCAGGGGGTTCAGGAAGGAAAATAAGAAGGACACCGCCACGCCATCCACCTGAGCCGCCTCCAGCCGGGCAATGATCTGCTCCAGGTCCCGCCGCTCCAGGTCATGCAAAATGGCCCCGGTGTAGTCCACCCGCTCAGCCAGGCCAAAGCGCAGCCCAGCAGGCGCCAGGGGTGCAGGCCGCTCCAGGTCCAGGTTATACAGCTCGGCGCGATTCTGGCGGCCAATCTCCAGCACATCCTCAAAGCCCTGGGTGGTAATCAGGGCTGTGCGCCCGCCCTTACCCTCCAGCAGGGCATTAGTGGCGACGGTGGAGCCGTGGACAAACTCGGCGGAAATTTCTCCATCGCCCATTCCAGAAAGTGGGGATTTTATTCCAGCCTCGGCCACACCCCGCTGCACATTGCGGGAAGGGTCGTCGGGGGTGGAGGGCAGCTTGTGGACCCGCAGCCGGCCGTCCTCTAGAATGGCAATGTCGGTAAAGGTTCCGCCCACGTCAATTCCAACCACCGTCCTGGCCATTGGTGACATTCCACCTCCTGGGCTGTTGAAAGCTGGACAATTATAACAAAGCCGTTGCATCACCCAGTAAGTGCCCATCCTAAAAACTTACCGCCGAGCACCCTTCGTCACGCTCAGGGCGGGCGCGGAGACCGCTGAGAAAATAGAAAACCAGTCAAAACTCTCTGCGTTCTTTGCGCTCTCTGCGGTAAATTGGGAAAGGCTCCAAGTGGCCCCAGGGCTCGCCAGTCCAGGACTGATTCATTCCCGGTGAGGGTAGGGGCAGACCTTTGTGTCCGCCCCATGGCAGGAATTCTACCCTGGGCGCACACGCAGGTGCGCCCCTTCGCCCATGTCGAGAATGAATCAACCCAGCCATCGCCAGCCCCGTCCATGTTGTCAGAGCCGATGGGCGGTGCCATAATAGCGTGCAC
>VGZV01000094.1 GCA_016872385.1 SAR202 cluster bacterium | reverse complement strand
CCGTTCAAGAACCGGCGGTTGTCGAAGGCCGGCCTGCCCACCTTACCCCGCTCCCCAGGCAAATGGGGTTCTAATAATTCCCAAACCCGATCTGAGATGTCATGGCGACGATGGGATGCTGTCATCCCGCCAGTTTACTGAATCTTCAGCCAAATCTCGTAGCAGTGTTACCCTCCTTATTTGACGACACTCTCTAGTAACCAGACAAAGCATGCAAATCGCAAGGAGGCACGACTAGGATGGAAATCACGGAGAAGCACGACGTCGTCATTGTGGGTGGCGGTCCTGGCGGATCGGCCATTTCCATGTACTTGAAGGACCTGGGTATCTCCTCCGTTATTGTGGAGCAGGAAGCCTTCCCCCGCTACCACATTGGCGAGTCCATGACCGGCGAAGCCGGCGCTCTGCTCCGGGGTTTGGGGTTCGGCGAAGAAATGAAGAAGGCCGGCCACCCGGTAAAGCAGGGTGTCAAGGTCTTTGGCAACAGCCCCCGGGGCACCTGGTTTGTTCCGGTTATGGGCCGGAATAATGATTACCAGCTTTTCGACCAGTTTACCTGGCAGGTGCGGCGCGACAAGTTTGACAAGATGATGCTGGACGGCGCCAAGAAGCGCGGCGCCACCGTCATCCACGGCAAGGCCACCAAGCCCATCATGGGCGATGACGGCTCCGTGCGCGGCGTGCAGGTCAAGCTGGCCGACGGCGGCACCATGAACCTCCAGTCCGAGATTTTGTTGGACTGCTCCGGCCAGGCCACCTTCCTGGCTAACGCCGGCGCCACCGGCCCCAAGTACCTGGGCAACTACGACAAGCAGATTGCCATCTTCTCCCAGGTGTCTAATGCCATTCGGGACGAAGGCACTGAAATGTTTGCCAACCGGGACCAGCACCGGGACAACACCCTGATCTTCTACAAGAAGAAGTATCACTGGGCGTGGTCTATCCCCCTGGACAAGGATGTGGTCAGCATTGGCATTGTGTCCCCCTCCTCTTACTTCCAGAGCGCCAAGGAGAGCAAGAAGGACTTCTTCATGCGCGAGGTCCGGGAACTGCATCCTGAGTTGAGCCGCCGCGTGCCGGAGATTAACCTGGTGGAAGACGTGCACGTCATCCCCAACTACTCCTTCCAGGTGCAGAACTTCTGCGGCAAGGGGTATATGTGCATCGGCGACGCCCACCGGTTTGTGGACCCCATCTTCTCCTTTGGCCTGTATGTCACCATGCAGGAAGCCAAGGCGGCGGCCGGCGCGGTCAAGGGTTATTTGGAAGGCGCAAACCGCGACGCCGACAATCCCTTCGCTGAATACATGCTGACGGGCGAGAAGTCCGTGGACGTCATGGAGGACATGATTGACCTGTTCTGGGAGCGGCCGTTGACCTTCGCCGGCTTCGTCCACTTCTATTACAAGGAGTTAATCCTGGACATCTTTGCCGGACGCACCGTGGACGGCCAGCCCTCAGAGGCCACTGGGGCCATCCGCAACATGCTCAAGCGGACTGAACTGCGGGAAGAATCCTACAAGCACCGGGACATTTTCTCCATGCCCGTGGGATCCCGCTATCATCCAGAGCGCGCTCCCTTGTGGGAAGCCAACTCCACAGTGGAATCCACCGAGCAGTGGATGGGCGCACGCTAACTTCTCCCTCTTGGTAATCTCAGGATGCGCCCCCTGAAAAGGGGGCGCATCTCATAAGTGGGAATGGTCTATAGTCCGCCGCTGGGCCATCCATCACCGGCGGAGCATGATAGTGGATGGACTGTATAACTAAGGAGTCCTTCCATGAACTGGCTTCGCGGCGGAGTAAACCGCAAGACAGGGTTGTGGCTGCTGTACTATCTGGCCATGACCGGCGGTGCGGCGATTCTGTTCCTGCTAATCCGTCAGGCTGGCAATCGCCTCACCCCCGGTTCCATTCCCTCTGCCGCCGCCGTTGAGATTCCCGGCGTTCAGCATAATGCGCTTTTGCATGTGCTCCTGGCCCTAATTGTGATAATAGTAACCGCCCGTCTGGTGGGACTGGTATTTCGTTATCTCCGCCAACCGCAAGTAATGGGTGAAGTGCTGGGGGGCATTATCCTGGGGCCTTCGGTACTGGGACATTTCTTCCCAGATATCGCCAACTATATCCTTCCCCAGAGCGCGGCCCCTCTGCTGGGCATCATCGCCCAGTTAGGCGTCATCCTGTTCATGTTCCTGGTGGGCGTAGAGGTGGACCTCAAAATAGTACGCCGGAGCGGGCGGTCTACGGCAGCCATCTCCCATGCCAGCATCTTGGTGCCGTTCCTGATGGGCGCAGTTCTTGCCCTGGTCCTGTACCAGCGGTACCCCAGCGGCCAGGTCAGTTTTACCAGCTTTGCGTTGTTCCTGGGCGTGTCCATGTCCGTGACGGCTTTCCCGGTGCTGGCTCGCATCCTTACAGACCTGCAAATGCACCGAACCTCTAAAGGATCCATGGTGCTCATGTGCGCCGCCATCAACGACGTGCTGGCCTGGTGCTTGCTGGCGGTAGTGGTGAGCATCGTCCAGGCCGATGCAGGGGGCGCCATCATAACCCCCATTCTCACCGTGCTGTTCATGGGTGGGATAGTTCTGGTGGTGCGGCCCCTGGCCACCAAAATTGTCCCGCGTCTCAAGACCGGCAGAAGTTTTGGTGAAGGTCCCCTGGCCCTGGTGATTGTGGCTATTCTGGCCTCTGCCCTGGCTACCGAGTACATTGGCATTCACGCCATCTTTGGGGCATTTATGCTGGGGGCCATCCTCCCACGCACCAGTCTGATTGCTCAGACTATGACCATGCGGCTGGAAGACGTGGTCAAGATCCTGTTGCTGCCCATCTTTTTTGCCTTTACCGGCATGCGCACGGAATTGGGTCTGCTCTCCACACCCCAGGACTGGATGATGTGCGGCCTGGTGATTGTGGTGGCTACCCTGGGCAAGTTTGGAGGCAGCTTTGTGGCCGCCAAACTGCTGGGCCACCGGACCCGGGACTCGGCGGCCCTGGGAGTCTTGATGAACACCCGCGGCCTGGTGGAGCTGATCGTCCTTAACATTGGACTGGACCTGGGAGTAATTTCTCCCACCCTGTTTACCATGCTGGTAATCATGGCCGTGGTGACTACCTTTGCCACCACCCCGTTGTTCCATCTCATCACCCGGAAGAAGCCCTGGACGGTGGAGAACGAAGAAGTTCTAGCGCCCGCCGTGGCCCACGGGTCCTAGACAGAGGCGGCCAAGGCGGCTCTTAGAGGGTGTGTGACAATTCCCGCTGGTGGTGAGTCCCGACGTATCGGGATCCCGACCAGGTCGGGGCTTGTCGAACCATGAGCGGGCTAAAAGCTACTCGTCCTTCGACAAGCTCAGGATGAGCGGGCTGGGTAGACGGCATTTCTCACACAGGCTCTTAAGCAGAGTTCCTTTCTTAACGGCGCGGCAGTCTGTTGGCATCTCACCCCGGTGTGGTTTATCTGTGTTACCGGATTTATATTGACTGGTCAGGAGATATTGTATGTTTGAATGGCTCCAGGGCCTTACCCCGCCCGCCAGCGTCAGCGGGCCTATGCTGATTGCCTATGTCTTGATGGACATAGTGATCATTGTGGTGCTGGCCCGCATACTGGGCGGCATCATGGCGAAAATAGGGCAGCCCAGGGTGGTGGGAGAAATTCTGGCTGGCATATTGCTGGGGCCTACTCTGCTGGGCGCCACCTTGTCCCAGGTAATTGCTCCCACCCAGGCCCGGCCGGTGCTGGGCATAATTGCCACCCTGGCCTTGACCATGTTCATGTTCCTGGCTGGAGTGGAGTTTGACCTGAGCAAGGTCAAGGGCCGCGGCCTGCAAGTGGGGGTGCTGGCTCTGCTTTCCGTCGCTGTGCCCGCCCTGCTGGGGTTCCCCATCGCCAAGCTCATGCACACTGCGGCCTTTGTGGGCCCTGCTGGGGAACAGCTTCTGCCCTTCGCCCTGTTCATGGGCGCTGCCCTCTCGGTCACTGCCTTTCCGGTAATGGCCCATATACTTATGGAGCGCGGCGAGCTTAACTCCAAGATGGGTTCCCTGGCCGTAGCCACCACCGGCGTAATGTCGGTGCTGATGTTCAGCTACATCTCTTTTGCTGGGACCGTGGCCGCCGCCAAAGGTTCCAGCGATTTCCTGGTCAAGCTAGTACTGGTGGTGGTCTTTATCCTGGTTTCCTGGTTTGTGGTGCGGCCCATCTTGGGCAAGTTATATCGCAGGATGTTCACCAACGGAGTGGTCTCTGGCGACGGCCTGGCCATTGCCTTTGGCGGCATGGTGCTCTACGGGCTGATTGCCCACCAGCTCAGCATCAACGCCCTGGTAGGCGGGTTTGTCTGGGGCATCATCCTCCCGGATGACCGGGCATTGCGGCAGGCCCTGGGCTCCAAAGTGAAAGACCTGACCATGATTCTACTATTGCCCATCTTCTTTGCCATGGCGGGGTTTGCCGCCGACCTCAAACAGATAACCCTACAAACTTTGCCGGCCACCTTGCTGGTGCTGCTGGGCACCATGGTAGGCAAGTTCCTGGCGGTGGCGCCGGCCAAGGGCTTTGGCCTTTCCTGGAACGAGACCGGCATGTTGGGCGTGCTGTTCAACACCCGGGGGCTGCTGGTGCTGGTGGCGGGCCTGATTGGCTTGCAGTTGCAGATAATCACCGGCCTGACCTTCACCATCATTGTGGTGGTGGCCCTGGTGACCAACCTGATGACCCTGCCGCTGCTGAACCTGCTCGCCCGCCAGCACAAGGCTGCGCCCGCGGCCCCCGCGGTGCAGGAAGGCAGCGTAGCCCAGCGTTAAGCGCCGGGGCGTTCTACTCCTGCGCTGCCCGTGGCAGTCTTCCCCTGGGCCGCTTCATTCTGGATATACTGGATATATCTGTAGGGGCGCACCTGTGTGTGCGCCCTGGTGCGGTAACAGGGTGCGCCAAGGGGCGCTTCCGTGTCAACTCAAACAAGAATGTTACCGAAGGGCAGATGATTCACTGATCCAGGAATGTTACCGAAGCATTGTTGCCGGGTCCCTGTGATTGGCTGCCGGGGCAAGC
>VGZV01000093.1 GCA_016872385.1 SAR202 cluster bacterium | reverse complement strand
AAATTACGCCACCTGGTGGAGAACTCCTTCCTCCTTTTCAAACAGTGGCGGGGCATAGCGACCCGTTATGCCAAAGGGTCTGCCTCTTACCTAGCTTCCTGTCAGATCCGAGCGGTAATAATCTGGAGTAAGTTATTTTGACGACACGCTCTAGTCACCTCCCAGCAAGCGTACACCCGGCTTCCCCAGAAGAATTCTGCCAAATACAATCGAAAATCACACAATCTGAAGCGTATGGACTTTGACTCGATTGAGGATACCGAAAGGCTGAAGTCTTGCCAACAAGCATTTGGCGACTAACTTATGCCATATGTAACACAAAGTATGACAATTCAGTGACAACTGCGTCGGAACTTGGCTAACAACCTTTGATGCTATAATTCTTGTTGGGCTAACCAGATACTGATGGCTGGCAATATTGTGATGTCCTCTGTGGCGCGCGAGTTCGTTGAAGCTGTATTACTGGCGCTGGTAGTGTTCCTGGTCATCCAGACCAGCGTACAAAACTTCCGGGTGGAGGGTTCCAGCATGTATCCCACCCTGCAAGGCGGGCAGTACCTGCTGGTCAACAAAGTGGTCTATTTGCGCATTGACGAAAATCGTCTGTCTCGTCTTGTGCCGTTCTGGGATGCCCACGCCGGGAATAAGCCATACGCCATTCATCCGCCACACCGCGGCGATGTCATTGTCTTTCAATTCCCCAGGGACCCTGGCCGGGACTTTGTGAAGCGCGTCATCGGCCTGCCGGGAGAACAGGTGGAAATCCGCCAGGGCGAAGTGTTCGTAAGTGGTAAGCGATTGCAGGAACCTTATCTGCAAGCCCATGACCTGTCAGAGATGTCGCCGATACGGCTTAAGGACAAGGAGTATTTCGTCCTGGGCGATAACCGCCCCAGCAGCAACGACTCCCGCAACTGGGGCGCGGTGCCCGAAGGTCTCATTGTCGGCAAGGCCTGGTTTGTATATTGGCCGCCTTCCAAATGGCACCCACTTAGCCTTTCGTCCTCCTGGCTGACTGCTCCCTAAAAAGCCGTGCAGGCCTTTGCCGGACCGTCTCTGTAGAGGGATGCATTCATGTCGCCATACCGGAATATTCTGGTTGCTTTCACAGTGCCGGCGGCAATTTTACTCGCTGGCTGCGCCACCGCCGTTACGCCTGCGCCGTCGGCGCCCACTGCCATTCCCGCCGCCACTGCTGCTCCTACGGCTACCAGCGTCTCTATCAGCACCCCAGTGCCGCCTGCCACTCTTGCGCCCGCCGCAACGGCAGTGCCCACAAACACGCCTGTCCCCATTGCCACGTCAATACCTGCCAGCACGCCGCTCCCGGCGGCCACCCCGCTGCCCACCAGCGCCCTGGTGCTGCCCGGAACAGTCCAGGTGCGACTGGAAGTAGCGGAAGGCACCACCGCCAGGTACATGGTTCGGGAGCAGCTGGCAAACCTGAGCCTGCCCAATGACGCCGTGGGGACCACCAGGGCGGTGACGGGAAGTATATCATTGCGGAAAGATAATGCGGTCCTGGCGGAAGAGTCCAAGTTCAATGTGGATTTGACCAACTTGCAGACCAACGATTCCCGCCGGGACAATTACGTGCGCCGCAACACCCTGGAGACCAGCCGGTTTCCCAATGCGGAGTTTGTGGCCCGGGAAATTAAGGGCTTGACGGCCCCGCTGCCAGTGCAAGGAAAGGCCCAGTTCCAGTTGACCGGGGACCTGACCTTGCACGGGGTCGCCAGCCCAGTGACCTGGGATGTTGCCGGAGACTTCACCCAGCAGGGATTCACCGGCAAGGCTACTACGGCTTTCCCCTTTAGCCAGTTTGGGCTAAAAATACCTTCCGTGTTCCTGGTGGTCAGCGTAGAGGACAATATCCGTCTGGAACTGGACCTCAACCTGGTAAGAAAAAGCTAGTCTTTAGCCGGCCCTACCAGCACGTCCTGGCCGGCAATGCGCACTTCAAAGGTCTTAATTTTCTCTTCGCAGGGCGCGCTCATCGGCTCGCCGGTAATGACATTGAAAGAACCTCCGTGGAGCGGGCATTGCACTTCTTCGTCCTTCAGGTCGCCTTCGGACAAAGAGGCGTAAGAATGGGAGCAGATGTCCGAGCAGGCATATATTTTACCTGATACGTTGGCCAGCAGCACCTGCTCACTGCCTATTTCCACCATCTTCATCTGACCGGAAGGAATTTCATCCACTTGGGCCACTTTAACAAACTTGGCGCTGGCCATGTTCTCCTCCTTGGCCTTATTCACGGCGTCACCTGCGAGCCGTGCGCGAAATTTCTACCCGCCATGAAGCAAGATAACAATTGTACTTGCGCGCCTGTCTCGGCATTAACGGGGAGACTATTATAGGATATGGAACCGTTCCTAGAAAGAGTAATCTTGGCTGTTTAATGAACCCGCACAAAGCGGCTGCCATCGGCATTGCTACGTCACCAGAGGCCATGCTATAATTCGCCCGTTGATGAAGAAAAAGTTAAAAAGGCTACATGTGACCAAATGCTAGACGGCGCTACCAGGGAAAAGATTACCCAGGACTACCGACGACACGACAGCGATACCGGCTCCACCGAACTGCAGGTTGCCATCCTCACTGAGCGGATCAAGCACCTCAGTGAGCACCTCCGCACCCACAAACAGGACCTCCACTCCCGGCGCGGGTTAGTGGGAATGGTCTCCAAGCGGCGGCGGCTGCTCAACTACCTCAGCAAAGAAGACGTGGGACGGTATCAGTCGCTAATCTCCCGCCTCGGACTACGGCGCTAAACTCCGCCCAGAAATAGTCCCGACTAGTCGGGACTATTTGCATTAGCCCTCCCCTATTCTGAAGTGAGGTTTTCCAACCCCTCTATGTCTACACTTGTTGAACGCGTTATTGGCAACGAAAAGCTAACCCTGGAGACCGGCAAGCTGGCCGGACAAGCCCACGGCGCCGTGGTAGTCACTTACGGAGAGACCATTCTCCTGGCTACGGCAGTCATGTCGCAAAAGCCCCGCCTGGGCATAGACTTTCTGCCCCTGACTGTGGAGTTTGAAGAACGGCTCTACTCCGTGGGCAAAATTCCCGGCAGCTTCTTCCGACGGGAAGGCCGCCCCGGGCAAGAGGCCATTCTCTCCGCCCGGCTTACGGACCGGCCCATCCGCCCCCTGTTCCCCAAGGGATTGCACAACGACCTCCAGGTTGTCCTCACCGTGCTGTCCGCCGACCAGAAGAACCCGCCGGAAGTTTTGGGAATCATCGGCGCTTCCGCCGCCCTGTCCATCTCCCAGATACCTTTTAACGGACCCATCGGCGCATGCCGGATCGGCTACAAGGACGGCCAGTACCTGGTCAACCCTTCCTACGATGAGGAAAACGATTCCCAAATGAGCATGGTGGTGGCCGGCACTCGCGACGCCATAATGATGGTGGAGTCCGGCTCTGACGAAGTTTCGGAACAGGTAATCCTGGAAGGAATCCGCCGCGCCCAGGACGTGAACCTGCTGGTTATAGACATGATTGACGAACTGACCAGCCGGGTGGGCAAGTCCAAGGTGGCCATCACCGTAGATTACGAGGAAGCGGAAAAGCTCCATGCCCAGGTTAAAGAAATCCTCAATGGGCGGCTGGCCGCTATCCTGGAGGAGAACCTGGGCAAGGAAGCCCGGGAAGAGGCGGAGAACCGGCTGGAAGATGAGGTCAAGACAGCTCTGGGGGAGCAATACCCATCTGAAAAGCTGGCTGAGGCGTTCAAGAACCTGTATAAGGACGAGGTGCGCCGCCGCATTCTGGGACAGGGCATCCGGCCCGACGGCCGCGGCCTGACAGACATCCGGCCCATTACTTGTGAAGTAGGCGTGCTGCCCCGCACCCACGGCTCCGGCCTGTTCACCCGTGGCCACACCCAGGTGCTCTCCATAGCCACCCTGGCCTCCTTGCAGATGAAGCAGACCCTGGACACGGTGGCTCCGGACAACACCAAGCTATATATGCACCACTACAATTTCCCGCCCTACTCCACCGGCGAGACCGGGCGCATTGGCTCCCCCGGAAGGCGGGAGATTGGCCACGGCGCCCTGGCGGAGCGGGCCATTTTACCCGCCCTGCCGCCGGAAGACGAGTTCCCTTACGCCATCCGGGTGGTGTCTGAAGTGCTCAGTTCCAACGGCAGCACATCTATGGGCAGTGTGTGCGGCTCATCCCTGGCCTTGATGGACGCAGGCGTCCCCATGAAAGCGCCGGTAGCTGGCATTGCCATGGGACTGGTCACCGGCGAGGATGGCGGGTTTGCAGTACTCAGCGACATTCAGGGCATTGAGGACTTTTTGGGAGACATGGACTTCAAGGTGGCGGGCACCGCAAATGGAGTCAACGCCCTGCAAATGGATATTAAAATCCGGGGCTTGAGCCAGGAGGTATTGAGCCAGGCCCTGGAGCAGGCCCGGGTGGGCAGGCTGTTCATTCTGGACAAGATGAAGGATGCCATTGAGCAGCCCCGCACCGAGCTTAGCCCTTACGCACCCAAGATGATCCGCCTGCAAATCCCCGTGGAGAAGATTGGCGCGCTAATCGGCCCCGGCGGCCGGGTAATCCGGGCCATCATTGAAGAGACGGGCGCATCCATTGACGTGGAAGACGACGGCTCGGTGACCATTGGCTCCAGCGACCAGGCTATGCTGGAACTGGCCCGCAGCCGGGTGGAAGGCCTTACCAGGGAACTGGTAGTAGGGGACATCTTCACCGGCAAGGTGACTCGCCTGACCAACTTTGGCGCCTTTGTGGAGCTGCTGCCGGGCCGGGAGGGCCTGGTGCGCAGCGAAGACCTGGGCGAAATGGCGGAGGAAGTCCGCATCGGCCAGGAGATTACGGTAATGATTCAAGAAATTGATGCCATGGGGCGGCTGAACCTGTCCCGCCGCGCCCTGTTCGGCGATGACGGCACGCCGGCAACACCCAGCGCCGCACCACGGCCCTCTGGCCCGCCCCGTTCCTTTGGCGACCGCGGTGGCAGGCCCCGGCCCGGCGGCCCTGGCGGCGGTCGGGGCGGCCCCGGCGGCGGCATGGACCGGCCCCG
>VGZV01000092.1 GCA_016872385.1 SAR202 cluster bacterium | reverse complement strand
GTGGTGGAGCGTTCCTTTGCATGGCTGGAAAAATGCCGACGCCTTTGGAAGAATTGCGAGCGCGACCTCAATACCAGCCTGCACATGGTCGTCCTGGCCTTCGCCGTGTTACTCCTCAAAAGATTCTGAACAGGTTCTTAGAGGTGTGTGACAATTCCCGCTCGTGGTGAGTCCCGACGTATCGGGATCCCGACTAGGTCGGGGCTTGTCGAACCATGAGCGGGCTAAGAGCTACTCATCCTTCGACAAGCTCAGGATGAGCGGGCTGGGCAGACGGCATTTCTCACACAGGCTCTTAGACCTTTGTGGGGGCGGGTTTCAAACTCGCCCCTACAGTAAGGGCAACACGAATCAAGAGGCAATTGCCCAAGGAGTAGTTAACTCAGGAGGTTCACTCATGGCAAACTTGCCATTTCGGAGGCCTGGGGTGAGTGTGCCGGTCATCCTCTTGCCGCTTCTGTTGCTGGCAGTAGCCTGCGGCGCCGCCGCCACCGCCACTCCGGCGGTCAAACCCACGGTGGCCGCGCCCGCTCCGGGGGCGATGCCCACCCCGGTCCCAGCCACTGCAACCCTTCCCGCGGCGCCGGTGGTCAACCCCGGCAAAGTCACCGTGATGATTGGCGGCTGGGGCGCTGGCAAGTTCGACTACACTTTTGATGTGGGCGGTGGCAACAACTACGCCCGCATCCTCCACGGCTTCCTGATTGCCACCAACGAGAAGACCCAACTGCTCCCCGGCATTGCCACGGACTGGGGTGCTTCCCCGGACGGCAAGACCTGGACGGTGACGATACGTAAGGGGGCCAAGTTCCACGACGGCACGGAGATAACTGCCGAAGACGTGCTGTGGACCTGGCGTCACCAGTGGAGTCCCGAGGCCCTGGGCTGGGCCACCCAGAGCGGCGCCCAAGCCCTGGCCCGCATTGTGGAGAAGATTGAGCTGACTGGCCCAGATAAGGTCAGCATCACCACCAAGTTTCCCGACGCTGGCATTGCGGTCAACTCCTTCTCCGAGGCCTCGCCCAGTTGGTGGGGGGTGATCCCCAAGCGGGAGAAGCTCCACGACGAGGCCCTGGTGGAAGCCTACAACCGGACACCCAACGCCGCGGGCTTGATGAAGCTGGTCCGGTATGTCCCTGCCGAGTTGATGTCCTTCGAGCGGTTTGACGACTACTACTATCAGTCCAAGAACGGCTTCCCCGAAGACCGGCGGGTCAAGTTCAAGTCCCTGGACTTGCGGCTGGTGCCCGAGGAAGCCACCAGGGTGGCCGCCATCCGGGCTGGGGATGCGGACATCGCCCCAGTCAGTCTGGCTGCCCGCAAGCAGGTGGAGGCAGGCGGGGGTCGCCTGGTCTTCGGTCAGGAGGGCGCGTATTTTCGCATTCAAACCCGGGGGTGCCAGAAGGCCCAGCACCCCTGCTCCAACTTGAAAGTCCGCCAGGCGCTGAATACAGCAATAAACCGGGATGTTATCCGCGACCAGCTCTTTGGCGGCCCTCAGGTAATGCAGGCCAAAGGCTGGGCTGCCGTCACCACTAGCACCATTGGCTACAGCCCTGAGCTAGACCCTCCGGCCTTCGACGCCGCCAAGGCCCGGCAACTGCTGGCCGACGGCGGTTTTCCTGGCGGCAAAGGCTTTGGCAAACTGGTCATTAACACGTGGCAGTCAGCATCGGTGCCTTTCCTGCCCGAGACTGCGCAACTGGTGGCCGACGGGTGGAAGAAGGAGCTGGGGCTGGAGGTGGAAGTGAAGGTGGGGGAAGAGGCTAACATCAAGAAACAGATTCTGACTGAGGAGTTATACGGTCAAGTGGTGCTGGCCGACAACGAAGCCCGGCTGGATGCGGCCAGCATCAACCGCAACGCCTACGGCACCCCAGGCCACGGCTCCCGGTACCACGAGACCCAAGAGCTGGTTGACCTGATGCAGAAGGCCCTGGCGGTGACGGACCCGGCAGAACGGCCAAAGGTCTTTAACGCCACCTACCGGCGGCTGCGGGACGAAGCCTATGAGTTTAGCCTGGGGTACGTGAACATCCCCTGGGCGGTGGGGCCAAGAGTCACGGCTTGGCAACCTTACCCTCTGGCCTTCTACCCGTCCAACCACCAGAGCATTGTCCTGAAGTAGTGAGGCAGCCAAGCCTAATCCCAGGAAAATTAAGAACGCAGGGAGTAGTTCCATGAGTGGTCACCCATTCCGTAGGTACAAGTTCAGCGCGCCAGTTATGCTGCTGCCGCTCCTGTTGCTGGCCGTGGCCTGCGGCGCCGCCGCCACCGCCACTCCGGCGGTCAAACCCACGGTGGCCGCGCCCGCCCCGGTGGCGGCTCCCACCGCGGTCCCGGCCACGGCGGCAGTTCCCGCAGCGCCGGTGGTTAACCCCGGAAAGCTAACGATGATGGTCGGGGGTTTTGGCAACGAGCGGTTCACGTTCAGCGTTGGCTCAGGCGCCGGCAACACCTACGCCCGGCTCCTCCACGGATTCCTGCTGACCACCAACGAAAAGCTCGAGTTGATCCCCGGCATCGCCTCAGCCTGGAACCTTTCCCCCGATGGCAAGACCTGGACGTTCACCATACGGGACGGCATGACCTTTCATAACGGGCAGCCCATCACCGCGGCGGACGTCCTCTACACCTGGCTCTACGACTTTGGCCCTGACTCCTTGACCCATTCCACCAGCGGGAAATCCCAGAGCATCGCCAAGAACACGGCCAAAATAGAGCAAACTGGACCTAAAACGGTAACGCTAACCACCAAGAATGCGGACTCCGGCCTTGCTGAGGTCATCTCCGAAGCCAGCGCCGACTGGTACGGAGTTCTGCCCAAGCAGGAAAAGCTGTTTGATGAAGTCCTGGAACGGGCTTACGACACCAGCCCGGTGGGCGCTGGCATCATGAAGTTGACCCGCCGCGTGCCCCAGGCATCAATGGAGTTTGAGCGGTTTGACGATTTCCACTTCCAGCCCAAGAACGGTTTCCCCCAAGACCGGAGGGTGAATTTCAAGTCTCTGGACCTTCGCCTGGTCCCTGAGGAAGCGACCAGGGTGGCTGCCCTGCGGGCTAAAGAGGCGGACATCGCCCCGGTCAGCCTGGCGAGCCGGAAACAAGTGGAAGCCGGCGGGGGCCGCATCGTGTTCGGCCCAGAGGGTTTCTACATCAGCATGGACTTCCGCGGGGCCTGGAACTCGGACGTTCCCTTCAGCAAAAAGCAGGTGCGCCAGGCCATGGCCTACGCCCTGGACTTGAAGGTGTTCCAGGACAAACTCTTTGGAGCCGAGGTGTTCGTACCCAAGGGGTGGTCCTATGCCACCCCCAGCTCCTTGGGTTACAGCCCCGACTTGGACCCTTTCCCCTATGACCCGGTCAAGGCGCGGCAGTTGATGGCTGAGGCCGGCTTCCCCGGCGGCAAGGGTTTCGGCCAGCTGAAAATAAATACCTGGGTGTCCACGGCTGCTCCTTTCCTTCCCGAGTCGGCCCAACTGGCCGCCGATATGTGGAAGAAGGAGTTGGGGCTGGATGTGGTGGTGGTAATCGGCGACCAGGCGGCCATTCAGAAGGTCCGCAATACTGAAGGCGGGATGAGAGGAGAAGTGCGGTGGCATGACAACGAAGCACGGAGGGACGGCGCTTCCATCATCAGGTCAAGCCACGGGACTGCTACCAGCGGCGCCCGCGCCCACGAGGACCAGGCCCTGTATAAGCTGGTGGACGAGACCCTGGCGGTGATTGACCCGGCCAGGAAGCCCGAAGCCTTTAACAAACTCTACAAAGCCCTGCGGGAGGAGCAGTACTACATAGGCGTTGGCTATGTCAACGTGCCCTGGGGTGTAGGGCCGCGGGTGGCACAGTGGACCCCTGCGCCTCTGGCTTCTTATCCCTCTGGTATGCACACCCTGGTCCTTAAGTGAGCTGATGCGCGGCAGAGAGTAATTCCCAGGAGACTCAGAGGATGTGTGACAAATTCCTCCCCTTAGCAAGGGGAGGTTAGAGCCTGCCCTGAGCGCAGCCGAAGGGTGGGGTGGTCCGACCCCCTCTAGCCCCCCCTTGGTAAGGGGGAGATATGGCAATTCCCACACACCCTCTTAGTCAATGACTATCGGCGACAATATGGTGAATCCGGCCCGGTCAATACGGCACTCTTGGCGGCAGACCAAGATGGTAAACTGGGTTTGGGCCGTAACCATAGCCAAGACAGAGCACAGGCTGCGGCAAGAATGGCACTGGCAATATGGACGACCTGAACCTTGAAAAGCTGATGCGGCTTCTGGCCAAGGCCAGACCTGAGGTATACGGTGGGGTTTTAGCTGAATTACCCAGGGTTCACGCCTCTGCCCAGGCGAAAAAGCCTATTCCCTATGACATACCGGACTTGTCAGTGCTGCCGCCAGGCCAGCGCCGGGCTGTACAAGCTCTGGTTGGCGGCGGCGAGGCCCGGAAGCCGCCAGACTCGCGGGAATGAGCGAAGGGACGCTGCTGACCCACCTTAACCGGGTGCGGCAGAACCACCCGGAGCTATATAAAGCCATTCACTCCATCAGGCTGGCCCAGCTAGCGGGGCGGCACGAAGAGGCGCTGGAGGCGGCCAAGGAGCATAGCCGCATCTACTTCCGAAAAAGGGCAGGGTGGATGCGAAGGATGGGGTTGTAGACAAAAGAGACCAATACTCTAATTCTCAAAGAGGAAATCCAAATGCCTATCATTGACCGCCAGGACGCCACAGAAGTTGACCAATACATAGACCGAATCTTCTTGGCACAACCGGACCAGCGCGCTCAATTCAGTCGTCGCAGCACTCGAACGCATTTAGCACCCGTCGGTCGGCTAGGCGGATGACCACCTCGCGGGCCACTCGCCGTTCCAGACCTTGCGGCTTGACCGACACCCTGACGAAGGGGAAGTTGAGAGAAACCCCGTCCACGGCCTTCGGAAGTCGCCGCATTCGACTTATAAGGGCTGATAGGTCCAACTGGAAGGGTAGCTTGAGGTTTCTTATTCCCATGTCCGGCTAACGTTCTGGTTCAGCAGCGGGCCGAGCAGCGTACCGTCCCCTACAACCGGTTGTCAGCCCGCAGTCTCGCACGACCCCGCGTCACTCCCTCGCCACAACGGTGGTGACCATTCCCCCTAAAATAAGTCCACTGGTAATGCGGGTTCTCCGATAGAATCTACAAAGCTAAGGAGAGCTCGACATGAAAAGCAGCCGGTTCACCGAGGAACAAATCATCGGGAT
>VGZV01000091.1 GCA_016872385.1 SAR202 cluster bacterium | reverse complement strand
GGTGTCGAGGTCTAAGGCCATGGCCAGCCTCCTTTGGTCGGGTAAGGCTAGCTTACACCTTCCTCGGCACTTTCCTCCCTCTTCACTTGTTAATGTGCATCAAGCGTTACCAAGGGGAGGGACTTTTAACACACCCCCTGAGGGCTAGGCCTGGCACTGGCGCAGAGGCACTACCCTTATGCCCAGATTTGGCTCCACATCAAAGATAACCGAAGGAGGCAGCCATTCCGGGTGCTGGCCCGGCTGCGCCATCTCCAGCCTGCGAAAGACTTTGCCAGCCGTCACCGTGGCCAGGCTCAAACGCAACCACACACAATCTGCAGGCAAAGGCCACAGCAAGTCCCGCAACGCCGGGTTGGGGGCCGGGGACAGGGCCACTATCCTGCCATCGGCGCACAACTGGAGGCATTGCGCCAAAAGCTGGGCCAGAGCGGCACGGGGCAGGCGGGGCGTCACTCCGCCCAGGGAATCCACCACCACCAAGCGGAATTCCGATGGCAAATTGGAGATGTGCCGCAGCAACTGGTCCAGGGCCTCCTGAGGCGGCGCCGTGTTGTCCCGGCGCAGCGGATAGATTCTGAGCCGGTCCAGCAAAAAGTAGTCCAGCATGTCCAGCCCCAGCGCCGCGGAACGGCTCAATAGGCTGGGCGAAGGGTCCTCGGCGGAATAGTAAGCCACTGCCGCACCTTGCCGCAGGGCATCCCAGGCCAGGTGCTGGCCAAGTACGGTTTTGCCGGTGGCATGAGCGCCCTCCACCAGGACTAAAGACCCCCAGGAGATCCCGCCGCCCAGGGGCTGGTCAATGTCGGGCCTTCCGGTGCCAATGCCCCAGAATTTTCTTCCGATGGTTCCCCCCATAATGCAATTTCCTTTCCAATTCCGAAAAAATTAAGCCTGGCCCCAGTAGTGGTTCAATATGCCATAGCAGGAAATAAGAGGGCCATCCGTCACACCGACGGAAGCCGGTGTCCAGGAATGCCCCAGCTTGACGTACTCTACTGGATTGCGGCTTGCGCCGGTGTGACGAGACCCAAAATGAACCAGTACTCAGGCCCTGGCTGGCTTGACTGCTGGGCAGTGGGCCGGGGAGCGAGTAACACTAACGTTATGAAAATGTGGACAAACTTCTTCAGATTGTACGGGTGTTGAGATGCAGGCACTGGGGTTAACCAGTGAACTTGCAAGAAAGTCTCGTGAACAATCAGTGAGCATGGGGAATCTTGCCCGCAGGTCCTAGTTACAGGGTGCCCGCACCCCTGGTGACAAGGAAATCATCACCCCCGGACATGGTGGCCGACGCAGTACAACTTAATGGGCCGTCACCATAGGAGGCCCAGTCTCTTTGTGTCAAATTTGTTAGGAAATAAGTTCCCCGGCTGGACAAAACCGATGGCCCCAGCCGGGAATGTAGTGAAGTCAGGTGGCCAAGATGCTGTGTCAATTGAAGTGCTGCACTCGCTGCAAGGGTGACCTGGTGCTGGACGGCGACGAATGGCGCTGCTGGCAATGTGGCCGCTATTTCTACCCCGATACGCCGGACCTTCAGCCCCCTCCGGAAGAAGCGGCTGCAGAAGCGGCGGAAGAGGAGCTTGGGCTGGTGGTTGCCCGGCGGCAGCGCCGTCCCCGCTGGGCTGTGGGGGACATCAACTCCTTGATCGTCGCCAAGCACCGCAGCGAACAGCGCTGGTGGATCAGGAACCAGGAGTTAATCAAGTACCTGGACGAAGGCCGCACCGTCCGGGAAATCTCTACCCTGGTGGGCCGCAGCGAGCGCCAGGTCCGGGTCGTTCGGGAGCAGCTTAACGACCTGCGGGCGGAGCAGAACAGCCAGGCCCTGGTCGCCTGACATCCCTGCCTCCACGACATTCCGAAGCTGGCAAATACATGAGTCATCCCAGAGTTTGACAGCAAGGAATGACAACTGCACCAACCCAGGCCAAATCCAGGGCAACTATGGCGTCGTTCCGGCGAAATCCAGAACCCAGAGCGGCAACTGGATTCCATCTTTCAGCCGGAGGATGGAATGACGGGGCCGTACCAAGTTGGCTCCTCTCACTACAAACCTGGCCCAAAATGCGGGATGACTCATGTTCTTTTATGGAAAAATCCATGCCTTGCTCAAGTATAATGGCCGATATTGGAACAAAACCGCCTGCCATCGCCCGGCGTATCTATTTATATGGAACACTTCATTGAACAGATATTGGCGCTGGTGGCCGGCCTGGCATCCAACCTGGTGGAGGCCCTGCCGGTGGGCTACGCCTTTGGCAGCGGGATGCTGGCCACGGTTAACCCCTGCGGCTTTGCCTTGCTGCCTGCCTACATATCCCTGTACCTGGGGGACACCGGCGCGTCCACCATTAGCGGCGGCGGCTTGGCATCCCGGCTTCTGAAGGGCCTCCTGGTCACGGTCATGGTAACCCTGGGGTTTATCCTGCTGTTTGGCGTGGCTGGCGGCATAATTACCGCTGGAGGCCGGTTCCTGGTGGGCGTCATGCCCTGGGCAGGGCTGGGTATTGGAATCATGTTAGTGGCCCTGGGAGCCTGGATGCTCCTGGGACGGGGGCATCTGTACCTGGGCGCGGCCAGCCGGGTATCGGCGCTGATTAACCCCGGGGGAGGAAGGGGCGCGCTGGGGTTCTTCATGTTCGGCATAGCTTATGGCATCGCTTCCCTTAGCTGCACCTTGCCCATTTTCCTTATTGTGGTGGGGAGTTCCCTCACCTCGGCCAGTCTTGCCGCAGGACTGGGGCAGTTCCTCAGTTACTCCCTGGGCATGGGCGCCATGCTGCTGGCGCTAACCCTGGGCACGGCAGTGTTCAAAGAGGCGGCGGGCCGCCACATGCGCAAAATGGTCCCCTACGTGGAGCGCATCAGCGCAGTGCTCATGGTGCTGGCAGGCTTCTTCGTCATCTACTACTGGCTGAGCATCGGCGGGTTGGCACAGCGCATCGCCCAGTGGCTTTAGCTTGCGCCCCAGCCCGGCTGACGCTAAGATACCGCCAGACACAGTATCCGGCACCGGCTCTCCGGGAGGTTTCCATGCGCATCTGCTCCTTCTTGCCCAGCGCCACCGAGATTGTTTTTGAGCTGGGGTTGCAAGACCAGCTTTATGGCGTAACCTTTGAATGCGACTACCCGCCGGAGGCCCGCACCAAACCTATAGTGGTGCGCAGCGTGTTTGACGGCCAGCAGCCCACCAGCGGCGAAATCAGTCGCGTCATCGGCGAACGGCTGCAACAGGGTTTGGGCATCTACGACATCAACCAGAAACTGCTGGAGGAAGCCAAACCGGACCTGCTGCTGACCCAGGCTATCTGCGAGGTTTGAGCAATCTCCACTCGGCAGGTCGCCGAGGCCAGCATGGCGTTGTCCACCAAGCCGCAAGTCCTGTCCCTAGACCCCCAGTATCTGGGCGACGTTCTGGAGGACGTGCGCCGGGTTGGCCGCGCCACCGGCAGGGAAGCCGAAGCCGCCGCCCTGACCGCCCGGCTCCAGCAGCGTATAGACGCCGTGGTGAACCTGGCGTCAACGGCGGCCAACAAGCCCCGCACCCTGACTCTGGAGTGGGCCGACCCGCTGATGTGCGGCGGCCACTGGGTGCCTGAAATGGTGGATTTGGGCGGCGGTACCAACTTCTTTGGCGACAAGGAGACCGGCTCCTTCCGCCTGGACTGGAATGACATTGTGGCCAGCCAGCCGGAAGTGATTATCCTGATGCCCTGCGGTTTTGAGGTGAAACGGGGCCTGCAGGATGTGCCCCTGCTGACCAGCAAGGAAGGCTGGGATGACCTGCCTGCGGTGCGCAATGGCCGGGTCTATGTAATTGACGCCAGCGCCTACACCAGCCGGTCCGGGCCGCGGTTGGTCACCGGACTGGAAATCATGGCGGAGATGCTGCACCCGGACCTGTTCTCCGGCAACATCCCCCAGGGTGCGGCCTTCCGGCTGCGGGGGCAACTGGCCAGGGTGGGATAAGCAATCTAAAGTGGCAGCTTACCCCGGTGCCAGAAATGAGCTGTCCGAGTCTTGGTCAAAGGCGAGAATTTCTTCCTGATACTGCCTCGGAATCTCAGCGTGGAGGCCTTGTTCCAAATGTCATTCTGAGTCCCGATGTAATCGGGACGAAGAATCTAAAATTCCGGAATTTTAGACCCTTCGTCCTTCAGCCGAAGGACTCAGGGTGACAAGAATTGGATGAAAATCGTATTCTCACAGCGAAATCATTACTTTTGAAACAAGGCCTTCGGACATACCAGAAGCCAAATACTCCAGCACGTCATAAACAGTGATGCGCATTTCCCGTATGCAAGGCTTACCGCCCCGCTTGCCAGGGTTCTATGGTAATAATGCTCTGGTAATCCATACGTGGCCGCTCTTAGAGCGTGTTTTAAAAGTGCTGTGCACTACCAGCGCTCACCCTTCGACAAGCTCAGGGTGAGCGGTTTTCCCGCTCGTGGTGAGCCTGTCGAACCAAGAGCGCCTAGCCTTTTTAGACACATTCTTAGGCGCCGTTAGTTCAGCCGCGCACCCTGGAAGGGGTTCCTCTTGCCCACCTGGTCTTGCAGGATCTGGTTGCCCCGTTGCAGCAGGGGCGCCAACAGTTTCAGACGTTCCGCAGCCGTGGGGGCTTCCAGCAGGCGCTGGCGCAGTTGGGCGGGGATGTCAATGGCGGAAACGAGACTGGCGACTGCCGCAAAAGATAGCTGGACCGGGTCTTCAGACACTTCCACCGTGGCAACCCAGCCCCCGGCCAGCGCCGCCAGGTGGCGCAGCAACGCCTCTTGCTCTGCCTTTACCTCTGCCAGCAAGTTTGGCGCAACATTGCCGGGCAGGTCTTCCAGATACCGCACCATTCCCACCATGTAAGGCCGCTGCCGGGTTATATCCACCAATTCAAAGCGGCGCACACCGTGGGTAACAATGTTCAGGCGGCCCTCTTCCAGCGGGGCCACATGGCCTATGCGTGCAGTGGTGCCTACACGGAAGGGTTCGGCGGGTTCCCCCACCTCCTTGCCTTCGCGGATTAGCACCACGCCAAAGGGCTTCTCTCCCTCAATGCACTGGCCAATCATGGTCTTGTACCGCTCCTCAAAGATGTGGAGCGGCAAGCGCATTCCCGGAAACAGCACCACATTCAGGGGGAACAGGGCCAGTTCCGTCAACTCTCCGCTGGGGACATTCGGCTGATCCATACTACCCGCAGTATAGTGCGCGGCTGGAGGGAAGACAAGAAGCCGTATTCACTCACCTAAAATGTTACCCAAAGGGGTATGGTTCCCTCAGCTAGAAATGTTACCGAGGGAATCATGGCGAGTGAAGAGAAGATGACCGTGGATGAACGGCGCAAGTACC
>VGZV01000090.1 GCA_016872385.1 SAR202 cluster bacterium | reverse complement strand
ATCAATTTCAGGTACTTGCGCCGTTCATCCACGGTCATCTTCTCTTCACTCGCCATGATTCCCTCGGTAACATTTCTAGCTGAGGGAACCATACCCCTTTGGGTAACATTTTAGGTGAGTGAATACGGCAAGGTGACAGCCGCACCGCCCTGGTCTATACTGGCGCCAGCTTCTTGCAGGAGAAGGTTGGATATGGCATGGAATTTTGATCTGGTGGCGGGGCCTTTCGGGGGCACCACCGAGGGGCCGGTCTGGAACGGCGATTCGGTGCTTTTCACCCATATTCCAGGCAACCGCATCATGCGGTACACCCCCAGCACCGGCGAGACCAGCGAGTATTTCACCGGCACCAACCACACCAACGGCCTGTGCTTTGACTCCAAGGGCAACCTGTACGGCTGTCAGAGCGGTGGAAGGCGCATCGTGCGCTTTGAGAAAGACCGCAAGACCATCACCTCTATGCCGCACCGGCTGGACGGCAAACGTCATAACAGCCCCAACGACCTGGCAGTGGACAAGAAGGGCCGCATCTGGTTCACGGACCCCTTCAACCCCAACTGGGGGCCGCAGGAACTGGACCACATGTCGGTGCTGCGCCTGGACCCCAAAGGCGAGGACTTTGAGCTGAAGCGGGCCACCTACGACGTGAGCCGCCCCAACGGCGTGCTGGTTTCCCGGGACCAAAAGACCCTTTACGTTGCCCAGAGCGACTACTCGCCGGACCAGCCCCGGCAGCTGCGGGCCTACCCAATTAACGACGACGGCAGCCTGGGGGAATACACCACTCTGCATACCTTCGGCATTGACCACCGGGGCGTGCACCGTGGCGTGGACGGCATGACCCTGACCAACGACGGCAACATTGTGGTGTGCGCCGGCTGGGAGCAGGCCGGGCCCGGCCCCATGATTTACGTGTTCTCACCCACAGGGCGCGTGCTGGAGACCCATCCCCTGCGGGTGGACCGCCCCACCAACTGCTGCTTTGGCGACGCGGACATGAAGACGCTGTATGTTACCACCGGCGGCGGCCACCTGCTGCGGGCCAGGACCGACCACACCGGCTGGATTATGTGGCCGGGCTAGAGCAAGTGTGTGGTAAGGGAACCCAAGTTTCCGCTCATCCTGAGCTTGTCGAAGGATGAGCGGGCTGGGTAGACGGCATTTCTCACACAGGCTCTAAGGGTAGGGGCAGACCTATGTGTCTGCCCAGTGATTAAAGAGCTTCCCCAGGGCGCACCCCGACTACCCCTGCGCTTGCCTGCCAACCTGGCCCGTATTAAGATACACAGGCCAAGGTTATTTTAGGACAAGAGTTTCAGATGAAAGCAGCACGACTGGTAGGCCCCAAGCATTTTGAATTTGTGGATGTTCCCCAGCCCACGCCCAAAGACGGCCAGTGTTTAATCAAGCTGGAGCGGGCCTCGGTGTGCGGCAGCGACATCCGCGCCCACTACGGCCCTATCCTTTCGGAAGAACATTATCCTCTGGACCCTGGCCAGCCTTGCCACGAGGTGGCGGGCGTGGTGGTGGACAGCCGCACCGACAGCTTCCGGGAGGGGCAGCGGGTTATAGTGATCCCCGCCCGCGGCGTGGGCGGCGGCCTGCAAGAGTACATGGTCTCCGGGCCGGAGCGCATGGCCTTACTTCCCGATGAAGGCTCCCTGGACGATTGGGTCATGTGCCAGCCCTCCGGCACGGTCCTCTACTCCTGTTCCAGGATGGGCAGCGTGCTGGGCAAGAACGTGCTGATCCTGGGCCAAGGCAGCATCGGCCTGTGCTTCACCATGCTGGTGTCCCGACTGGGGGCGCGCAGCGTGATTACTGCCGACCTGCTGGACTACCGCCTGGACAAGTCCAGGGAGTTTGGCGCAACCCATCCCATCAACCCTTCCCAGGAGAACTTGTCAGAAGCGGTGCTGGAAATCACCAAGGGCGTTGGGGCGGACGTCACCATTGAGGCGGCGGGCTACCCGGAGACTTTCAACCTGGCCCTGAGCCAGGTGAAGCAGTTCGGCACGGTGATGGTCTTTGGCGTGCAGATGGACAAGTTCATTCCCATCGAACACAACTACTTGATGGACAAGATGCCCACCATTATTCCCACCACCGGCGCCCGCAGCGGCGACCCCATTACCCAAATCAGGGACATGGTGTCGCTGCGCCAGCGGGGCTGGTGCGACCCCGCCAAGCTGATTACTCACCGCATGGGCCTCTCTGACGTGCAGCGGGCCTACGACACCTACGAGCAGTACCAGGACGGCATCATCAAGGTGGTCATGGACATCAACAGGTAGGGGCGGCTAATTGGCGGAGGGTGGCGGCACGAAGTAAAAACATGAGTCATCCCAGAGTTTGACAGCAAGGAATGACAACTGCACCAACCCAGGCCAAGTCCAGGGCGACTATGTCGTCGTTCCGGCGAAAGCCGGAACCTGGAGCCGCAACTGGATTCCAGCTTTCAGCCGAAGGATGGAATGACGTGGGCGTAGCACGTTGGCTCCTCTCCCTACAAATCTGGCCGAAAATTCGGGATGACTCATGTGCCATTTCTAATCAGGCTGGTAGCCGTCTCTACACCACCCGTTTCTTGCCGGTCTTGGCCTCGTAGAGTTTCCAGGTGTTGTCGTTGAAGGGGTAGTACTTGCCCGGCGAGCAGCGTTCCACCTCCAGTTGCGCCTTGATGACGCCCTCCACTTCTTCCCGCTGGTGGGCAATCTGGATTACCTCGTCCACCATGGAGCGGGCCACCACCACCACGCCGTCGTCGTCGCCCACCACCGCATCGCCGGGGCGCACCAGCACGCCGCCGCACTGGATGCAGTCGTTGACCTGCCAGGGCCAGAAGTCCGCCGGTCCCTGCTTGGCAGTGGTGCTGAAAGAGAACACCGGAAAGCCGTACTGCTTGAGCTGCTGGCTGTCCCGCACCGAGCCGTCGGTGACCAGCCCGCCGATTTGCCGCTGCCACAGGCGCATGAACTTGATGTCTCCGCCAATGGAGCTGTAGTCCCAGCCCATGGCGTCAATTACCAGCACTTCACCGGGGCCGCAAAGCTCAAAGGCCACGTACTCGGCGGACTGGTCGCCCT
Source organism: SAR202 cluster bacterium (assembly GCA_016872385.1). GTDB lineage: Bacteria > Chloroflexota > Dehalococcoidia > Lucifugimonadales > UBA3495 > SHYG01. Next base: position 2,364 of record VGZV01000090.1, on the reverse strand, counting down.
TGGGCTTGTCCGCGGCCAGGTCTGGACGGTGGGGGACAAAGCGCAGGGTAACGGCCCGGCCGGCCATCTTCTGTCCCAGTTGCAGGGGGCGGGCGCCGTTAATGTAGCTGGAGGGCCAGTTTTTGACCCATAGCGCGTCAATCAGCGTCTGGGTGGGAATATCTTTCAAAACGGCCAGGGTTTCATTGGAGATGGGGGGAAGCTGCGGCATACAATCGCCTCGGATGTATTGGATTGCGCAGGAGATTACATCAGCTATTGGCGGTCAGCTAGCCTGGTACTCCACCGACACCGCAGTGTGGATGCCGCCGCGCACCTTGTAGTCCAGGGTCACCTTCATGCGCCGGGGCTGGCACAGGGCCACCAGGTCCTTGAGGATGCGGTTGACGGCGTGCTCCTGGACGATGCCCACGTCCCGGTAGGAGAGCAGGTAATACTTCAGGGACTTTAGCTCAATGCAGCTCTGGTCCGGCACGTAGTCAATGTGCAAAACGCCGTAGTCTGGCAGGCCGGTCCAAGGGCAGACTGCGGTAAACTCGTCGGTGTCAATGGCTACCTGGGTGTCCTGCTCCGGGTACTCATACTGGAACGCCAGCAGGCAGGCGGTGTCAATGTCCTCTTCAGTGCGGACTGGCAGCTGCCGGTCAAGGCTCTGGTACTGGTTTTTTAGCTCCGGGATGGTGGCCATGTGGGGCCTCCTTGGGATTGGGGATATTGAATCCATCATAGGGTAGCCGCTGTCGGCGTGTCAAAACTGGACGCCGATTGCCAAGGGCCGCCGTCCTGGTTATCCTGTGCCATGAGTCCAGGGGATAGGCCTTGGGCAGTCCCCGTTGGGAGAAGGCAAGAATGGGAGTTACCCAGCGATTGGCGGAATGGGTCCGCGCCGCCACCTTTGAAGACCTTCCTGCGGAGGTCGTGGAGCAGTCCAAGTCCATGATGCTCAACGCGGCGGCGGTGGCCCTGGCGGGGGCGGCCCAGCCGGAGAGCCGCGCCGTGACCCAGTTCTTGCAGGAGATGCGGGGCAACGGCAAATGCACCATCATCGGCATGGGACTGCGCACTTCGCCGGTATTTGCGGCCCTGGCCAACGGCATGATGGTGCGCCTGCTGGACTTTGACGACGAGCTTCCCCAGAGCGGCCTGCACCCCAGCAGCGCGGTGTTCCCGGTGGTCATGGCCCTGGGCGAGATGAGCGGCTACTCGGGGAAAGAGGTCCTCACCGCCTTTGCCCTGGGCTGCGAAGCAGCGGCCAAGCTCAGCGCGGCGGGCGGGCAGGTTTCGGGCGGCCTCCAGTCCTGGCCCGCCGATGGGGTGGCAGGCACCCTGGGCGCGGCGGCGGCGGCGGCGCGTCTGTTGAAGCTGGACCAGGCTCAGACGGAGCAGGCCCTGGGCCTGGCGGCAGGGCAGGCTGGGGGCATCACCGCCAGCCAGGCTACTCCTGGGGAAGCCTTTCAATGCGGCCGGGCCGCCATGCAGGGCTTGATTGCCGCCATGCTGGCCCAGCAGGGCATGGGCGGCGCCCGCAACGCCATCGAAGCGCCAGGGGGGCTGCTGCATAACTACGGTCAGTGGGATCTCTACCGCACCGAGCCCCAGCAGGCGGCGCTGCTGGCCAGCCTGGGAAGCCCCTGGGACGTGGTGCAGCCGGGCATAACACTGAAAGTTTATCCGTGCCACAGCGCGGCCCATACCTCCATTGAGGCAGTGCGCCAGCTAATGCAGCAGTACCGGCTGCTGCCGGCCCAGGTGGAGGCGGTGCGGGTAAGCGTGGCCCCCGCCGCTTTGCAGGCGCTGCCCCTGGCCCGGCCCAGCACCGGCTGGGAAGCCCGCTCCAGCCTGGCCTACATGGTGGCGGCGGCGCTGCTGCAAGGCCAGCCCCTGCTGGAGTCTTTCACCGACGCCGCAGTGCAAGACCCCCGCGTGTCCGCTATGGTACAACGAGTCACCGTCGCGCCGGAAGAAACTCCCACGGCGTCCATGCCCCTGCCCTGCTCAGTGGCCGCGACCGTGACCGGCGGCAGGGTGATCCACCACCGGGCCGAGTTCGCCCGGGGCCAGCCGGAGCTGCCCCTGGAGCCGCCGGAGCTGGACGCCAAGTTCCTCTACTGTACTCGCTACATCCTGCCGCCCGACCACATCGAGGGGGCCATCGGCCAGTTCCGCGACCTGGAAAACGTGGCGGATATCACCGGCCTGGCGTCTATTTTGGGTGGATAGGTGGTTTCAACCGCGCCCGTGTCAACTCAAACAAGAATGTTACCGAAGGGCAGATGATTCACTGATCCAGGAATGTTACCGAAGCATTGTTGCCGGGTCCCTGTGATTGGCTGCCGGGGCAAGCTTGGGGTGCTGCCCCAGCCG
>VGZV01000089.1 GCA_016872385.1 SAR202 cluster bacterium | reverse complement strand
ATAGCTTCGGAGGAACTCTGTCTGCTCCGCCGCGGTCTGGGTCTGCTGGGGAGTCAGCTCCACGGTCACCGGGGGCAGCAGCCGTTTGCCAGCCCGGACTGACTTCCCGCCGCCTTGTTTCCGGAGCTGGTCGAACAGCACCCGTTCATGGGCGGCGTGCTGGTCCACCAGGTACATCCCCTGGGGGCCTTCCGCAATTATGTAGGTCTGCTTTATCTGGCCCACAACATTCAGCGATGGCAAATGTTGCCGGGGTGCCGCGGCGTCGGGCGGAGCGGCGGCCGCATCTCCGGGAAACACCTGGCCCAGCAGGGGCGCCTGGGATGCGCGGCCGGTGCCCGCTGGCCCGTCGCTCCATACCGTCCCGCTGGCTGGCAGCGGAGCCAGCTCCGGCGCCGCGACGGCCTGGCGGTCCAGGTTGGGCCGGCTGGCAGGGTGCGGCACCACCGGCACCGGCGATCCGCCCAGCACTGCCGCCCGCACGCCCCGCTGCAGCACCGCGTACACCTTGCGTTCCTGGTGAAAGCGCACTTCGCGCTTGGCCGGGTGGCAGTTAACGTCCACCTCGGCATAGGGCACTATGATGTTCAGCACGGCCAGCGGGTAGCGTTTTTCCGGCAGCAGGTCGTGGTAGGCCTCCTCCAGGGCAAAGGACAGCAGCCGGTTTTGCACCCACCGGCGGTTGACGAAAAAGTTCATGTAAGTGCGGTTGGCCCGGTGCAGGTAGGGCGCGCTGGTGAAACCTTCCACCCCATAACCGGTCTCAGCATCGTGACCGCTGACCGGCAACATTCCCGCGGCTACCTCAGCCCCGAAGATGGCCAGCAAGGTTTCCGCCCCGCGCCCATTGCCGGGCGTGGCGAAAGCGGCGCGGCCATCTATGGTCAGCTGGAACTGGATTTCCGGGTAGGCCAGGGCGTAACGAGAGACCAGTTCGTGGATGCGGGCGCCCTCGGCAGCGGCGGAGCGCAGGAACTTGCGGCGGGCGGGCAGGTTGCCGAAAAGCTCCGCGGCCTGGATGGAGGTGCCAGGCGGGCAACCGTAGGCCCCGGCCCGGACCTTATCCCCCCAGCGCAACTCCATCCGGTAGCCGGTATCGGCATCGCGGTGGCGGGTGGCGATGGTGATGCAGGAGACGGCGGCAATGCTGGGCAGGGCTTCGCCCCTGAACCCCAGGGTGCTGATGGCAAGGAGACCAGCCAGGTCCGACAGCTTGCTGGTGGCGTGGTGCTGGAAAGCCAGCGTCACCTCTCCGGCGGGGATTCCGTGACCGTTATCGGTGACCCGTATCTGGTCAATGCCGCCGCCGCCAATCTCCACCGTGACCCGGGTGGCCCCCGCGTCAATGGAGTTTTCCACCAGTTCTTTGACCACTGAGGCAGGCCGCTCCACCACCTCGCCGGCGGCAATCTGGTCAGCCAGTTCAGGGGGCAAAGCCCGGATAGTCATGGGCAGCCTCTAGAAGAGGGGCAGGACAGTCCCCTTGGCGCGGTATTGCTTATCTGGGGAAGTGCCGGAAGCGGCGAAGTCAGAGACTATCCGGTAAACCCGCTCCATCTCCTGGTCAGAAGCCCGCTTGAAGAAGTAGGGTGGGACCCACACCCCGCCAAAGGCAGCCACTATCTCCGGGTAGTCGTCAATGACAAAATCCGGCTCGAAGGGCACTTTCAGCTCGGCCAATTTCTCATGGAAGTGATTGGTGGGTTTAGCGTAAACGCCGCTGAGAAACTTCTCCAGCTTGTGCTTCTCCACCACCTCCCAGCGCTCCCCCATTCCTGACCAGAGAAAGACCTCGTGGGAATCGTCCTTGAGACGCTGGAAGATCTCCAGGGTGCCGGGCCGCAACGTGTCATCCAGGCCCAGGATGGTGTAGTCACAATCAAAGAAAATTTTCATCGGCGCCTGTTCAGTCCCTCTAGTGCTGCATTGGTGTGTGCCCGTATCGTAACACACTGGCGGCCTGACGGCCAAAGCATGAGATGGGATTAGCCAGCGCCCAGGGCGGCCTCCAGCACTTTGGGACTGGGGCTAATCAGCAGCTTGCCGCCCAGCCGCACCAGGGGCCTCCGCACCAGCCGGGGCTCCTTAAGCATCAGTTCCAGCATCTGTGGCTCCGACAATTCCTGGTCCGCCAACCCCAGCGCCTTGAGGCTGGGACTGCGGCGGGCAAATAGCTGGGCAATGCCCGCACTGGCGGCCAGCTGCCGGATTTCGGCCTCACTGAAGGGGTCTTTAAAAAAGTCCCGCTCTGTAACCGCCACATTCCTTTGCAAGAGCAACTCCCTTGCTTTGCGGCAGGAGGATCAACGGGACCACCAGTAAAGCTCGGCTTGCTGCGCCATATGCGCCTCCTAAATCGGCTCTGGGCCGCATTGGGGTTCCAGGGGAATCAGCGTCCATATTGTACCAGCGCCACGGCCAGCAACGCCTTGCCGTGGCAATGGGTCAATTTGGTCTTCGCCGTTCCGGCGTAAGCCGGAACCCAGTGGTGAGTCTCGTCCATATCCCTATCTGGGCACCCCGACGATTCGGGGTGCGACGGAGGGCGCCAAAACAAACTGCGCCATTAACTGCGCCCTGGAAAACTTGACCCCAGGGCAGACACGCAGGTCTGCCCCTGCCTCCGGTGAGAATGAAGCAACCCCGGCTGGTTCCCCGACCCTGGTTGCCAAGCGACGCCAACACTGCCAAACTGTGTCACATCTCACCCACCGGGGAGGTGGCCGGCATGGCGTTGTCCAAAGCTAAGTTTTACCAGGGCATGACCCCCAGCCAGTATATGGAGCAAATCAAGGTCAACAAACAGCCCTTTCTGGACATTTACCAGGCGGTGGCAGTGCCGGAGGAGGCCCGGGCCTTCTTCAGCGGCCTGGCGGCCCCCTTGCGAGTGGCGGTGTTTACCGCCGATTGGTGCGGCGATGCCCTGAGCACCACCCCGGCGGTGCTGCGCCTTGCCGCCGCATCAGACAGTCTGGAGGCGCGGGTCTTCAACCGGGACCAGGAGCTGGACCTGACCAACAGCTTTTTGCCCGAACACCGCCACAGCACCGTGCCGGTGTTTGTGGTGCTGGATGCGGGCATGGGCGAGGTCGCCAGGTTCATCGAGACCGCCCGCAGCCTGGTGCCGGAACTGGAGGCCATGCACCACGCCGTTGCCCAGCAGACCGCCCCCGCCGAAGGCGACGGAGGAAGCCAGGCCAGGGGCCGGCGTACCGCTTACCGCGTGGCCCATGCCCGGCAATGGGGCAGGATTATCCTGCGGGAGTTCCAGGCCACCGTGGCGGCGGGGCTGGCCCTGCCGGCGGGGCAGCGTCCTGCGGAGGGCGGCACCCAGTGGCCGCCGCCAGACCAATCGGAGGAGGGCTGACGTGTCCGACGGAATTATCACCATGCACGACATGGAAGTCATATTTGGGGTGACTGACGCGGCAGGGATTGACCGCGAGGCGGTGCGGGTGGAATTGGGACGGGAAGACCCAGGAACCATAAACAAAGCTGCCGGAGGCATGCTGGAAATAACTGTGCCGGAGACGGGGACTATTGAGGATTTTGCCGGGCGGCTGAAGGGGGAATTGTTGGCCCTGGGCTATGCAATGGAGGAGTAGGGCAGGGACGGCGGGAGGGCATCCTACCAGGGGCGAGGCAAACCTCGCCCCTGGCTATTTTTGCGGGTTAGTATCCAGGCGTGCGCCACTCAAAGGCAAGGGTGGCGTAACGGACAAACACCGCGCCGCCCGGCGCGCCAATGGGGCCGTTCATGGCCAGCAGGGCAATGGTGTGCTGCTGCCCTGGCTGCGGTTCGGTGGTCACCACCACCCGCTGGGGCACGTTAAAGCCCTGCACGGTCCCCCGGTCGCGGTTGCACTCGCCGTCAATCCACAACTCCCCGTAGTCGTCAATGCAGGTCTCAAAGATGCACCGGGAACCCCGGATATCCCGGCCAGCCACCTTTTCCGGCAGGGTGACCTTGATGCGGTACCAGGCGAAAGCCACTCCGCGGGAGTGCCACAGGGTCAGGTCCTTGCGGACCTCCCAGTCCGAGTCATCGTAGTCCACCAACCGGGCCGGGCTGCCGGCCAGGCCCGCCACTAGGCCCTCGTTGGGTTCGCCGGGCACCAGTCCGGGGGCGAACCGCCATTCGCCTTTAACCAGGCGTAGCGCCGCGGGGTCGGAAAGGTTCAGTTCTGCTCGAGGCATGTCTGCTCACTCCCAAAACTCAAGATGCGGGCACTGCCCCACCCCGCCCCAATTTTGAGGACACGGCAACCGCCGTGTCCCTTCAGAGGCCCACTATGCGAATTCCGGAGTGGACCTTATAAATACGGTTGATGTTGACCAGCAGTGGAGTAATCTGCTCCACGTACTTGGCGTTGGCCAGCCCGCCCCCATCCACCGGCCGCAAGTCTGCAATCTTGCGCACCAGCTCCATTACCTGGGCTTTGGCCGCCCGGTGGTCGGAACACACCACAACGTCGCCTTCCATGCGCTTCCCCGGCTGCTGCAAGTCCTCGGCGCTGACGTTCTGAAAGGCCGCCACCACCTGAGACTGGGGCAGCAAGGACTGGGCTTCCTGGGCCGCCGAACCGGCGGGTACTTCCACGGCGCTGGCGCCGCGCCCGCGTTCAAACCGCATGGGCGCAATCACGTCCACCACCACCTTGCCTGCCAGGGATTCTTCCAGGGGCGTCAAAAGCGCCTGCTGGGCCTCGTAGGGCACCGTGAGAAACACCACCTGGGCCATGCTGGCCGCCTCCAGGTTGGCTGCTCCGGAAATGGCTGCGCCTGGCGCCTGGGGGGCCAATTCCGCCGCCGCCGCCGCCGCCCGTGCTGCGTCCCTGGAACCCAGCACTACTGCTTCCCCCGACAGGGCCAAGCGCAGGGCCAAACCCCTGCCCTCCGGACCGGTGCCGCCCAGGAATGCCAGCATCATCCTTCATTCTCCCTGAAAGCTGTAAGCGCCATGAGCCCCTACTATATCCGGAGAATGGGGAAAAGGGAAGGCGTTTATCCCAAAGGCTGTGCTAGAATAGGAAAAATCATCAGGCCGTTTAAGCAGGGCGGCAAGGAGGAATACGTGTCCTTTAAAATCAACCATCTGCACCTCAAAACCCCTGATCCCAGCAAAACGGCCCAGTGGTATGTGGAGAATCTGGGGGCCACCATTGTTTCCGAGATGGGCGGCGCCGGCGGCAACGCCAGCTACCGGCTTAACCTGCACGGCGTTCCCCTGAACGTCACCGGCTACGTGGAAGGGCAGAAGCTGGAGCAGCACTACGGTCTGGAACACATTGCCATTGACACCGATGACCTGCCTGGCGTGGTGGCCAAGCTCAAGGAAAGCGGCGCACGGATATTGGAAGAGCGCAGCCTGCGGGATGGCCGCAAGGTTTGCTTCTTTGAAGGGCCGGAGGGGGTGCGCCTGGAAGTGCTGGAGATGCGACGGCAGGCGGCGGCGGGCTGAACTTGTTCTTAGAGGGTGTGTGACAATTCCCGCTGGTGGTGAGTCCCGACGTATCGGGATCCCGACCAGGTCGGGGCTTGTCGAACCATGAGCGGGCTAAAAGCTACTCATCCTTCGACAAGCTCAGGATGAGCGGG
>VGZV01000088.1 GCA_016872385.1 SAR202 cluster bacterium | reverse complement strand
ACAGGGACCCGGCAACAATGCTTCGGTAACATTCCTGGATCAGTGAATCATCTGCCCTTCGGTAACATTCTTGTTTGAGTTGACACGGGTTGCCATGTTCACCCGCGGGAAACAGCAGCCCCGATGACCGCGCTAGTCGGGTGTTTCGCTGATTTCCACACTCTGGATAGTGACAGTTTCAGTAGGTGTGGAAACCTCGCCAAAAGCGTTGGCTTTTACGGGCGTGCTGGCAATACTCTCAATGGTCTCCATGCCCTTCACTACCTTGCCGAAAATTACGTAATTAGGCGGCAGCTGCACGTCGGGGCCATGCATTATGAAGAACTGGCTGCCATTGGTGTTGGGCCCGGCGTTAGCCATGGCCAGGGCGCCTGGAGAGTAGGGCTTGGTCACCGGCTCGTCGGCAAAGCGGTAGCCTGGGCCGCCTGTGCCGTCGCCCTTGGGGTCTCCGGACTGAATCATGAAGCCCTTGATGATGCGGTGGAAGATCACGCCGTTGTAAAAGCCGTCGCGAGCTAGAAAGACAAAGTTGTTCACGGTCTTGGGGGTTTCGGCGGCGTACAGCTCCACCGTGAAATCCCCCTTGCTGGTCTTAAAGACGGCGGAGTACTTGGACGCGGTATTGATAGTCAACTGGGGTGGTTGCGCCCATTGCTTGTAGCTACGCCCGCCAGGCCCCTGAACTACCCTGGGCGTAGCAGTGGGGCCGCCAACAGAAGGGGTTGCAGTGGCGGCGGCCCTGGTGGGGAATGGCGTGGGCGTGGCGGCGCCGCAAGCCATCAGGAATAGGGCGCTCAACAAGGCCCCTGCAATTAAAACGTTTCGCATGTGACACTCTCTGAAAGAATGCCAGGCAGGACTAAAGGCCAGTCCTGCCTGACTTGACTAAGGAACCACGCCAAGGGATGCAAAGGGGGCGGCCAAGGGGCGAAATATGCCCACTGCTAGTAGGGCCGGGTAATCTTGGCCACTTCTTTCAGCTTTTCCACGGTGAAGCCGGACGACTGGCACAGGTCAATGGTCTTGCGCTCGTAATCGGCGATGGTCTTGACCATGCCGGGAATTTTGTCGGCGATTTCAAAGGGGATGTTGGTCACGCCGTGCTTGTCGCCATGCAGCAAGTCGCCGGTGCGGACTGTAAGGCCGCCCATGGTTATGGGGATGCCGATTTCCACCAGATGCACATAGGCGTGGGACACCGACACATGCTTGGCAAAGAACTGGAACCCCAGGGCGTGAACTTCATCCAGGTCCCGGACGGTGCCGTCGGTGGCTACGCCCACCGCGCCCAGGGCTTTGTGGATGTTGGACTGTACCTCGCCCCAGTAAGCGCCCAGGGGCGGGTTGTCAATGTCATGGAGCACAATAAAACGTGGCTCCGGCACCGAGAGTATCAGGTCCCACCACTGCTCCCGCCCCACGGTGCGGCCTTCCGGCTGGTTGGCGGCAATGACGCCGGTTACGGCGTAGCCCACCACCGGCGTGGTGTCGCGGAATACGCACTGGATTTCCGGCAGCATGAACCCCTGGTTCTTGGGCCGGATGTTGAACCCTTCAATGGCGTTGCAAATGCTGGGACTGTCAATCTTCTTGAGCGCTTCCAGGGTCTGCCGGCTGACTGTCTGGTACAAAGGAAATTCCTCCTGTAGGGAGTGGCAAATTGGTCCTGGCTGGTCACTGCCGCCAGGGACAGCAACAAGGCCAAGGCTTTGCTTAAAGAGTTTAGAAGGTTGCTGGCGGATTCGCAAGAGGCAGCTGTTTAGTGGCAGGGCCGATTCATTCCCGGTGAAGGTGGGGGTAGACCCATGTGTCTACTCCGTAGCAGGCTGGGCGCACCCCGGCAAGTCGGGGCCTCCCTACGGACTGGTTAAGAATGAATCAAATGAATCAACCCTGTGTTTAGTGGTTAGCCGCTGGCCGGAAATGGAGGATGTCAGCCAGGCAACCCGTGCGCTGGGTCGCCCACACCGGTTCCACGGCCATGCCCAGCGCTACTTGCTGGGGCTCTACCTCCTGCAGGCGGTGCACCAATCCGCCCCGCACTTCGGGCCAGCCAATGAGGGCCACAATTTCCGGGGCAGCCAGGGGCAGCTCGTCCAGGTCGCGGTGTACCACCGTAAAGCCGCGCACAAATCCTGGCCCGGTCAGCGGCGACCATGCCTCAGCCGTCGCCACAAAACAGCGCGGGCAGTACGCCTTGGGCGGCAGCAGCAGGTCCCGGCATTTGGGGCAGGGCGAGGCCAGCAGTTGCCGTTGGTCCCGCATGGCCTTGAAGAACCGCTCGCCTGCCACGCCCAGGGTGTAGCGGTGGGAGATGGGAATCTCGCCCTGCACCTGCCGCAGGACTGGCAGGTCTTGCTTCTGTTCCGGTCTCAGCATCGCTTCATCCACCAACCGGCCGGAAGTACCGGATGTCGGTGATGGCCCCTTCCCGTTCCGCCGCAGGTTTCCACACGGCCTGCACTGGCGTGCCAGCCCCCAGCCTGGCAGTAATTTCTGACAAACTGCCTCCTGCCTCCCCTAGCAGGTGCAGAATGCCGATGCCGGGGCTGGCTCCGTCCAGTTCAATCACGGCAGGAATCTCTGGAGTCCGCCGCCGGGTGGCGTCCCAGTTCACATAAGAAACCGAATAAGTGATTAACTTGCCTGTATCGTACAGCGGCACCCACTGTTCCAGGGGCCGGAAGCACCGTTCGCAAAAAACTCTGGGCGGGACCAGCGTGCGGCGGCACTGCGGGCAATGAATGCCCAGAATCTGGCCGTGCTTCAGCCCCTCCAGGAACCTGCTCAGGGCCGCTCCTGCATCCCAGCGGTAGTCGGACTTGACCTGCCAGTGGGTCAGCAGCGCCTCTCCCGCAGTCAAGGCGTGGTCGGTTAGGGACGTGCCGCCGCGAATCTTCTGCTCCATATTACGGTGTTCCTTCTGCCTATTTGCCCAGCACGGCCACCGTGGCTACCTGCATCAGGTCGCCCCAGCCCTGGGCTACGCCCCGGCGCACTTCCCGCCGCACCTGGCGCGCCCCGGCCCGGCCTTGGAGCTGCCAGAAAATCTCCGCAATCTTCATCACTCCTGAGGCCGCCAGGGGGTTGCCCACACCCAGGAGTCCTCCCGAGGGGCTGGAAGGTATGCCTGTGGTGGTGTCGCGATCCCAAAACCCCTGCTCCAGCAGCCGCGGCACCTGGCCGCGGTCCGCCAGGAGCAGCCCTTCCAGGTGGTGCAGCTCCTTGTAGGCGAAGGGGTCGTGGGGTTCCGCCACGTGGATGTCCCGGCGGGGATCGGTGAGGCCGGCCATTTCGTAGGCCATGCGGGCGGCCTTCTCCACGTAGGCTGGGTAGGCCAGGTCCCGGTTGGTCCAGTAGGAGCTGTCCATGTTCCAGCCCACCCCTTCCACCCACACCGGAGGGCGGGAAAGCCGCCGGGCAAAGCTTTCCGAAGTTACTACCAGCGCGCCTGCGCCGTCGCTGATGGGCGAGACCATCAGCCGCAGCACCGGCCAGGCCATTACTTCCGAGTTGAGAATCTGCTGGAGGGTGAAGTCCCCGGCGATGCTAGCCTGCGCCGAAGGGTGGTCCATGCCGTTGCGCTTGTTCTTCTGGGCTACCCGGGCGAAGGTTTCCATGGGGATGCCATGCGCCTGCATATACCGGTTCATTTCTAGCGAGAAAATCCACAGCAGGTTGACCCCCAAGGGACGCTCGATGAACTGGTCGTAGATGGCGTTGAATGCCCCCTGGGGGTGCGGCATGGCTGGCGACATCTTTTCCTCAGCCACCACCAGGCAGGTGTCGAAGCGCCCGCTGGCCACGTGATACCACGCCGTTATCAGCGACATCACGCCGGAGCCGCCTCCCAGGCAGGTGCGCATGTAAGGCTTGCCCCATCCGCCTGCGCCGTCGGCCACGTACTCTCCCTTCATGTGCACCCCGTCAAAGGGGTCCGAGGCGCTGGCGAACACCACGCACTGGATGTCGTCTATGGTCAGGCCGGCGTCTTCCAGGGCGGCGCTGGCGGCGGCAAAGGCCAGTTCCCTGGGAGTTTCCAGGGCGCGGCGTACAAAGCGGGTAAGCCCCGCGCCCACCACGGCTACTTTGTTCTTGTATCCCATGCCGATTCTATAGAGAGAACAGCACCAGGGCGGCCAGGGCAAATACAATGGCCAGCCCCTGCTTCCAGGTCAGGGGTTCGTGCAGCAAGACCAGGGCCAGCACAATGGTCACCAGCGGGTACAGGGCAGTTAAAGGCACCACCACGGAAGCTTTGCCCTTGCTGATGGCAAACAGGAACACCAGAGAGCCAACGGTGCCCACAAACCCGGCCAGCACGGCAAAGGCGATGCCCTTGGCCTGGACCTCTGGCCGGAAGCCCAGGTAAGCGAGGGTGGCGATGACCACCACCATGTGTCCGATGCCCTCATACACCATGACGCTAGCAGGGCTGAGGTAGCTGGTGGCCAGCTTGGGGAAAATGCCCCATACGCCCCACAGGGCCAGGGCCAGAATGGCGAAGATTAACCAGATGGGCATAGCTTTTTACTCTCTCCCCAGCACCACCACTGCCCCGCTGGCTGTGGGAATGCCCCGCCAGGATTGGGCCAGGCCCACTCTGGCCCCGGGCAGTTGCCGCGCGCCGGCCTCGCCCCGCAGCTGCAGCACCACCTCCAGCACGCTGCGCAAGCTGGACATCTCGTGGGCGTAGCCGCAGCCCAGATGCCCGCCGGAAACGTTCACCGGCAGCCTGCCCTGGGGCGAAAATACGCCCGCTTCCAGCAGGTTGCCCGCCTGGCCGGGCGGGGCCAGTCCCAGGGCCTCCAGGTGCTGAAGCTCTTTGTAGGAGAAAGTGTCGTCCACCTCCGCCAAATCAATTTGCGAGGCAGCATCACTGATTCCGGCCATACGGTAAGCCATCTGGGCTGCTTGCTCCGCATAGGCTGCCCGGTGCAGTTCCCGGTCTTCAATGTTGGGCGTGTCCTGGCTCCATCCTATGCCGTTGATGAATACCGGTTTACCCTTTAGCGTGCCCAGCATTGATTCCCGCGCCAGCACCAGCACTACTGCGCCATCGGCAGGTGGGGCAATGTCGCCAAGTTTCAGCGGCTCCGCCTCCGGCGGCGAGGCCAGGACTTGTTCCACAGTAAGGCTAGCTCCGTAAGCGGCCAGCGGGTTGGCCAGGGCGTTCTTGCGGTTTTGCGCCGCTGCCAGGGCCGCCTGCTCCTGGGTGTTGCCGGTGGCCGCCAGAAAAGCCCGCATTTCCATTCCTGCCACATAGTGGGGGTGGAACCTCAGGGGCCGGGTGTAAATAGGGTCCAGGGCAAGGGCCAGAATGTGGGCGGGGTGCAGCACGTTGGATGCCTTGCTGTGGCCTTCAATCACCCCAATGTCCAGTTGGCCGGTTTCCAGTTGCATCACCAGGCTGGCCAGGCCCGTTATGCCGTCGCCCGCCACTGCGTGCACCGGCTTGAGGACTGCGCCCAGTTGGTCAGGGACGTACTCGTCGGCGATGGCGGCGCCTTCGTTATAGTTCTCTGCCACAGATACGAAGGCGCTGACTTCCTGGGGCCTGACCCCGGCATCGGCGTAGGCCTTCTGGGCGGCTTGAAAGACCAGTTCCCGAAAGGAGGCTTCTGGAGTCCGAAGCCGCAGACCAGTGCAGCCTGCGCCTACGATGGCTATGCGTTCTCCGCCCAATGTGCCTTGCTCCCGCGGCGGCCTTTAAGCGCAAATGTGGTGGCAAGAGCATATCAGACTAAACTCTTGGAGTGAAGGCTGCGTATTCACTCACCTAAAATGTTACCCAAAGGGGTATGGTTCCCTCAGCTAGAAATGTTACCGAGGGAATCATGGCGAGTGAAGAGAAGATGACCGTGGATGAACGGCGCAAGTACCTGA
>VGZV01000087.1 GCA_016872385.1 SAR202 cluster bacterium | reverse complement strand
TTGGGATAGAGACGGGGCGACCATGCTGAGCTACGGTCTTCCAACCCAGGGTGAATCGGTCTACCCCGCCTCTGATGAAACCTTCGCTTGATTCTAATCTCCCGCTGGCAAGATACAAGGGTGAGCGGCTTTCGGCTGAAGGACCGCTCGTGGTGAGCCTGTCGAACCACGAGCGCCTAGCCTTTTTAGACACATTCTTAGAGTTGCCCTGTGTACGCACTGTGGGGGCAGAGCGCCCGCTGAAGAAGCGATGGTCACGGGCGTTTGTATTCAGGAGACACAGTAAATAATGTGGATGTTAATCCTGGTGGCGGTGGGCGGCGCCTTTGCCCAGTTTGTGGATGGTTCCATGGGCATGGGCTATGGCACTACCTCTGCCTCTTTGCTGGTTGCCGCAGGCTTTCTCCCGGCCCTGGTGTCGGCCTCGGTGCATACTGCTGAGACCTTCACCACCTTTGTTGCCGGCCTTTCCCACCTGCGCATGGGCAACGCGGACAAGAAAATAGTAATCCCGCTGGCTGTCTCGGGGGTTATTGGCGGGGTTCTGGGGGCCTATTTCTTGAGCTCGCTGGTCTCTGGCGATGCGACACGGCCCATTGTGGGCGCTATTCTGCTTCTGCTGGGCATCCGGATTCTGGCGCAAGCCTTCCAGGGTAAACTTGTCTCCAATAGGGTGGGTAGGCTGCCAAAAAGACTGTTGCTGCCGTTGGGTCTTGTGGCCGGGGCGGTGGATGCCGTGGGCGGCGGCGGCTGGGGGCCCATCGCCACGTCCACGCTGGTGTCCCACAATCACGCCACCCCGCGCCGCATCGTTGGCTCAGTAAGCCTGTCGGAGTTCTTTGTAACCCTGTCTATCACCCTGACCTTCATCTTTACTTTGGGGATTCATAACTTCCTCTGGAAAATCACCATTCCGTTGCTGCTGGGAGGGATTCTGGTGGCGCCGGTGGCGGCATACGTATCCCGCCGTGTACCTGGCAAGGCGCTGGGTATAGCCGTGGGCCTCCTGTTGATTGTCCTGAATTCCCGCACGGTTTTGCAGTACATTGCCCACGCCACGGGCTTGACCTTGCCGACGCCATCCAATATTGTGATTATGGTCCTGGTCGGTTTAATAGCCGCTTGGCTGGTTGTGGCCCTGCTGCTAAGCAGGAAGGCGATCCCTGGGAGCGTGAAGTTAGAGGCGGGCGAATAACCAGCGGCGACCTCACTCAAGAATTGCCAGTCATTCATTTCCATCCTGACCCTGCTTCCGCCTGGCGCGGAAGCATCTTCGCTTTGTTCAGAAGGTGTTTTAGGATGGAGGTAAGAAACTAAGGAGACATGGAGTAATGCAGTCCAACAACATTCCGGCGGAACGCGGCGTCACCATCTGGCTCACTGGCCTTTCCGGCGCGGGCAAAAGCACCATCACCGACGAGTTGGTGCGCCAGCTCACGCCCAGGGCCGCGCGGTGGAGGTGCTGGATGGCGATGTGGTCCGCACCAACCTGAGCAAGGGCCTGGGTTTCAGTAAAGAAGACCGGGACACTAACATTCGGCGCATCGGCTTTGTCAGCAAGCTGCTGACCCGCCACGGCGCCACGGCTATTGTGGCCGCCATCTCCCCTTACCGTGAGGTTCGGGACGAGGTGCGCCGGGATATTGGCGACTTTGTGGAGGTCTTTGTCCACTGCCCCCTGGACGAACTGGTGAAGCGGGACGTGAAGGGCCTCTATGCCAAGGCCATCGCTGGCGAAATCAAGAATTTCACCGGCGTGTCTGACCCCTACGAAGAACCGCTGAACCCGGAAGTGACAGTCCATACCCACCAGGAGACGGTGTCCGAGAGCGTGTCCAAGATTATGGCCCGGCTGCGGGAGATGGGCTACTTGTCCGATGGCAGCGCGGCGGGCCTGATTGCGCCCCACGGCGGTTCGCTGGTCAACGCCTACGCCCCCGCTGGGGAGTGGCGCGGGCTGCAGGCCGAGGCTGCAAGGCTGCCCGTGGTGACCCTTAACGCCCGCCAGCTTTCCGACGCCCACATGATTGCCCAGGGCGTGTTCAGCCCCCTGCGGGGTTTCCTCACCGGCCAGGACTATCAGCAGGTGGTGGAGCACATGCACCTGGCCAACGGCTTGCCCTGGTCCATCCCCATCACCCTGGCGGTGTCCGCTGAAGCAGCCGCCAGGATTAAGGAGGGCCAGAAGGTAGCCCTGGCCGGGCCCGACGGCAAGGTGGCGGGGACGATGCTGGTCCAGGAGAAGCATTCCCGGGACATGAAGGCCGAGGCCCGCCACGTTTACCGCACGGAAGACGCGGCCCACCCTGGCGTGGCCAACCTTTACCAGGAAGGCGACGTGGTGCTGGGCGGCCCGGTGACCATGTTCCAGTCGCCCCAGCCCGAGGCGGACATCCAGCCCTTCTACCGCACCCCGGCCCAGGTCCGGCAGGAGTTTGCCCGCCTGGGCTGGAAGACTGTGGTGGGCTTCCAGACCCGCAACCCAGTGCACCGCGCCCACGAATACATCCAGAAGTCGGCTATGGAGATTGTGGACGGCCTGCTGCTGCACCCCCTGGTGGGCGAGACCAAGTCCGACGACATCCCGGCCCTGGTGCGGATGCGCTGCTACCAGGCGCTGCTGGACAACTACTACCCCAAGGACCGGGTGCTGCTGTCGGTGTTCCCGGCCTTCATGCGCTACGCGGGGCCGCGGGAGGCCATCTTCCACGCCCTGTGCCGCAAGAACTACGGCTGCACCCACTTCATTGTGGGCCGCGACCACGCCGGAGTGGGCAACTACTACGGCACCTACGACGCCCAGCACATCTTCAGGGAGTTTGACGCCAAGGCGTTGGGCATCACGCCCCTGTTCTTTGAGAACAGCTTTTTCTGCAAGAAGTGCGGCGCGGTGGCCACCGGCAAGACCTGCCCCCACGAGGCGGCCCAACACGTGACGCTGAGCGGAACTGCGGCCCGGGCCATGCTGCAAAAGGGCGAGCTGTTGCCGCCGGAAATCTCCCGGCCTGAGGTGGCAAAGATACTGGCGGGGAAGTAAATGGTGAAATCCCCCCAACCCCCCTTTACCAAAGGGAGGCCGGGGGGATTTCCATTGCGCTCCTCGACCAACTTGAGACACAAATGCAGGGGAGCGAGGTGCAAACTCGCCCCCCTGTTCTCACTTTAATCCGCGGTAGTTCAGCCCTCTACTAGCCGCACGTCATGGATGTCTATGGCCACCAGAGTTGGACCGGGCATGGGGCGGGGTCCCATCAGCAATGGCCGCACCCGCCTGCGGGTGGGGAATTGAATGCCCTGAAACTCCCGGTACTCATCGCATAGATGGGCGGCCCGCGCCCAGCCGCCCACTACCTGGGCGACGTAGTCCAGCCGCCGGAGCAGGTGCCGCTCGTCAAAGTAAAAGACCTGTCTGGGAGAGTGGGTGGGTAAATTCTCTGGGAAAATCACCCCAATCAGTGACCAGCCTTGAGGCAAATCCGGCGGCGGAGTCATTTCCTGAAAAGTGAATCCCTCCCGTAGGAACAGGAAGGGCGTCACCAGGTAGTTCCAGGTGGCGTACCCGCCAAAGTAAGCAAAGTCCAGGGCATCCCAGTGGAACTGGCGGCGCAGGCTGTGAAAAGCCTCTCTGGGATTAGCGCGGCTGGCTACCACGTTGCCCGCACTGTCCAGGATGCGGACCTCCTGCTCGCCAAGAAACTGGCAGGATTGTCCAGGGCGAGGATAGTCAAAGAAAGTAAAGCTGGGCTGGCGGGCATCTGCGCGCACACGTATGTGGCGCAGCACTGGGCGCTGCTTCATAGTAAAGAGCAGCCCGCGAACTGAGAGTTCGGCTTCCACTGCTGCCAGGCTGCGCCAGCGGGCCGCGCCGCCGTGGGCTTCAATCGCTTGGGCCAGAACATCTGGTAAAGAGTTGCTGCGAGCCAAAGCTTCCCCCTCTACCCACACAAGTCATTCTCCTCCGTGACAAACCAGCGTTCCCCGTCAAGGTAGGTGCGGCCCTCGGCGTGGTCCAGGGCGCGGTAGGTGATGCGGCCATCGCCCCAGCGCAGCTCCAGCATAGCCTGCCCCTCCTGGGTAACAACACGCCAGCGGCCCTCAGCGTATTCAGGGCTGGCGCTGGAAGCGGAGTAGCCCTCCACGTAAACGGCCATGCTGCTGGTGTCCCGGTAGGCAAAACGGCCATCGCTGCACAGGTAGTAGTCCCGGCTCAGGGCGTAGCCGCCGGACATGCCGCCGCTGGAGTAGCTCTCCCGGAAGGAAACCTTTTTGCCCGCCAGCCGCCCTCGCCACTGCTGGGCCAGGGGCGAGTCCTCCACCAGCTTGCTGGTGTCCAGCTGGGACGGCTCCACTGGAGCCTGGGGCGGGGTCAGCTTGAGGCTGCCGGCCAGTCCGGCCACCAGCTTGCGGTAAAAGTTGGCGCTGGCCTGCCCAAAAGCGATGAACAGCGCGCCGGGTCCGTCCTCCCGCACCAGGGCCATCAGGTAGCCGGGCAGCATCTGGGCGCCGTCAGAGGCGATTATCTGTGCCTTTACCCAGGGATCATCCACCTGGGGCTGGCCCTGCACCTGCATGGTCACGCCCTCGTCCAGGGCCACGGGCTGGTCCAGCTCGGCCAGCACCTCATCGGTGGTGGAACCCTGGTGGGTCAGGGCGATGATAACCCCCGGCTGGGTCTCCGACCCCATGACAAAGGCGGCGCTGCCCGCGGGAACGCCGCCCAGCCAGCCTTCCGGGATGGTAAAGGACAGCCCCGCCTCCGGGAACTCCACGTGAGTCCCGCCTGGGTAGCTCTGGCCCGCTTCTACTTCCACCACGTTACTGCACCAGTTTCTGGCTCATGGCTGTTCAGAGCCGCTCCAGGGCGCTTAGAGCGCCTACCAAACGTTCATCAACATTATTGCCAATCCGGCGGGCCGAGTCATACAGATCGCGCAAGGATACCCTCTGCACATTACGCTGGTGAATGTCCCACACGGGTTGCCCGTTGGCATCAAACAAGGTGAGTGTAACCGCCTCCCCGTTTACTGGGCTTAATCCGCCTCCCACGGTAGTTGCTACCGGGTCCTGTACGGAAACCATGAAGCTGACACTTGCACTCACACTGACAATAAAAGCCTTCCGATTAGCAGTAGGCTGCCATTTCAACTTCCCCTCTTCAGACTTTTCAATCAACTGCTTGACAAGGGGCGCGAAATCTAAACTACTCGCGTGCTTCGTCATCGCATTCCCCCTAGTGGCTGGTCTCTCGACGGCGTCCTAAGAATGCGAACAATGCCGCAATTAGTAGCAGAATAGTAGCAAGCATATAGGCTACGAAAACGGCAATCAAGCCGCCTATGGCCGAAACCAGCATTAAGGTTGCAGCTACTCGCGGCTTGGCGATGCTTAACGCCGCACCGACGAGGCCCATGATGGAAAGGCCAATTGCGGCAAGTCCTCCTCCCACCACGGTTCCGGCACCCTCTGCTCCGAAGGCCCCACCTACGCCGCCCACAAACAGGGCAAAAACACCACCAAAAAAGCCAGCCATCGCACCGAAGATTCCAAGTACCAGCGCAGCTATCCTCATATCATCACGCCACTCCTCTTACAAGTAGTGCAATAGCTCATTTGACAAGTTCGCAGTCCTCAAATCCGACGGTGCCAACGGACATTCCAGTGTTTCTCGCCATAATAGTAACGATCTGCCCTCTTTGGAGTTCAAGGACTTGTCCTTCGTCACGGAAGTGGCAGGTTGCTGACCAAAACTCAAATGGTGCTCCGGTTCCAAGGCTGACATACGGCTTACCACCAAAGCCTCGGGAAATGTTATCAACGCGTGAACCTGTTACTTGAAGAATCTGACCCTTGTACTTATTATCGGCCGCAATTTGGTTGGCATCGTACTCCGTCTTTAGTTGCTGTATGGAAACGCTGATAATTGGAATGGCTGTGACCATTCCCCCTAAAATAAGTCCACTGGTAATGCGGGTTCTCCGATAGAATCTACAAAGCTAAGGAGAGCTCGACATGAAAAGCAGCCGGTTCACCGAGGAACAAATCATCGGGATTCTGAAACAGGGGGAAGCTGGGGTAAAGGTTCTGGACCTGTGCCGCCAGCACGGGATTTCTGACCATACCTACTACCGCTGGAAATCCAAGTACGGGGGG
>VGZV01000086.1 GCA_016872385.1 SAR202 cluster bacterium | reverse complement strand
GCCTGCATGCGCAAGCTGCTCACCATTCTCAACTCGATGCTTAAGCATGGTCATGCCTGGAATCCTGGGTTGGCATTGCAAACCCCTTGACATTCAAGACAGTTGCTGAGCTTGTCGAAGGGTGAGCGCTGGTGGTGCACAGCACTTTTTAAACACGCTCTAATAGATTAGTCCAGGCCAGTGACGCCATAGGGAGACCTCCTGGTTCCATCATCAGAATAGAAAGTCTCTATATGGTGAATTACAGAAGATGATTAGTTACTCCAGCCCCACTTATCCCTGGGGTGGATTACCCGGCAAATGCAGCCCGCATTCGGTCTTGCCCGTGCCGGACCAGCGGCCGGCGCGGGGGGTCTTCCCCCGGCTTTACAGCGCGGGTGCAGTGGGTGCAGCCTAGGCTGGGATAACCCTGGTCATGCAGAGCATTGTAAGGCGCCCTATACTTACGGATGTATTCCCGCACCTGCTCCTCAGACCAGGAGGCCAGGGGGTTAACCTTTACCAGCTCAAACTGAGAATCCCATGCCACTACCTGGGTCTGGCGGCGGGTGCTGGCCTGATCCCGACGGATGCCGGAAATCCATGCCCGCTGTCCTGCCAGGGCCTGGCGGTTAGGCTCTACTTTACGAAGGCGGCAGCACAGGTCCGGGTCGCGCTTCCACAGGGCTTCGCCGTACTGCCGGGCCTGTTCCTGGGGAGCGAGGGATGGCTTGAAAGCCACCGGCTGGATGCCGTAACGCCGCACCACTTCTTGCACCAGGGCGTAAGTTTGGGGAAAGAGAAAGCCCGTATCCAGGTAAAACACCTTGACCCGGGGGTTAATCTTCACCGACATGTCCAGCAGGGCCATGCCGGAGGCGCCGCCAAAGCTGCAAGCCAGCATAATATCCGGGTTGTATTCGGCAAAGGCCCAAGCCAAAACCTCCTGGGGAGTCTTGCCGGACAGTTGTCTGTTGTTGGTTTCCAGGTCTGCCTGGGATGGCCGGATAATGGCTGCCGGCGTCATATGCAACTCCTTCCTTCACACAAAAGAAAACGCCCGTTGGAGTACATTTCCAACGGGCGCTTGACCTCTCCGTTTTATCCTGGTTGTTAGGACCTAACCCGCAAGCCCTGCCAGGGCATTACCTGCCCTGGCAGTGATGCACAAAAACACCCACTGCCGGACATGCCAGCAATGGGCCGAGTTGTTCCGAAGGGACAACAACCTGGCGCCCTATGTGGGGCGCGTACACAGATGGAACAGGTCGTCGTCGTACCACATCTGGACTAGGCTATCACCGGCCCAGCTTTGGGTCAAGGGGCTGGCCCCAACCTTTTCCGCATGGCCAGGAATACCAGCGCCACAAGAAGCACGCAGATGGCCCCGCTGGCGCTCAGCAGCACTACTGCCGCGATGGACGCCAAATAACCAAGGCCAGGATCGGCTGAAGACACCTGCTTCAGGCCCACCGCCAGCGCACCGCCCAGCAAAGTAAGGCCATAGAGCAGGCGCACCCGGGACGGGATTACCACCCGGATGGCGGCAACGCCCAAACGGGACCCAATGGAGGCCGCCGTCAGCATGATTACTGCCATCAACAAGTCCACGTGGTTGGACAGGGAGTAAAGAAAGGTGCCCATGGAAGCGGCAATGGTGGTCTGGAACAGGCTGACGCTAATGGCGACTTCGGTGGGAACTCCCATCAAAAAGATTAGCGCCGGCACCACAATAAATCCGCCCCCGGCGCCCAAAAGCCCCGCCATGAACCCCACCAGGACCCCCATGCCCATGGGAACAAAAACGGAGACGCTTTCGATGCCGGACTTGGGCAGGGCTACATAAGTTCGCACTGTGCCCACGCCTGGGACTTTTATGGAGTGGGGCGGAATACGCAAGGCCTGGACGCGGCGGATGAGCGCGGCAGTGGAGACTGTATCTTCGCCAGCCTTGACCCGATGGCGGTTACGCCAGGAGTCATGAATGATGAACACCCCCAGCGCCGCCAGGAAGACCACATAAGCGTACCGAATTACCGGCCCCGCAGAGCCGGACTCTTCCAGCCTGACGGCCAGCCACTGGGCCACCAGCAACGCGGGCACAGTGCCCGTGACCAGCAGCAACCCCAGCTTGAAGTCCAGGTTGCCGGCCCGGCGGTGGCGCAGCATGCTGACCACCGAGGAACCCAGCACCAGGGCTAGGCTGGTGCCCACGGCAAATATGGGGGAAAGGCCAAAGACCAGCAGCCCCCCGGTTATGAGAAACCCTCCGCCGATGCCAAAGAAGCCGCCCAGCACCCCCGTAATCAACCCCAACAGCAGCAAAAGGAAGGGGTTTACATCCACGCC
The DNA here is from genome assembly GCA_016872385.1 of SAR202 cluster bacterium. Lineage (GTDB taxonomy): Bacteria > Chloroflexota > Dehalococcoidia > Lucifugimonadales > UBA3495 > SHYG01. Next base: position 3,871 of record VGZV01000086.1, on the reverse strand, counting down.
AGCATTGGGAAAGAACATGCCTAGCCTTTCCAGCCGCTGGCTTTACGGCGGCGGGAGTAGCGGTAAATCAGTTGGGTGGCGATCAACTCCCAAACACCATATAGAACAAGGCTGGTGGCGGATACCGCCGCAATCACCAGCAACGCCCACGCCAGGGGATAGCTGGCGCTGAAGTTTTTCAGGAAGTCAGAAAGGGCTGCGTACACTGGCGTCACCGCCGGGCGCTGGCCGCCAGCGTGGTCACCCGCATTCCAGTGACCCCTGTAGCCGCCAGCACCAGGTCATCCAGGACAGCCACGTCAAAAGAGAACCCCGGCAGGTCAATAAACCCCACCTCTCTGGGCCGGCTGGGATGGGACACGTCAATCACCCGCACTCCCTCAAAACCGTCGGAAACCAGGGCCAGTCCGTCGTGCATGGACACACCCACCGCGTAGCCTGGGGTATCAATGGCGCCCACCTCAAAGGGGCGGGCCGGGTTGGAAATGTCTATTACCCGCAACCCCTGGGTAAAGTCGGCCACCACCGCAATGCTGCCCTCGGCAGCCACCGCAAAAGAGATGCCGGGCGTATCGTAAAACCCCACTTCCTGCGGGCCGCCCCGGGCCGCCAGGTCAAAAATCCGCAGCCCCGCGCCAAAGTCGGCCACCAGGGCCAGGTTGCCGTGGGCGGCCACGCCCCGGGCCAGCTCCTGGGTGGGCAAGCGAGCTGTTTGCTTTGGCCGTTCCGGGTCAGATAAGTCCACCACAATCAGTCCCGCCCCGCCGCCAGCCAGCAGCGCCTGGTGACCCGCGCGGGCAATATCGTAGCAATAGGCCCGCAGGTACATGGCGGTGGTCAGGGTGGGGTTGGCCGGGTCCGTAAGGTCCAGCACCCGCAGGCCCGCGGCCTGGTCGGCAATCCAGGCCTGGGGGCCGTCCATAACCACATCGTAAGCCAGGCCGGGGGTGTCGTAGAAGCTTATCTCCTTGGGAACATAGGGGTTGCTTAAATCCGCCACCCGCAGGCCTGACATCTCATCGGCCACCAGGGCCAGGCCGTTGTAAGTCTCCACCCCCAGAGCTACTTCCGGCGTGTCCAGGTAGCCCAGCTCCAGGGCATGGGCACGGTCTGGGACGGCCAGGACAGCTGCCAGCAAAAGCAAGCAGAACAGCCAGGCGCTGAGACGCTTAAGAGGCGAGATTGGCGCTGGCATCACAACCTGTCCAGGATATCGTGGTATTCATCTACCCCCAGTCCCATGTCGCGGATAATCTTGCGAAGCAGGGAGCGCCCGATAACGCGTGATCCATGATCAGGAATTACAACAATACGGCCTGCTGCATTGCGGAAGGCAACGTGGCTTCCTTCCCTACGAACCAAACGAAAACCCGCGCCTCCGCCACTGGAACTAGCAGACGGTATGGGGTGAGTCTCAAGCGCGTCAAACGGTTATCTCAACGCGCCAGGTGCCCACAAAATCCGGCATAGCTTCATCTGGTTCAGCAGTCTTTAAATAGACACTGATGGCCTCCCGCATATTGGCCTCCAGAGTAAGCAAGTCCGGAGCCTCGGTATAACATCCGGGCAATTCTACTATCTCACCCACCAGCCAGTGGCTCTCTGGGTCCCGTTCTACCACCATCGTGAATGACCGTTTCATACTCTGCGACGCCCTCGCATCACTTGCCGCAGTAGCTTACCCATCACAATGGGTAGATAATAACATGCACTCCAGTGGATAGCTATGCGAGGGAGTAATGGCCCAGCCACAGTTCGCTTACCAGGTACAACACCGCCAGGGCCGCGTCCGGGCCGGGGAACTGATTACTCCCCACGGGCGGGTGGAAACGCCGGTGTTCATGCCAGTGGCCACCCAGGCCACGGTCAAGTCCCTGACTCCGGAGGAGGCGCTGGCCGCAGGCGCCCAGATGGTGCTGTGCAACGCCTACCACCTGTACCTGCGGCCGGGGGTGTCCCTGGTGGACAAGCTGGGGGGCCTGCACCGGTTTATGGGGTGGCCCCGGCCCATCCTGACGGACAGCGGCGGATTTCAAGCCTTTAGCCTGGGGGCGCTGCGCAAAGTGGACGATGCAGGCATTCAGTTCCGTTCCCACCTGGACGGCAGCCTGCACCACTTTACGCCGGAACTGGCCACCCGCAACCAAGAGGGCCTGGGCGCGGACATCATCATGTGTTTTGACCAGTGCATCGCCTACGGCTCCAGTAAAGAAGAGGTGCGGCAGGCCATGGAACGCACCCACCGCTGGGCGCGGCTGTGCCACCAGGCCCACGCCGCTTCTTCCAGAGCCGAGGCCCAAGCGCTGTTCGGCATTGTGCAGGGCGGCACTTTCCCGGACCTGCGGGCGGAATCGGCGGCGGCCATTACCAGAATTCCTTTTCCTGGCTACGCCATTGGCGGGCTGGCGGTGGGCGAGGACAAGGCCCAAATGTACCAGATTACCCAGCAGGTAACGGACTTGCTGCCACAGGACAAGCCCCGTTACTTGATGGGCGTGGGTTCTCCGGAAGACCTGGTGGAGAGCGTGGCCCGGGGCGTGGATATGTTTGACTGCGTGCTGCCAACGCGGGTGGCGCGCAATGGAGCGGTGTTTACCCGGCAGGGCCGCGTAGATATCACCGCCCGCCGTTTTGCGGAGGTGGACGCTCCCTTGGAAGCGGACTGCGACTGCTACACCTGCTGCAACTTTACCACTGCCTACCTGTGGCACCTGTTCCGGGCCAAGGAATTGCTGTGCCTGCGGCTGGCCAGCATCCACAACCTGCGGTTTATCCTGCGGCTGATGGCGCAGATGCGGCAGGCCATTCTAGGAGACCGATTTGAGGAGTTCCGCCGGGAGTTCCTGGACGCCTACCGCCCCACTGACGAGGCAGTTCGCCAGGCGCAAAAGGAGAAGTGGCTGAAGGCGCGGGGAGGGTAGACGGTTTGACCCAACGGTGACCCGCCGGTTACGCTGGGGTAATAATCCTGGCGTTATGGTAATAATGAAGTACCTACTCGGCGGGAGGTGAGCACTGTGAAGATCAAACTCAAGTCGTTTATAGTCGGCCTGGCTGCGCTGGGACTAATGGCATCCATTGCCTGCGACGCCGCCACTCAGGCCCAGCTTCAGGGCGTTCTGCAAAACGTGGACAGCATCTCCGGAGACGTGACAGTAAAGCTCAACGACGGCAGCACTATCACGGTGAACCTCGATGACGTGCAGGTGGAGGCCCTGGCTGCGGCGGTGGGCAGCCCTTCGCTGGAGCCGGGCGGCAACGTGACCATTGAGCGGGACCGGGATCAGCAGGTCAAGACCATCAAGACCCACGCCGCCAAGGTGGAGGGCGTCATCAAAGCCCTGGACCAGGCCAAAGGCGAGATAACCATCCAGGCGGCGGGCGGCGACGTCACTCTGAAAGTGACTGCCGACACCAAGATTGAGGCGGAGGATGACGACGACCATGCAGTTCTGGCCGATCTGCACGTAGGCCAGGAGGTGGAGGTCAAGTACCAGGCGGACACCAAGACGGCGCTAAAGATTGAAGTGGAGGACGAGGACGACGATGATAATTCCGGCCCGGGCAACAGCACCCGGCGGGAGGTGCACGGCACCGTCACTGCGGTAAATAAAGAGGCCCGGACCATCACCATCCGGGACAGGCAGGGCACGGAGGCTACTTACAAGCTAATGCCCGCCACCCAGCTGGAGTATAAAGGACCGGCGGCCTTTGATGTGATTCAGCCGGGCATGGAAGTGGAGGTGACCTTCCCCCGTAATTTATACCACGGATAATGCGAGTTCGTGCTGTTGGCGGAAGGTCTCAGGAGCCAGGTAACCCAGAGAGCTATGGGGTCTGGCCAGGTTGTAGTCTTGCCGCCACTCTTCGA
>VGZV01000085.1 GCA_016872385.1 SAR202 cluster bacterium | reverse complement strand
TCGAAGAGTGGCGGCAAGACTACAACCTGGCCAGACCCCATAGCTCTCTGGGTTACCTGGCTCCTGAGACCTTCCGCCAACAGCACGAACTCGCATTATCCGTGGTATAAATTACGGGGGAAGGTCAGTGGTCTTAAGGATTCTGGACAAAGCTGACCGGGAGCTTGAACGGCTAGACAGTTGGACAGAGACAAATACTGTCTTACAAACGAACCTGGAACGTCTTTACAGTAAGGCCAGGAATCACGCACTTGGGGTTTCAGACCAGTTGGATGAACTGCTCAAGCAGCTGGAAGCCATTAAGTAAGGGGCGAGCTTCAAACCCGCCCCTACCTCGTAAATCCACCATTCCCTAAATCTTCATCAACCCCATAACCTGGCGCATGTCTTCCACCTGCTCCAGGTGCCACAGGCGGTCCAGCAGGGCGTCGGTCTGGACGGGAGTAAGTAGCTCTTTGGCCAGGGCGCGGAACTTCTCCTCCACCTCGGCGTCGGTCAGGGGGTTCTTGTGGTGCCCCTTGTGGTAGGCCACCTGTGAGGCATACCGCCGCCCATTCTTCATCAAGATTTCCACGTCGCACAACATGGCCTCGGGCACCCGCCGGTTGGCCTCCTCAGAGACCTCCACCTTCACCCGCTGCACCAGGCCCATCAGCTCCTGGTCGTGCAAGTGCTCGTCGTCGTAGTGGCGCTGGGTGATGGTGCCGTACTTCAGGCACACCGCGGTGGCGTAGGGCATGGAGTGGTCGGCGGTCTCGCGAGTCTTGGGGTGCCACTTTTCTTCGTCGCCGGCCATGATGTCAATGGCCTTTTGCAAGGTGCGCACCTTCACCTGGGCGATGTCGTTGATGTTCAGGTTGGGGATTTGTTGCCGAGCCTCCAGGGCGGCTTGGGCCACCGTCTGGGAGTACTGGCCCAGGGCAAACCGCTTGATGCTGCATTCCAGAATCTTGTAGGGCTGGCCCTGGACACCGCCGAAAGGCTCCAGCTCGTAAGGCTCGCGCGTCACGGCCTTGAAGAAACCGTTCTCTCCCTCGAACACCGGCGCGGGGCCGGTCAGCCCCCGCTGGGCCAGCATGACGGCAAAGACGGCGTTGCGGCTGGCGTTGGCGTAGGCGCAGCCCTTCCAGTGGGACAGCACCCCAGCCCTAGTCTGGCCCAGGGCGATGTTGGGGGTGATGCCCAGGTTCAGGGCCTGGTGGGTGTGCTCCGGCGACAGGCCCAGGGCGCGGGTGGCACCCAGGATGCTGGCGATGCACCCGTTGGTCACGTGGTCCCAGCCCAGGTATTTGAGGGTGGCGGCGTCGCCGATGCGGCAGAAGGTCTCGTAGGCCACTATTGTTGCAGCGATGGCCCGGCGGCCCCCGGCGTGGGCCATTTCGCTGGCGGCCAGCACCGCGGCGATGCTGTCGCTGGGGTGGCCCGACTCCTTGCTGGTGTAGCCGTCGTTGTAGTCCAGGTAGCGAATCATGACCCCGTTGGCGAAAGTCGCCAGGTCGGGGCTGGTGGTCAGGCCGCTGCCAATGACGGTGCAGGGCTGGGCGCTGGTGACGGTGGAGGCCAGGTCCCGGGCAATTTTGCTGGGTTCGCTGGTATAGCCGCCCAGGGCGCAGCCCACGGTGTCAATCATCATGCGCTTGGCGTGGTGGACCACCTCCGGCGGCAGGTCCCGGTAGTGCAACGCGGTGGCGTAGCTGCTCAGTTGTTCGGCAATGGTGGGCATGGCTGGGCCTCCTTTAGAATTCTGATAAGTCCCGCGCGTACTCTAAGCAGGCAGCAATATGTTCATGTGCCAGGTCAGGGAATTCTGCGATTATCTCGTCATCGGCACGGCCTGCCGCCAAGTATCCCAAGATTAAACTTACAGGGATGCGTGTCCCCTTAATCCGGGGTTTGCCCCGAAGCAAGTCTGGCGTGCTTTCAATATAGTTTCTCCAGTGTATTGGCATAGTTGAGCGCCTCTACTCCCACAACCTGTCCTTCGGCATTGAAATCCAATATGACGCCCGGCTGCACCTCCTCGGACTCCACCACTGCGGACTCATCCAGACGGAAATACAGGGCGTCGCTTTCTCGGTCTATTTTAAGCCTCATGAGCGTGTCCTTATACTACAGCCGAAGAAAGAGGGTCAACTCGGTATCCCACGAGTCACGCCTTCCTTTATCCAATCTTGCTCGGGAAACCAAATGGGCTTGAAACTCGCCCAAAAGCCTCTCTGCCATCTTTGTCTAGGTGAGTGTCCGTCCAACAGGTCATTGTCGTGTTGCAGGTAGTATGCGAATGTACGCAGGGACAGTATAAACTCGTCCAAAAGGACCCCACCATCAACCCATATGGCGCCGTCTGATACCTGTAGATGCTTTGTCCTGGTCACCTCATCAAAGAACCCAACCCACCACCCTATAAGACTAACACTTCCTGGCAACGCCACTGCCGCAGGGGTTCCACTATGAATAGGTTTGGTTCTGAACATTGTGATGAAATCCGAGCGGGGTTTGCCAGGTTGTTGCGCCCGTCCACTCATGTTGTGGAGTTGGCGATAGCCATTATTGATAGGTAAAAGGAACTCATCAGCATAAGCAATTGCCTCTTCCACACCTGTGTCCCCTGTGCGTCCCAAATACAGCCTGCCTAGAAACTCCCAGCGCGAGCAGATTATCCCCATCAACTCGTGGATTCCCCTGGCATTCGCTATGGCCCCGAGGGTGCGGCCCCAATTGGGAATCCAATCCTCAGCCAGCCTAATTTCAGGGGGTCTGGAGAGGACTTCATTCGTCGCCCAATCGGCATAAGTGGCCAGTCCCACGCCCTGTGGACTTGGATTATTGGGAGCGTACCCTGTACCGGTGCTCCCCGGCTGGTAGTTCGTAACCATGTTTTCCCTTACGGTATTCGGAGTGCGGGTTCCTCACTGCTTCGGCTCCACTCGCGCCAAAAAGTTTCGCAGCAGGTCCTTGCCCACGGGGGTCATGATGGACTCAGGATGGAACTGCACCCCCTCCACTGGGTATTCCTTGTGCCGCAGGCCCATAATCAGGCCGTTGTCGGTCCAGGCGGTAATCTCCAGGCAGTCGGGCAGGGTCTCCGGGTAGACCACCAGGGAGTGGTAGCGGATGGCCTCGAAGGGGTTGGGCAGCCCAGCCAGCACTCCCTGGCCGGTGTGGTGAATGAGCGAGGTCTTGCCGTGGCGAATCTCTCCCGCCCGGTCCACTGTGGCGCCGTACACCTCGCCGATGCACTGGTGCCCCAGACAAACGCCCAGCAGGGGCAGCTTGGGGCCAAAGTGGCGAATCACGTCGTTGGAGATGCCCGCCTCCCGGGGGGTGCAAGGCCCCGGCGAGATGATGATGCCCTGGGGCGACATGGCCTCAATGTCCTCCAGGGTAATCTGGTCGTTGCGGGCCACCTCCACCTCCGCGCCCAGCTCGCACAGGTACTGGTACAGGTTATAGGTGAAGCTGTCGTAGTTGTCCAGCAGCAGCAGTTTCACAGCAGCTCCACAAACTCCAGCCAATTGCCGTCGGGGTCGCGGGAGTAGAGGGCCTTGCGCAGCAGTTTGCCCTGGTCGTCGTACAGCGAGGCGGGCGGGCTGTTGAAGCGCAGGCCCTTGCCCTGCTGGTCGGCGTAGAACTGGTCAATGTTGGACACCCAGAAGGCCAGGTGGGCCGCCCCCAGGTCGTTACGGTTGACGCCGCCGGGGCCGCTGGCCGGGTTTATATACTGGATTAGCTCCAGGGAGTGGCCCGCGCCCAGGTCAATAAAGGCCCCCTTGATGTGGGCGCCGGGGAAGGCCAGCAGTTGCTCAGCGAAGGGGCCGCGGCGCTCGGTGCGGCCCGCCAGGTGGCAGCCCAACACCTGGGTGTAGAACTGGATGGACTTGTCCAGGTCTTTGACTACAAACCCCGTGTGAAAGAAGGAACGAAGCATGAAAGTAACCTCCTTATGAACTCAGCCACCCCCATCCCCCTTCCCCCTTACCAAGGGGGAAGGAGCTTCAGTCCCCTCCCCCTTGGCAAGGGGGAGGGCTAGGGTGGGGGTCTCACCCTCTCCCCTCAGCCAAATCTATGGCCTTGAGCAGTGCCCCAGCCTTGTGAAAGGTTTCCTGGTACTCATCTTCGGCGGTGCTGTCGGCCACCACGCCGCCGCCCACCTGGATGTAGGCCACGCCGTCCTTGATGACGCTGGTGCGCAGGGTTATGGCGGTGTCCAGGTTGCCGGAGAAGCTGAAGTAGCCCACTGCGCCAGCGTAGGGGCCGCGCTTCTCCCCTTCAATCTCCGAGATTATCTCCATAGCCCGGATTTTTGGCGCGCCGGACAGGGTGCCCGCCGGGAAGCAGGAGCGCAGGGCGTCGTAGGGCGTTAGTTCCGGGCGCAGCTGGCCCACCACGTGGGACACCAGGTGCATCACGTGGGAGTACCGCTCCACCTCCATAAGCTCCGTCACCGCCACTGAGCCGGGCAGGCTTACCCGCCCCACGTCGTTGCGGCCCAGGTCCACCAGCATGATATGCTCGGCCCGCTGCTTTTCGCTGCTCTTCAGCTCCTGCTCCAGGGCCAGGTCTTCTTCCGGCGTCTTGCCCCGGGGCCGGGTGCCCGCGATGGGATGGTAGTCCAGATGGCCGTCCTCCACCCGCACCAGCGTTTCAATGGAAGCGCCCACGATGTGAAAATCCGCCAGATCCAGGTAGTACATATAGGGCGAGGGGTTAAGGCCCCGCAGGGCGCGGTAAATCTGGAAGGGATGGGCGGCGGTCGGCCGGGCCAGGCGCTGGGACAGCACCACCTGGATGATGTCTCCGGCGTTAATGTATTCGATGCCCCGCTCCACGGCGGCCCCATACTGCTTCCGGGTAAAGTTGGAGGCCAGCTTGGGCGCTGGCGATGTGACGCGCTGGGATCCGCGCAGGGCGGGCGGCAGTTCCAGCGGCTGGGCCAGCCGGTCCGCCAGCTCATCAATCTTCCTGGTCGCTTTGGCGTACTCCTGGTCAATGTCGCCGTCCAGGCGGACGTGGCTGACCACTTTGATTTCCTGCAGCACGTGGTCAAAGATGACCAGGGAGTCGGTGAACATGACCACCGATTCCGGCAGGCCCAGGGGGTCGGCGGGCATGGGGGGGACGCGCGGCTCAAAGTAGCGGATGTTGTCGTAAGCCAGGTAGCCCACCGCGCCGCCGTGGAAGCGGGGCAGGCCCGGCACGGGCACCAGCTTGTACTGGGCCAGCTCCGCCTCCACCAGCCGCAGGGGGTCCGTCTCGCCGCCGGGCTGGCCGGGGCCAGTTTTGAGCACCTTGTACGGATCCGTGCCGATAAAACTGTAGCGCGCGCGCTGCTCGCCGCCCACCACGCTTTCCAGCAGGAAAGAGTAGGGGCTGCGGGCCACTTTCAGGTAGGCGGACACTGGGGTGTCCAGGTCCGCATTGACAGAGCGGTACACCGGGGCCAGGTTGCCCCGGCCCGCCAGGGCCTTTATATTTTCTAGAGAGGGATGGTACATAACTGGTGAAGAACTTCCTTCCAACAAGACTAGACTTGAACACTAATGCACCGCATTATCGGTAAGCTTCCCGCCGATGGCGTATGCGCTAAATTTTCACTACCTTTGCGTCATGGTTAACCACATACAGGATTCGCTAGTCTCCCACCCTTACTCGCCAACCGTCTGCTACATTTCCTCGGACTTTCACAGCTCCCGGTGGAATAGGGGTATCACCTAGCGCTTGAATAGCAATATGCACTCGGTGCAGAACATGGTCTGGAAGCGCCCGCAATTCCTTGCCGGCTCGCCTTTCCACCTCAACGCGGTAGGTCACAACCGCCCTTCTCTTTTCAGATCGTCCATTATCTGCCGATACTCAACAAACTCCTGTTCGCTATCAGACACAGCCTCATCTAAGGCTAAAGCATCCTCCCATTCCTCCAACCGCTCCATCAGACGGCTGAATTCCTTAATAGGCAAGATCACCGCCTTTTTTGCCCTCGACTGTCTATTACATATCTAGTTGCTGGTCTTGCCATAATCCTAACCCCAGCAATTTTGGCATGTTCTCAACACCAAATAATAAAGCCCGTCCACACAAGGGACGGGCTATGCCGTGTTGCCACCCTAATTGCCAGCCTGGACACCTGGGTAGACAGCCCAGGCCAGCATCTCACCGGCGGAGGAACTGGCAGTCTACGTCGCCATAAGTGTTACCCTGTCCTCATGGTTCGACAAGCTCACCATGAGCGGAGACAACCCTCGCGATCCTGCGCCGCAGGCTTCTAACGGCGCCCAACCGTCACCACCTAGCCAGGTTGATGCCCTTGCGGGCGTACTGCTGCCTGGTTCGGCGGGAGGCTCCAGGGTCCATTCAGCTTCTGCGCCTGGCGCCGGCTCACACCTTACCCGGCTCTCTGGGCCGCGCTGTCCCGACAAGTCGGGAGAAGCTTACTACTCCCCTTCCTAGCCTTTTTCTAAAACCAAATTGTGTTTGGAGTATAGGCGGCGGGATTGCGGGGTGTCAAGGCGCCGTATTCACTCACCTAAAATGTTACCCAAAGGGGTATGGTTCCCTCAGCTAGAAATGTTACCGAGGGAATCATGGCGAGTGAAGAGAAGATGACCGTGGATGAACGGCGCAAGTACCTGAAATTGAT
>VGZV01000084.1 GCA_016872385.1 SAR202 cluster bacterium | reverse complement strand
TGCCCGACCTGGAATAATAAAGCAGCTGCCCGCCAAACTGCGGCGGCTAAAATTGCCCTGGACGGCCGTGGTCATCGTCACCGTCATGGTAGTTTGCGCTGCCTTTGCTCACTGGCTGGCGCCCCACGACCCGGTGGGCATTAACATGCTGGAGTCACGTATACCGCCAGCCTTCACCAGCGCGGAAGAAGCTTCCTGGAGCCACCCCTTGGGCACCGACGTTATGGGCCGGGACATGCTGAGCCGGTTGATCTACGGCGCCCGCACCAGCGTGTTCATTAGCCTGGTGGCTTTGGGCACCGGCGCAGTGGTGGGAACTACTTTGGGCCTGATTTCAGGATACCGGGGCGGCTGGGTGGATTCCCTGATTATGCGAACCGCCGACGCCGCCCTGGGGTTCCCCACCATCCTGGTGGCCATGATTATCGTGGTGCTCATGGGAGCAGGCATCTCCAACATCGTGCTGGCTGTGGCCATTACAGTGTGGGCCCGCTTCGCCCGCATGATACGCGGCGACGTGTTAAGCATCAAACAACTGGACTTTGTCACCTTCGCCAAGATTGCCGGCCTCGGCTCCCCCATGATTATCATCCGGCACATCTTCCCCAACATCATCAGCACGCTGATGGTCATTACCAGCCTGCAAGTAGGCCAGGTAATCTTGTTGGAAGCCTCCCTGAGCTTCCTGGGCCTGGGCTTGCCCCCCGGCGAGCCGGCCTGGGGCATTATGGTGGCGGAAGGCCGCACGGTCATTGTGGACGTGTGGTGGCTGTCTCTGTTCCCCGGCCTGTCCATCACCGTGGTAGTACTGGCGTTTAACTTCTTCGGCGACTGGCTGCGGGACACCCTGGATCCCAAGCTGCGCCGGCTCTAATCTGTGGAGGTGGCTGGAACCGTGGCTCAAGGACATGCGCCCGTTCTTGAAGTTCAGGATTTAAGAACTTACTTTTATACCCGCACCGGCGTGGTCAAGGCAGTGGATGGGGTCAGTTTCAGCTTGAAGGAAGGGGAGACCCTGGGAGTGGTGGGGGAGTCCGGTTCAGGTAAGAGCATGACCGCCCTGTCCATAATGGGCCTGGTGCCTCAGCCCGCCGGCAAGATTGTGGGCGGCAAGGTGCTGCTGGAGGGGGAGGACCTGCTGCAAAAAACTCCGGCGGAGATGCAGCACATCCGGGGCCAGAAGCTCTGCATGATTTTGCAAGACCCCATGACCTCCCTTAACCCGGTATATACAGTGGGCAACCAGCTCATTGAGACCTTACGCCTCAAGCCGGGGAACCGCGGCCGGGGAATCAAAGAGCGGGCCATAGAGCTTCTTTCTAAGGTCAAAATTGCCGCGCCAGAAGCACGTATCGGCAACTACCCGCACCAGATGAGCGGCGGAATGCGCCAGCGGGTGGTGGGAGCCATTGCCATAGCTGGCGCTCCCAAGGTGCTCATAGCCGACGAGGCAACCACGTCCCTGGACGCCACCATTCAGTACCAGTACCTCCAGTTGCTGCGGGAGCTGCAAGAAGATACTGGCCTTTCCATTATCTTCATTACCCACGACTTTGGCATCGTGGCCAAGATGTGCGACCGCGTGGCGGTGATGTATGCAGGGCGGCTGGTGGAACTGGCCCCGGTGCGGGAACTCTTCAATAAACCAGCCCATCCATACACAGAGGCGCTGATGCGGTCTGTGCCCAACGTGGACGAAGAGGTGGACCACCTGTACGCCATTGAAGGCCAGCCGCCAGCCCTGGACAAGCTGCCCACTGGTTGCAGCTTTGCCCCCCGCTGCCCCTACGCCTTTGAACGCTGCGTGCAAGAGTACCCCTCATCGGTGACGGTGGGGGAGAGCCACTACGCGCATTGTTGGAAGTTGCTATGACGACTGCTATTGCTGCGGCCACTGAACCCATCATTTCCGTTGAGAACTGCCAGAAGTATTTCCCGGTGACCAGCGGCCTGGTTCTGCGCAAGGCCATCGGGCAAGTAAAGGCAGTGGATGGCGTAACTTTCCACATCAAGCAGGGTGAAACCTACAGTTTGGTGGGGGAGTCGGGTTGCGGCAAGACCACCACTGCCAAGATGGTGCTGCTGGTGGAAAGGCCCACCGCGGGCAGCATTAAATTCCGCGGAAAGGACCTGGCTACATTCCGGTCAGATGACTACAAGGAATATCGCTCTTCGGTACAAGCGGTTTTCCAAGACCCGTGGAGTTCCCTTAACCCCCGGATGCGGGTGGGACACATTATCATGGAGCCTTTGCTGACCAACAAGAAGCTCAGCCGCAACGAAGCCAAGGAGCGGCTGGCATCCTTGCTCCAGGAAGTGGGTTTGCACCAGTTCCAGGGAGACTATTACCCCCACGAGTTCAGCGGCGGCCAGCGCCAGCGCATAGCCATTGCCCGGGCGCTGTCCTTGGAACCCAATGTTATTGTGCTGGACGAGCCGGTGTCCGCCCTGGACGTTTCCATCCGCGCCCAGATTATGAACCTGCTGCGGGACTTGCAGGAGCGGCACGGAGTGAGCTACCTGCTGATTGCCCACAACCTGGCCACGGTGCGCTACATGAGCCACCATGTGGGCGTAATGTACCTGGGCAAAATTGTGGAGGAAGCGCCCACCAGAGAACTCTTTACCAACCCCATGCACCCCTACACCAAGGCGCTCATCTCGGCGTCACTGCCCAGCCACCCGGACATTCAGCGGGAAGACATCGTCTTGAGCGGCGAGATACCTTCGCCGCTGAACCCGCCCAAGGGCTGCGCTTTCCATCCCCGCTGCCCCTTTGCCATGGACCGCTGCTCCCAGGAGATGCCGGTCCTCAAGGCGGCCCAGAACCCGGAGCATGCGGTGTCCTGCCACCTGTTTTAACCTCGCAATATGGTCCGGCAAGCTGGCGCCACCAAAAGAAATGCGGAGGGGCAGGTTTTAAAACCTGCCCCTGCATATTTTCTGGCCTCGCGCCCGCCTTACTCAGTCGCTGACCGCCGGGCTGGGCAGCTGCTGCACTCCGGAGTTGCCGCCGTTGCGGGAAAGCTCCGCTGCCACCCCAGCATCCCCATAGTTCATGCTGTAGAGGCGCGCGTAGGTGCCGCCCAGGCGCAGCAACTCCTGGTGGTTGCCTTGCTCCACCACCTTGCCGTGGTCCAGCACCACAATGCGGTCGGCCCTGCGAATGGTGGAAAGCCGGTGGGCAATTACCAGGGAAGTGCGCCCCTGTAGAATGCGCTGCAACGCCTCCTGGATAAGCATCTCCGTATGGGTATCCACATTGGCGGTGGCCTCATCCAGGATAAGGATGCGGGGATTGGCCACAATGGCGCGGGCGAAGCTAATCAGTTGCCGCTGGCCAATGCTCAGGTTGCTGCCGCGCTCCCGCAGCATGGTATCGTACCCGTTCTCCAAGCGCATGATAAAGTCGTGGGCGTCCACCGCCTTGGCCGCTTCTACCACCTGTTCCTCAGTGGCTTCCAGGTGGGAGTAGCGGATGTTATCTTTGACTGTGGCGGAAATCAGGAAAGGCTCCTGGAGCACCATAGCCATTTGGCCCACCAGGGACTCCCGGGTCACGTCCCGGACGTCGTGCCCGTCAATGGTGATGCGGCCGCCGGAAACATCGTAAAAGCGGCTGACCAGGGCCACGGTGGTGGTCTTGCCTGCGCCTGTGGGTCCCACCAGAGCCACCATCTCGCCAGGCCGGGCTTCAAAGGTCACTTGCTGCAACACCGGCACGCCGGGATTGTATTCAAAGTACACATCCTCAAATTTCACATGCCCTTCCACCGGCAGCATCACAGCCGCATCCGGCTTGTCCACCACCTCCGGCTGGACGTCCAGCAATTCAAAGATGCGGACGCCGGAAGCCATTGACCGCTGCAACTGGGTATATTGCATGGTCAAGTTGCGGATGGGGTCAAAGAACCGCTGAATGAACAAGACAAAGGCCACCAGCACACCCACCTGCAGCCACCCGCTTACCACCCACCAGCCGCCAATAACTATGACCAAGGCGGTGGCAATGCCGGTGAGCATCTCCACCAGCGGCTGGACGCCGCCGGCAAACAGAGTGGCCTGAATGTTGGCGTCCCGGTGCTCCCGGTTCAGGGCCTCAAAGTGCTCCAGGTTGCGCTCCTGGCGGTTCAGGCTCTGGACTACCCGCACGCCGGCAATATTCTCCTGCAGCGCGCCGTTGACCAGGGCGATGGCCCGCCGGATGCGCAGGAAAGAGCGCCGGGCGAAGCGCTGCCAGTAGGCCATGAGGAAGAACAACACTGGAATGACGCTGAAGGTAATCAGGGCCAGCTTCCAGTCCAGGATGACCATCATAATCACGATGCCCACCAGGCTGAGGATGTCAGCCAGGGTCATCACCATGATTTCAAAGGTCTCCTGAAGCTGAAGGATGTCATTTTGCATCCGCGACATGATGCGGCCCACTTCGGTGCGGCGGAAGAAAGACACCGAGAGGGTCTGCAGGTGGTTGAACATCTGGGTGCGCAGGCTGTAGAGCACGCCCTGGCCCACCCTGGAGATGGACACGGCCTGGAGGTAGTTGGCGGCGAAGTGGACCACTGCCACAGCCATGAAAATCAGGGCCACACGAGTGAGGCCGGAGTAGTCCCCAGTATCCACCGCCGGTTTGATGTGGGAGTCAATAGCCCACTTGACCAGCAGCGGGAATGTGACCATGGCGCCGGTGTAAAGCAGGACCGCCGCCAGAGTGATGAAGGCCCAGCGCTTGTACGGGATAACGTACCGGGCCAGGCGCATAGCAATGCCGTGGTCATAAGCCTTGCCCAGGATTTCATCGTCAGAAACTTTGACCGCAGCCCCTCCACCGCCCGCCCGCTCCGCAGAGCCGCTGACACTGAAGCCCATGCCGCCGCCACCGCCGTGCATTTGCATCAGGCATTCCCTCCAGCCGACACGGCAGGCAGCGTAGCTTCCAGCAGAACCTCTTCCTGGGGCCTCAATTGCAACTCGTAGATATTCCGGTACAAGCCATTCATGGCGTAGAGTTCGTCGTGGGTGCCCTGCTCTGCAATAACGCCGTCCCGCATCACCATAATATGGTCAGCGTGGCGGACGGTGCTCAGGCGGTGGGCAATGATGAAGGTGGTGCGTCCACGGACCACTTCCTGCATAGCCTGGCGGATCTGCCGCTCGGTCTCCACGTCCACGCTGGAAGTGGAGTCGTCCAGAATCAGAATAGGCGGGTCCAGCAGTATGGTGCGGGCAATGGCCATGCGCTGGCGCTGGCCGCCGGAAAGGGTAGCGCCGCGTTCGCCCACCCAGGTCTCATAGCCGTCTGGCAGGGACATGATAAAGTCGTGAAGCTGGGCTACCTTGGCGGCCCGCACCACATCTTCCTGAGTAGCGTTGGCTACGCCATAGGCAATGTTTTCCCGGATGGTGGCGGCGAAAAGGAACACGTCCTGGGCCACTATGCCCACGTTGCGGCGCAAGGAGTCCAGGGTGAACTCGCGAACATCAACACCATCAATGCGGACCGCACCGTCCGTGGCATCATAAAATCGCGGCAGCAGGTGCACAATGGTGCTCTTGCCGCTGCCCGGCGCGCCCAGGATGGCGGTAATCTGGCCGGGCCGGGCGTGGATATCAACGTCTTTAAGCACCGGCGAGGCAGCGCCGTAGGTGAAGGAAACGTGGTCAAAGTCCACCCGGCCTGCAGCATGTTCCAAGGGCCGGGCGCCAGGCAAGTCCCGCACCGGGGACTGGGCATCCAGCACTTGGAAAACCCGCTCCCCCGCCGAGATGGCCCGGGCATAGGTGTTGATAATCCAGGCAGACATGCGGATGGGCTGGTTCAACATGCTCATCAAGAATATGAACTCGGTGAACTGGCCCAGCGTCAGGTCGGTCTGGATTACTTGCCGCCCGCCGTACCACAGGATCAAGCCGGTGGCCAGGGTGAAAAAGAAAGTAATGGCCGCATTATTGCCGGCTTCAATGCGGTCGGCACGGAAGCTGGAGTCGGCCAACTCCCGGGTCCTGGCGGCAAATTTCTTCTCCTCGAACCGCTCCGCCGCAAAGGCTTTCACCACCGCCATGCCCGACAGGTTCTCTTGTAGGGCGGTGACCAGCTCGCCCGTCAACTGCTGCACCCGCGACCAGGCCCGGCGCAGGGAATAGACCACCATTGTGGACCGCAGCACCATGAAGGGCAAAAAGCTGAGGCTCAGCAGGGCCAGCTTCCAGTCCAGCCGAACCATCAGAATACAGATGACCACCATCATCAGCGCCATGTGCACCGAGCGGAGCATTCCCAGGTTGATGAAGCGGCGCACCGATTCCACATCGGCGGTGGCCCGGGACATCAGGTCGCCGGTATGCTCTTTGTCATGGTAGCCAAAGCTCAGGTGCTGCCAGGCGTCATAAAGGGCGTTGCGCAGGTCGTAGGTCACTTTCTGGGAGGTGGAATCGGCGAAGAAGATGCGGGCAAAGTCCGCCAGCCCCCGCAGCACACTGACCACCAGCAGCGTCAGCGCCATGCCTATAAGGGCCTGACGGCTGGCCCCGGCCACAATGCCATCCACCGCGTGGCCAAGGATGCGGGGAAGGGCCAGGGTAGCAGCCACGGAGGCCAGCAAAGTTAAATATGACAGGAAAAGGCGAAGGCGATACCGCCCCGCCATCCCAACGATTCTCAGCAAAATACGCATTGATACTCTACAAAGGGTATCTTAACCCCGCCACGGCCCTGGTTCAAGGGCAGGCTGGGAACGAAAAGTCCCTGGTCCATGCCCTGACAGCATTTCCTTAGTCCACCCCAGGGT
>VGZV01000083.1 GCA_016872385.1 SAR202 cluster bacterium | reverse complement strand
CGGCAGCCAATCACAGGGACCCGGCAACAATGCTTCGGTAACATTCCTGGATCAGTGAATCATCTGCCCTTCGGTAACATTCTTGTTTGAGTTGACACGCGGCGAGGGGTGGGGTTTCGGTGATTTTTAGCCCATTTGTGAGTATCGCCAGCCCAGGCCGTCAGGCCCCGGCAGAGTCCCCACCCAATTCCTACACGGCACGCCCCATTAGAGCCCATCCCAATAACCGCAGAGAGCGCAAAGAACGCAAAGAACGCGGAGAGTCTAAATTGGTTTCTTATTATCTAAGCGGTCTCCGCGTGCTCAGCGGTGAGTTTTTAGGATTGGCGCTTAGAGCGGTGTGTTAAAAGGTCGTGGCGTAGCTGTTGCCCACCCCTTCGACAGGCTCGGAGCCTGCCCTGACCCAGCCGAAGGGGTGAGCGGATTTCCCCGCTCGTGGTGAGCTTGTCGAACCATGGGCGGCCTATTTTAACATGGTCCCTGAGGGTTAGAGGACCATGCGGGGAAGGGAAGCTTGTCACAGGTCTAGGGAACTGTCCACCATCATTGCGGCGAACAGCAGCGCCAAATAGAGCAGGGAATAAAGGTACAACCACCTGGCCCGCGACCGGGTATCCTCCCGGAACAGCCGCCAGGCCAACCAGAGGAACCATGCGCCCAGCGCCGCCGCCGAACTCGCGTAGACCCAGCCCACCGCCTTGGTGAAGAAGAACATCAACGTAATTGCGACAAGGGCTATGGTGTACAAGAGAATGTGCAGGATGGTGTCCCGGCGGCTGACTACCACGGGCAGCATTGGTATGCCTGCCTCGCGGTAGTCCTCCTGTATCAGCAAAGACAAGGCCCAGAAGTGAGGGGGAGTCCAGAAAAACACGATGGCGAATAGATACACGGCGGGCAAGTCCAGGCCGCCGGTAACCGCCGCCCAGCCCACCAGGGGCGGGATGGCCCCGGCCGCGCCGCCAATTACAATGTTTTGCGGCGTATTGCGCTTCAACCACCAGGTATAGACAAATACGTAGAAGAGGGTAGCGGACAGGGTCAAGACTGCCGCCAGCAAGTTGACCCACACGGCCAACAGTACAAAGGCCACGACGTTCAACGTTACGCCAAAGGCCAGGGCCTGGGTAGGGCCAATGCGCTGGCCGGGCACGGGGCGCCGTCTGGTGCGGCGCATTACGCCGTCAATATCCCGGTCCAGGTAGTGGTTCAGGGCGTTGGCGCCGCCGGAGGCCAGTGCGCCGCCCAACCCTACCAGGGCCATCAGCAGCACCGAGGGCACTCCCTGGGCAGCCAGAAACATACCGCCGGCGGCAGTGACCAGGAGCAACACAATGATGGGCGGCTTGGTCAGCGCCAGGTAGTCCTTCAGCAGGCCCAGGGGAGAGCCTGAGCCGGCCAGAGTTGATTGGTCTGCCACCGAATTTTCAGGCATGGGCTGAGGACCCCGCGGAGGGACGCTGGATAGCAGCTCGCATCCTGACAGGAAAGCTGAATCCGGTCATGGCTACGGTGACCACCCATACGGCGCTGGCCGCCGCCAGGTGCAAGGCCATCATGGCAATGGGGAACCCGGTCAGGACGGTCAGCGCTCCCACCAGCACTTGGGCCACGAAAGCCGCAGCGGCGGCCATGCCAAGCCTGCGCACGCTGGGCGGCCGCTGTCGGCCACGAAAGGCCAGGTGATAGACATAGAACAAGAACAGGCCAACTATCAGCGCGGCTTCGCGGTGGAGCATGTGAATGTGGGACAGCGGCCCGTTGGTCAGCGCCAGTCCGCGGCACATGGGCCAGCTCAGACAGGCCGCAGTGGCCCCACTGGCGGTGACAAATGCGCCCGACAACAGCAATACATAGAGCGCAACCACTGCCATGACCGCCAGCCTGGGGAAGGAGTCCCCACCTACCGCTTCGCCTTGCGGGACCTCGCCATAGCGAAAGGCCGCCACCGCCAGCAAGACCAGACACGCCATGAACGCCTGGGCCAGAGCCAGGTGCGCCGCCACTATGGCAGGCGGCAGTTCTTGAAGCACGGTGACGCCCCCCAGGGCTGCCTGCCCCAGCAGCAGGACCACAGACAGCGAAGCCAGGAGCAGAAGCCGGGCATTGGTGCGAAAGCGAACCCACACCAGGGCCGCTGCCGCCAGCACCAGGGGGCTGACCAGGACTGACGCAGTGAACCGGTGGGTGTATTCAATGATGGCCGTAAATTCCAGCGGAGGCACTAATCGCCCGTGGCACAGGGGCCAGTCCGGGCAGCCCAGTCCAGAGCCGGTGACCCTTACTATGCCGCCCAGCACCACCAGCAAAAAGGCCGCCAGCACCGCCGCCAGGGACAGACATTTTAGCCAGCCCAAGGCTGCTCCCTGGCCAGTTGGCGCGGGACTGGGTGCATACTTTGCAGTAACCATAGCTTCTCAAAGATTGTGATATAATTCTCAATACTATCATGGATGAGGCTGTTCGTGTAGAAGGTCTGACAAAACGCTTCGGCTCCTTCACCGCGGTGTCAGACATCTCGTTCACCGTTAAGACGGGGGAAATCTTTGGAATTCTAGGCCCCAACGGCGCTGGCAAGACCACCACACTGGAAATCATTGAGGGGCTGCAAAAGCCCTCCCAGGGCCAGGTCACTGTCCTGGGAATGAACGTCCTGAAAGAATCAGCCCGCATCAAGTCTCGCATTGGCGTCCAACTTCAGTCCTCAGCCTATTTTGACTACCTTTCCCTCCGTGAACTTCTGGTGCTCATGGGCAGCTTTTACGGCCGCCGGGTGGACGCAGACTCCTTGCTCAACACGGTGGGGCTGCTGGACAAAGCCAAAAGCCGGGTGGCAAAACTTTCCGGAGGGCAAAAGCAGCGGTTCACGGTGGCCGCCAGCCTGGTCAATGATCCCGAATTAATCATCCTGGACGAGCCAACCATTGGGCTGGACCCTCAGGCCCGCCGGCACCTGTGGGAGCTAATCCGGCAGGTACATCAGCGCGGCGTAACAGTGATGCTGACCACCCACTACATGGATGAGGCCCAAGTGCTTTGCCAGCGCCTGGCCATTATGGACCACGGGCAACTGGTGGCAGTGGACACGCCTCAAAACCTGGTGGGCCGGTTGCAGGCGACCTACACCGTAAAGCTGGTGCTGACGCAAGCCCTGAACGGCGCTCAACTGGAGGCCCTGCAGGGGTTGGCTGCCTCGGTGCAGGCGCTGGAAGGCAACACCTACATCCTGCGGCTGGACAAAACGCCACGGGCCCTGGACAAAGCCCTGGACGCCATTGTCCAGGGCAATATCAGCCTGGAGCATTTGGAAGTTGCTCCGGTGACCCTGGAGGACGTTTTCCTGGAATTGACCGGCACAGAACTGCGGGACTAGATTCAATTATGCTGACCCTGACTTTTGCCAACATCAAGATGATGGCCCGGAATTACCACACCACTTTCTGGGCGTTGTTTTTCCCGCTGCTGCTGGTGGTGGTCTTTGGCCTGTTTGACGTGGGCGGCGGCCCGCGCCCTGCCACCATAACCATTATTGACGATGCCCGCACACCCGCCGCCCAAGAACTGAAGGCCAGCCTGGCCCAAGTCCACTCCCTGGAAATTTCCAATGCTCCAGGGGGCTTGAATGCCGCCCGCCAACGCTTGGCCAAGGGCGGTCTGGACTATTTGCTGGTCATCCCATCCGGATTCGGGGCTGCAGGGGCAGAACAGCCACCGGTCACTTTGCAGTACGATGCCGCAGAACAGGAGCGCAGCCAGTTGGTGGAAGGACTGGTGAGGGACCTGGCCATCCAGGCGGTGCAGTCGCCTGGTTCAAGTGCGGCCCCGGCGCTGGTGCGCGCCGAAGGGATTGCGGTGAACAAACCCTCTTACTTTGACCTGGTGTTGCTGGGCTTGGTGGGTTTTGGCACCATGACCCATTCCATCATCTCCATTGCAGTGCGGATTACCGCATACCGTAACCAGTCCATTTACAAGCGGCTGCTGGTCACGCCCCTGCCGGTGTGGAAGTATTTTGCCGCGGAAATCGGCGCCCACCTGGCGCTGGCCCTGGCCCAGGCAGCCATTATTCTGGGGCTGGGCGTGCTGGCCTTTGGCGCCAGATTTAACGGCAACGTGCTGGCGGTGTTTGCGGTAGTCTTGCTAGGCAGCATCGTATTTCTGAACATTGGGTTCATCGTCTCGGCCTGGACCAACACCCCAGCAGCAGCCTCCGGGCTGGGCAACGCCGTTGCATTGCCCATGCTCTTCTTCAGCGGGGCTTTTTTCGCCACCACTTCTCTGCCCTGGGTATTGCCGGTGCTGGTGCAAGGCCTGCCTTTGACACCTATGCTGGAGGCCATGCGGCTTATTGCCCTCCAGGGAGCGCCCCTTTGGTCAACCTGGCCCCAGTTGGCCATGTTAACGGGGTGGGTTGCGGGCACCGCGCTGGTGGCGGTGAAGGTATTCAGATTCAATTAACCAAACTGTATTGGCAGCCTCTCCTTATGCAGGTAGTGTATCAGTTTGCCCCAAGCCTAAACTCGTCGCACCCCGACTTGTCGGGGTGCCCAGATAGTTACATGATTTAGGGATCCTCCTAGGTTCCGGCTTTCGCCGGAAAGACGAACGGCTAATTGCTACACTATTCCTTTGCCTGGTTGTGTACTCCAGTTTCCATCTACGATGAAGGTCCATCCATCACCAGAGAGCTTTAGATGCTCCGGTTGTTGACGTGCTTGTCCATCCTGGCCTTATTGATGTCTCTGCTGGTGTCCTGCGGAGGCCGTGCCGCCACACCCGTTCCGGTCCCTGACACGCCCACCAGCCAGCCAGCCACGCTTCAAGTCCGCGGGATGGTGTTGGAGGTGCAGGAGCGCAGTCTCACCGAGGTGGAGTTGCTGCGCCTGCGGGACTCTCAGGGCCGCGAATGGACCTTTACCACCGCCGGGTTCGCTGGGTTCACTCCCTCCCACCTGCGGCAGCATCAGGCCTTTGGAGAGCCGGTGTTGGTCACCTACCGCCAGGAACAAGGCCGCCTGGTGGCGGAAAACATCGCCGATTGACCCGCAGGGCTGGGTGCAGCCACCCCAGGTGCCACTACCCTATTTGATAAGACGCTGATTCCGCAGAATTGAATGAACATTAACGAAGGGCATGCCAGGGTAGTGGCGCAGCCGCAACGCAGAAACCTGGAGGCGGGCTGTGAAAAAGTGCGAAACATTTGGGTGTACCAACCCTGGAGTGCAGATGCACCAGATTGCCCCGGCCACCAATGTATGGCTTTGCCGTAACTGTATCCAGGAAGCCGGGGAGATGGAAGGGGGCCCGCGGACCTGCGGGCCGGACACCTGGAGCAAGGGAGAAGCCCCAACTCTAAAAAAGTAACAGCGCCTGCCGGACAAGACTGACGGGAGGGTCTTTAAAGACCAGGCCCGGAATATAGACCAGCGTTGCCTGCCCCAGGCCTCCCAGCGAGGCGGGCCAGTCTGCGCCGAAAACTGCCCTGGGTGTCTCCCAGGGAGTTTTTGCGCCATGCAACTGGCAAGGGCTGAACGGCTACGCCGCCGCTGGGCGGCCAGAGGGAACCCGCCCTGTACCCACCCCAACCTGGACAAGGAATACTACTTGAGCTCCGACACCGGCGATTACGTCTGCACCACCTGTGGCAAAGCCGGGTTTGGCCCGGACTGGCCCCAGCAGGACGAGGAGAAGCGCATCAACGCCGCTGACTGACCGAGGGCCGCGTCACAACACGCGCTTCAGCGCAGCTTCCAGTTCCTCGAAGTTGGTGAACTGCTCAAAGCGGTCCTGGACTATTCCGTTGCGGTCTATGACAAAAGTCCAGGGTTCAGAAGGCAGCCGCCACTCCAACACTGACGGCACCGGCTTGCCTTCCAGCCTCCCGCCCTTGAGCAGGTGGGGGTCTTGAAAGACCTCTATGTGGATGAAGTTGGCCTGGTCGCGGTATTTTTCCTTTAGCTGGGAGATTATCTGCACCTGGGGCCCGCAGGTGGCGCTGACGCAGAAGGCCGGGCTAGCGAAGGACACCACCAGGGGTTTGCCTGCGTCCAGAGCCTGGTCAATGGAAAGGCGGTACAGGTCCGGGTCCGGCGGGTTGGCGCTGGTGATGGTCGCCAGCTCCGCCACCTGGGCGGCAGTGGGGGTCTTGCTGCGGGGCGCGGGGTCTCCCGCCGCTGGGGCGTCGGTCTTTGGCTTCACCTGAAACGCGCCGCTGGCCACCACTTGCGAGCCGTCAGCCCGCAGAGCGGTGACCTCCAACTGCCAGAAGCCCGCCCGGTCCAGATCAAGGCGCATGGTGTAGATTCCCTGTTCGCCTGCCGGCCAGCGCATGAACTGGGCCGTAGCGGTGGCGCGCACCTCCCCGGCAGGCTGTCCCTGGGACAAAAGCAGGGCGCGCACCTGGGCCTGGGGCGATTGCCCTTCGGCGGCTGGCGGGGGCCGCACTGGAAACCCATCCCGGTCCACCAGGCCAAACACCACACGGTGGTTCCCCACGGCCAAATCCGTGGTGATGATGATTACTCCCACGTCCGGCCCGCCGGGCAGCGGCGTGGGCGTGGCCGCGGGCGCTGCCGGGGCGCAGGCCAGGATGAAGAGAAAGAGCCAGCAGTAACGCAGGAATCTCATCACTGGTTCACGCTGGCATCTGTTCAAAAGAAAAACGAGGGATTTCGGCGCGCTGGCGGGCGTGTTCAATAGTAATGCCACAAATATCGCCATCCCTGTCCAAGTCAATCATGGTATTTTCGTCCAGATTCCTGCTTTCCACAACCTCAGCAGGCCGGAACCAATGCAAAGCGTATCAGTATATACTGGAAATACTTATTCTTCATGGCGCCGTATTCACTCACCTAAAATGTTACCCAAAGGGGTATGGTTCCCTCAGCTAGAAATGTTACCGAGGGAATCATGGCGAGTGAAGAGAAGATGACCGTGGATGAACGGCGCAAGTACCTGA
>VGZV01000082.1 GCA_016872385.1 SAR202 cluster bacterium | reverse complement strand
CAGATAGACCAAGAACTCCAGAGGCTGTGGGACATGGCTGACACTCAGCCCAGCAAGGGACGTTCGGTAACAGTTTCATCTGAGGCAACCAAGTCCCTTCGGTAACAGTTTCTATTGACGCAACACGAAACGACCGTGGGATGCCAGGGTCTTTCGATTGTCTCCAAATGCAGGGGGCAGACCTATGTGTCTGCCTGCGGCTGATGCACTTGTCCAGGGCGCACACGCAGGTGCGCCCCTACGAGCGGGCCGAGAATCGAAAGACCCTGGGTGGGAAGCGAGTGTGGCAGCTTGGCCGTCGTTGATTCGGCTTCAGCCGGAATCCAGCAGCACATTCTTGCCGTAATTGCTTCTGGACACCGGCGAAAGCCGGTGTGACAAACGAACTTCCTACTTCCTGCCAGGGCAAACTGAGAAGCCGCCAGGAGTCAGAAGTACTGGTGCAGTAGATTTTCAAGCCGGCTGGCAGGTAGGGCAGTACCAGGTGGTGCGGGCGCGCACAGTTATGGAGGTGGCCGCGCCGCCGCAGCGCGGGCAGGGCGTATCCTTATCCCTGGGTACGGTCCAGGTCTCCAGGGCGGGCGGCGGGTCCGGCCACTGCTCGGCGCGGGAACGGTCGTACTGGGCCAGGGCGCTGGACAGGGCCGCCACAATGGCATCCCGCAGCCGGGCTAATTCCTCGCCAGCCAGGCTTGCCCCGGAACGCAGGGGGTGGATGCCCGCCAGAAACAAGGATTCATCGGCGTAGAGGTTGCCCACGCCGGCCACCAGCCACTGCTCCAGCAATAAGGCCTTGATGGGCGCTTCCCGGCCCGCCAGGCCCAGGGCCAGGTCTTCCGCGCTAAAACCCCGCTCCAGGGGTTCCGGCCCCATGACCGGCAGCGCCTCCTGGGGGTCGGCCACCAGCCAAAGCTTGCCGAACTTGCGGCCATCCAGGAAGCGCAGTTCCCGCCCGTCGTCCAGGGGAAAGGTGTGGCGCAGGTGGGGCGGCGCGGCCTGCTCAGCCGGATGCACCCTCAGCCGCCCAGCCATGCCCAGGTGCAGGATAAAAGTCTCGCCGGAGTCCAGGGGCAGCAGCAGGTATTTCCCCCGGCGCTGGATGTCCTGCACTTGGCGGCCGGGGAGCTTCTGCTGGAACTCCTTGAGCGAAGGCTTTTTGAGGGTGTTGTTCCAGCTTATGTTAACGCCGGTGAAGGCGCGGCCCGCCAGCCCGATTTGCGTCAGGTAGCGGCGGGTGTTTTCTACTTCAGGCAGTTCAGGCATAAATGTTAGGGGGCTAGCAGCCGGAAACCGAATTCGCTGTGGGCCTGCTGGAAATTACGGTCATAGGACAAGGCAAATTCGCATTGGCGGAGTTCGATGCAAGCGAAGTTAGCACAGTCCACCACGCTCCAGCGCAGGTCAGGATGGTTCTGAAAGATTTCCAAAGTTCGACCTTCTATTTGAGACGCCTCAATATGGACGATTTCTGATAGCCGGGAAACAAAATCCAAGGCCTGAATCGCCATATCGTGCCTACAGTAGCTACAATTTAGCAGCGTGATCGTCTCGTAAAGGGTCCAGTTGGTGGTTATGATGGGCCAGTCCTGTATCCCAGCACGCTCCCAGGTGCTAGGTGCTTGGCTGTGAAACTGATCGCGGGAATGAATCAGGGCAACCCAGAAACTAGTGTCCACAAATGTTTGTCTCGCCATACGGTGAGAACACTATCCGTAAATATATTTGTCGTGCTCAGATGACGCATCTGGCATCATAGGTGTTGATTCATTGGGCGGTTCTTCTCCAATCTCCCGTAAGAACCGGTTGAATGCTTCTCGCACCTCGGGTGGGCGCTCTACCCTCGGGTGCGGAAGATACGTGAGCAAATTCAAGATGTCTTGCAAGGACAAGCGAGCAGTATGCAAGTCGTCTAGCTGTTTTTTCACTGCCTTGACCTGTCGTTCACTCCGGCCCACCAGCGAAGCAATTTCTCTTACTGAGCGGCCCTCATCCAGGTATTGGAAAACCTCCTGGTTCTCTATCCGCCATTGCCCAGGTAAGTCAACCGGGTGTTGCTCTACCTGGGGATGCTGAACTTCTTGCTTTTCCTTGCGTGACACATGTTTTTTCTAGCCATGGCATCACCTCTACGCCCGCTTCACCGCCAGCGTCACGTCCATGCCCTCCACCTGCTGGGACTCGGCCTTGGCCCCAGCTTCGGGCGCGCCGGAGACCAGCTCCTCGCTAAGGGTCTCCTGCTGCACGTACTCGGTGTGGCGGCGCATGACCCGGTCCACGTCCTGCGGCCCCTGATAGTAGGTGACGATGCGGTCGGTAATCTCAAACCCCGCATCCTTGCGCAGGTTCTGGATGCGGTGCACCAGCTCCCGGGCCAGCCCTTCGTCCCGCAGGTCGTCGGTGAGGTTGCCGTTCATCGCCACCAGGTAGCCCGCCTCCATAGCAACGGAGTAGCCGTCCACCGCCACAATGGTCTCGGCCTGGGGGCTGCCCGCCTGCGCCACAGCCTTGCGGTACACCTGTGACGTGTCGTCCGCCACGGTGTAGGTCTTGACGTTCAACTCGTCCAGGAACTGGCTTTCCACCTGGGCCACATACTGGCGTTCTGCCGCGTTGCGGGTGTGAATCACCATGTCGGCCAGGGGTTGGCGCACCTTCAATCCTGCCCTGGCCCTGGCGGCGCGGCCCATGCTGGCGATGCGCATGGCCAGGCGGGTGGCTTCCATTAAAGGCTGGTCCACCAGCGCCTGGTCCGCCGCCGGGTACTGGGCCAGGTGCACGCTGTCCGGCGCGCTGCTATCCACCGAGCGCACCAGGTTCTGGTACATCTCCTCAGCGACAAAAGGCGCCAGGGGAGCCATGAGCCGCGCCAGGGTCTCCAGGCAGGTGTAGAGGGTGGCGTAGGCCGACAGCTTGTCGGCATCAGTCTGGCTTCCTTCAGCGCCGCCCAAGCCTGGCTTCCAGAAGCGGCGGCGGCTGCGGCGCACGTACCAGTTGGAGAGCTGGTCAATGAACTCCTGCATCCGGCGGCCCGCATCGGTAGGATTATAGCGCTCCAGGTAGTCGTCTACCTGGGCGATGAGCACGTTCAGTTCCGAGAGAATCCAGCGGTCCAGCTCGTTTTCCGGCTTCCAGCCTTCTGGAATCTGATTGGGGTGGAACTGGTCAATGCTGGCGTAGCTGGTGAAGAAGGAATATACGTTCCACAGGGTCAGCATAACGCGCCGCAGGGTCTCCTGCACCAGGCGCGCGGAGAAGCGCCGCGGCTCCCCAGGCTGGGATGCGGTGAACAAGTACCAGCGCAGGGCATCGGCGCCGTGGGCGTTGAGCACGCTCATGGGTTCCACCACGTTGCCCACCCGTTTGCTCATCTTGCGGCCCCGCTCGTCCAGGATTAGTCCCAGGCAGATGACGTTGCGGTAGGAGGGCTGCCCGAAGAGCAGGGTGGACAGGGCGTGCAGGCTGTAGAACCAGCCGCGAGTCTGGTCCACCGCCTCGCAGATGTAGTCGGCGGGGAAGCGGCCATCCTCAGTGATAGATTTGTTCTCGAAGGGATAGTGCCACTGGGCGTAGGGCATGGCCCCCGAATCGAACCAGGCGTCCATGACCTCCGGGATGCGGCGCATGGGCCCAGGGCAGCCTTGGTCAGAGCAGCGCAGCAGCACTTCATCCACGTAAGGACGGTGCAGGTCCAGGCCGTTGACCTGGCCCCGCTGCCCCGGCGACACCCGCTCCCGCAACTCCGCCACGCTGCCGATGCAGTCGGTGCGGCGGCAGGATTGGCAACGCCAGATGGGGATGGGCGTGCCCCAGTACCGCTCCCGGGAGATGGCCCAGTCCACGTTGTTGCGCAGCCACTCGCCGAAGCGCCCCACCTGGATGTAGTCTGGATACCAGTTGATGGCCTGGTTGCCGCTGACCAACTGGTCTTTGACCGCGGTGGTGCGGATGTACCAGGAGGACTTGGCGTAGTAGAGCAGGGGCGTGTCGCAGCGCCAGCAGAAGGGGTAAGTGTGCTTGTAAGTCTCCCGGTAGTACAGCAGGCCCCGTCTTCGCAGTTCCTCAATGATGGCGGGGTCGGCGTTTTTGACAAACTTGCCCGCGAAGGGGTAGCTGCCGGTGATGACGCCCTGCAAGTCCACGGGCTGCACAAAGTCTAACCCCATCTTCCGACCTAAGCCCAAGTCCTCGTCGCCAAAGGCAGGGGCGATGTGGATGATACCAGTGCCGTCCTCCATAGAGACAAAATCGGCTGAGACAACCCTGGTTGTGAAAGTGCTGGACGGGATTAGTGCATTGGAGCCACCCCCCTGGAAGCTCCGCACCTCGACCCCATATTTCATCGGGTGGTAGAGAGCCTCATAGTGATAAGGAGGGCCGGACAAGTCAAACCCTTTAACGTTACCGAGAATCTGATGAGGCTCCCTGACCACATTGTCTACTAAGGCTTTTGCCAGGACCAATCTTTCTTTCTGTCCATCGCGGTCCACTTCTACCAAGGAATAGTCCTGCTGAGGGTCCACCGCTAGGGCGGTGTTGCCGGGCAGGGTCCAGGGCGTGGTAGTCCAGGCCAGGAAGTAGGTAGGCACATCGGTTTTAGCCCCTACGTTTCGGGCCACCTGCTCCAGAACGCCCCCTGGCGCAGAATCTAGTTCGACCCGGAACTTCACAAACACCGAGGGGTCCGGCGTGTCCTCCCGGTAGCCCAGGGCCACCTCATGGGAGCTGAGGCTGGTGACGCAGCGCGGGCAGTGAGGCGTGCCCCGCAGGTCCTGGTATAGCAAGCCCCGGTCCCAGAGCTGCTTCAGCATCCACCAGCCCGTCTCAATGTAGCTGTTGTCCAGGGTGACGTAGGCGTGCTCGGTGTCCACCCAGAAGCCGATGCGGTCGGTGAGGGTCTCCCACTCCTTGACGTAGCGGAACACGCTGTCCCGGCAGCGGCGGTTGAACTCCTCGATGCCGTACTCCTCAATCTCCCGCTTGGTGCTCAGACCCAGCTCCTTCTCCACCTCCAGCTCCACGGGCAGGCCGTGGGTGTCCCAGCCGCCCTTGCGCAGGGGGCGGTAGCCCTTCATGGTGCGGTGGCGGCAGATGACGTCCTTGAACACCCGGGCCAGTACGTGGTGGATGCCGGGGTTGCCGTTGGCCGTAGGCGGGCCTTCAAAGAGCATGAACCGGGGAGCTTCGGGCCGCTCCGACTCGGTGCGGTGGAAAACGTCCTGGTCTTTCCAGAGCTTAAGGGCGCGGGCGTCCAGCTCTGGGAAGCTGACTCGGCTGGAGACAGGTTGGAACATGGGCGGTGTACCTCAAAAAGTGCCGAAGCACTGGTGGTGTAAGGGAATTATACCTGATAAATGGGGCTGAGTTGAAAGGGGACCTAGGTGAGGCTGCTGTCCCCGGGAGACCTCGTGAAGCCACATCTGAGCCTGCTTACGGCTCCGGCACTTTCAGGTCGCGGCAGATTTTGCGGCCAAGAAATCGTTAATCTCCCGATGCCTGGGAATTGCCGAAGCCGCTAGGGCGACTCGGTTAACGTAAATAGTGTGCTTGCCACGGTCACGGAGCATCTGACAGCCGTGGGACTCCAGGTGGCGAATGAGATCAAGGCGTCTCATGCTGGGCGAAGTGGTATTGGCTCCCGGATTACTTCTTGTCCCTGGAGACTTTCCTCGGCCAGTTGCCGGTTGGCCTCCAGCGCCAGGGCCACGGCCTCTTCCAGATTAGCTCTGGCCTCTTCCAGGGTATCGCCCTGGGTGTTGGCCCCCGGCAGTTCCTCCACAAAACCGATGTAACCTTCGGGCACCTTCTGAAATACGGCGGTCAGTTTGATTTTCATGGCGACTCCTAATCTACTCACGCCAGGAACGGGCGGGCTAACCCCCCACCTCTGTCCTCCCCATTATCAAGGGGGAGGAACCACCCCTTCCCCATTTTGAAGGGGGAAGGCCGGGATGGGGGCACTACCCCTTTACCCCCACAGCTTGTAGAAGTGGTTCAGGGGGCCGTGGCCCTTGCCAATGGGGAAAGAGCGGCGGATGGCTTCCGTGACGTACTCCTTGGCCTGGGCCACCGCCTCCAGCACGCTCATGCCCCTGGCCAAGCCTGCGGCCACCGCCGAGGCAAAGGTGCAGCCGGTGCCGTGGGTGTTGGCGCTGGGTATGCGCGGAGCAGTGAACTCCTGGAAGCGCGCGCCGTCGTAGTACAGGTCCACGGCCAGCCCTTCCGGGGAAGGCCGGTGGCCGCCCTTGACCACCACGGCCCGCGCGCCCATGCCGGTAATCAGGCGGGCCGCCCGGTGCATGTCAGCGTCGGTCTGGATTTTCAGGCCCGTCAGCACCTCGGCTTCCGGGATATTGGGCGTGACCACCGCCGCCAGGGGCACCAGCTTGGCGCGCAGGGCTTCCACCGCCTCCTGGCGCAGCAGGGAGTCGCCGCTCTTGGCAATCATGACCGGGTCCACCACCAACTGCCGCATGCCACGGCCTTTCAGTTCCTCCGCCACCAGTTCAACAATGGCGCTGCTGGACAACATGCCGGTCTTGACTGCGTCGGCGCCAATGTCCTCCAGCACCGCAGCAATCTGGGCGGCGATTACGTCCGTGGGCACTTCATGCACCGCAGTCACGGCCACTGTGTTCTGGGCGGTGATGGCCGTCAGTACAGAAGTGCCGTACACGCCCAGGGCGGCAAAAGTCTTGAGGTCGGCCTGGATGCCCGCCCCGCCGCCGGAGTCGGAACCGGCGATGGTCATGGCCTTAGGTACGGGACGCCTAATCATTGGGCCTGTCGCCAGGGGAGCCGGGCCGCGGCAGCCGCCATTCTTCCGGACCGCTGCTTCCTGTGGGCGCCTCGGCAAATTCAGTTTCTCCCCGGAACTCTGACGGCTCACCTTCCGAATGGATGCCAATGGCAATGGCAGGCAAGGTCTCGGTGTGCAGCCCGGCCCGAACGCCGATCTCCAGAGAGAGGAGGCCCACCGCCTCGTTATCATCAGCTTCGGCCAGCATGACGAAGTCGTACTTGCCCAGCACGGCGTACTGGCTCAAAATCGTTGCGCCTGGGATGCGGACCTCGCGCACCGTATCAATGACCAGGTTGGGGTTATTGTGCAGCATCCGCTGCCCCTCGTAGGTCAGGGTGCCCAGCAAGAAATATAGCGGCATTAAACGCTCCCACGGAATTGCATTTGTCTTACCAGTGCCTTGAACGCTAACAGTATAGCCCTTGGGCAGGGCAGCCGCCACCGCCCCAAGCCCACTTTCTCCATCCACCAGCTGAGTGGAAACGCTTTCCACGGCAACACCGTTTCGTGTTGCGTCAATAGAAACTGTTACCGAAGGGACTTGGTTGCCTCAGATGAAACTGTTACCGAACGTCCCTTGCTGGGCTGAGTGTCAGCCATGTCCCACAGCCTCTGGAGTTCTTGGTCTATCTG
>VGZV01000081.1 GCA_016872385.1 SAR202 cluster bacterium | reverse complement strand
TCGAAGAGTGGCGGCAAGACTACAACCTGGCCAGACCCCATAGCTCTCTGGGTTACCTGGCTCCTGAGACCTTCCGCCAACAGCACGAACTCGCATTATCCGTGGTATAAATTACGGGGGAAGGTCAGAACCATGGGGATTATCTACTTGACGCGGTGGCCATATCTAAAGTCAGCATTAAAAGCATATCTGACCCTGCATGAAGTATATCATCCTCCGGCAAATCTGCTTTCCGTAGTGTGCCCTCCGCCGCCACTTTAGCCTGCTCAGGAGCCACGCTGGATAATGAGGCAGACGCTCGCACCATCAACCTCTGCTCAACGGCACTTCAATTTCCTCGGCGCGCCAGGCGGCGTAAGCTAGAGCTTCTTGTATGTCTCCTTCTTCAAGATAAGGATAGGCCCTTAGGATATCAGCAGTAGAGTATCCCTCTGCGACGAGGCCCACAACAGTCCCCACGGTGATCCGCAGCCCCCGTATACAGGGCTTGTCACCCATCACATTTGGGTCAAAAGTGATGCGGGTTAGAGCTTTCATTTCGTTTCCCCCGCCTCCCCCCGCATCCGCTCCACCAGCGCGTCCAGGGGCATGGGCCCCAGGTTCTCCCCTTCCCGCAGGCGCACGGAGACCGCGCTGTCCTGCACCTCTTTATCGCCTACCACTAGCATATAGGGGACTTTCTGGAGCTGGGCCTGGCGGATCTTCTGGTTCATGCGCTCGCCCCGGTCGTCCACCTCGGCCCGCAGGCCCGCCCCTTGCAGCCGCGCCTGCACTGAGGCGGCGTACTCCAGGTGCCGGTCGGCGATGGGGATGACCACCGCCTGCACGGGAGCCAGCCACGGGGGGAAGGCCCCGGCGTAGTGCTCAATCAGCACCCCCAGGAACCGCTCCAGGGAGCCAAGAATGGCCCGGTGCACCATGTAGGGGCGGCTGCGGCCCCCGTTCTGGTCCTGGAAGGTCAGGTCAAACCGCTCCGGCAGGTTGAAGTCGAACTGCACCGTGGTGCACTGCCAGGCCCGCCCCAGGGCGTCCTTGATTTTTATGTCAATCTTGGGGCCGTAAAATGCCCCGCCGCCTTCGTCCACCTCGTAGGGCAGGTTGCGGCCCACCAGGGCCTTGCGCAGCGACTCGGTGGCGAAGCCCCACATATCATTGTCGCCCACGTACTTCTCCGGGCGGGTGGACAGGTTGATGGAGTAGTCGCTGAAGCCAAAGGCCCGCAGCAGCTCAAAGGTCAGGTCCAGCACGCCGCCCACCTCGGCCTCCACCTGGTCGGGGCGGCAGAAGATGTGGGCGTCGTCCTGGGTGAAGCCCCGCACACGCATCAAGCCGTGGAGCACGCCGCTGCGTTCGTAGCGGTACACCGTGCCCAGCTCGCCCAAGCGCAGGGGCAGCTCCCGGTAGCTGCGCAGCGCCGAGCGGTAAATCATGATGTGGAAGGGGCAGTTCATGGGCTTGAGGAAGTACTCCTGCTCGTCCACCTCCAGGGGCGCATACATGCTATCCCGGTAAAAGCCCAGGTGCCCGCTGGTCTGCCAAAGCTGCGCCCGCCCAATGTGGGGCGAATAGACCAGGTTGTAGCCCCGGCGCAGGTGAATCTGGCGCCAGTAGTCCTCAATGCGGGAGCGCACCAGGGCGCCCTTGGGGTGCCACACAATCAACCCCGGCCCGATTTCGTCGTGGACGCTGAACAGGCCAAGCTGGCGGCCCAGAGCGCGGTGGTCCCGGCGCTCGGCCTCGGCCAGTTTCGCCAGGTGCTCGTCCAGGGCTTCCTGGGTCTCGAAGGCGGTGCCGTAGATGCGCTGGAGCATGGGGCGATGCTCGTCGCCCCGCCAGTATGCCCCGGCCACGCTGAGCAGCTTCACCGCCGGGATTTCCCCCGTGCTGGACACATGGGGACCCTGGCACAGGTCCATGAACTCCCCATGCCGGTAGATGCTGAGGGCGGTGTCCTCGGCGATGCCCTCCATAATTTCCAGCTTGTAGTCTTGCCGGGCAAACATGGCCCTGGCCTGCTGGCGGCTAATCTCTTCCCGCCGGAAGGGCAGATTGCTGGCGATGGTCTCCCGCATCAACGCCTCAATACGTTCCAGGTCCTCAGGAGTGAAGGGGCGGGAGACGTCAAAATCGTAGTAGAACCCGTCCTGGGTAGGCGGGCCAATGCCCATTTTGGCCTCGGGGAACAGCTTCAGCACCGCGTCGGCCATGACGTGGGCCGCCGAGTGGCGCATGCGGTGCCGCCGCTCCTCCAGTGGGTTGCCGTGCTCCAGGACTCCGTGGTCAAGCATGGTGTCTTCCTTCAAGCTGTCAACTATCAGTTGTCAGTAATCAACACTGACCGCAATGGCGAGCACTTATTATAGCGGCTGGCTGGGGCCGTAGAACACCCCGCGCCACCGCCGCTGGCGAATGGCCTGGCGCACCTGGCCCCAGCGGGCGGCGGTGTAGGTGCCCATGTTCAAAGCGGTCAGCCCCCAGAACAACAGAATCATACCCAGCGGCTGGCCTGTGGCCCAAGTGAGCACATTGATGGCGGCCAGCGCCGCCAGCGCGCCGATGATGACGTTGCGCAGCAGCAGCCCAACCAGCAACGCGGGAGCCAGGGCAACTAAAGTCTGCACGGGCAGCAGGGCCAGGGAAACGCCCAGCACCGTGGCTGCGCCTTTGCCGCCCCGGAACCCCAGGAACACCGGCCAGTTGTGGCCGGCCACCGCCAGGGGAGCCGCCAGGTACACCGCCCAGGCTGGAGCGCCCAGCCAGCCCGGCAGCAGCACCGCCAGCGCACCCTTGCCTGCATCGGCCAGCAACACCAGCAAGGCCCCGGCTTTGCCTACCTGATAATAGGTGTTCACTGTGCCCATGTTCCTGGTGCCCACTTCCCGCACGTCCACTCCCTTGACCAGCCGCACCAGCAAGTATGCCGAGGGTATAGACCCCAGCAAGTACGCGGCCAGGGCGCTCACCAACGCCAGGAACCAGGGAGTCACCAACACCTCCAGGAACAACCAGCCTTGCCTCAAAACACCTGCGCCTGACTGAAATGTCGTCCTGAGTCCCGATTGCATCGGGACGAAGGATCTAAAGTGCAAGTCGTATGGCGCCTATCGTAGATTATTACCCAGTTTTCTAGATTCTTCGTCGTCCCGATGTCATCGGGACTCCTCTGAATGACACTTTCGAGGCCAGGCCGGTACAACCAGTGCGGCCCGCCAGTCAACCCATGATACTCGCCACTGCCAGCGGCGGCAAATATGGCGCCAAGTTCAGGTCTGATATAATTCAAGTTGCCTTCCTTGAATACCACGAATACCACGTTGAATACCACGTTGCCAGGGAAGGGAACATTTGCCAGCGAATGTCCGCGAGGACCAGGAGAAATGGAGCAGCTAAAACAAACCCTGACCGGACTGTGCCGGAAAATCGAATCCGTATCCGGACGTCTTTGACCTCGCCAGCAAGGAATCCGAAGCAGCGCAGCTGGAGCAAGAGGCTGCAGCACCCGGCTTTTGGGACGACCCCAAGCAGGCGCAGAAGAAGATGCAGCAGTTGGTGCGCCTGAAGGAGTCCATTAGTCTGTGGCATGACTTGAAGTCCCAGGCGGCTACTTTACTGGAGCTTACCGACCTGGGCCTGGAAACGGGCGACTACGCCATGCAGCCCCAGCTTGAGGAAGAAGCCGAAAAGCTGGAGCAGAAATTGGCCCAGGCGGAGATTAACCTGACCCTTTCCGGGCCGTATGACGACCGCCCAGCCATCGTATCGCTATATGCTGGCGCGGGCGGCACCGACTCCCAGGACTGGGTGGAAATGCTGCTGGGCATGTACGTCGGCTGGGGGGAGTCCCACCGCCGCCCGGTGCAGATAATGGACATGTCCTACGGTGAGGAAGCCGGTCTGCGCTCCGCCACCTTGGAAATCGGCGGGCCTTACGCCTACGGTTACCTTAACGCCGAGCGGGGCGTGCACCGTCTGGTCCGTCTTTCGCCCTTTGACCCGGCTCATTCCCGGCACACCTCATTTGCCCAGGTGGAGGTGGTGCCCGCGGCTGAAAACGAGTCAGAGGTGGTGGTGCGGCCCGAAGACCTGAAGATGGACTTTTTCCGTTCCAGCGGCCCCGGCGGACAAAACGTCCAGAAGGTCAGCACTGCGGTGCGGCTGACCCACATTCCCACCGGCATCATCGTCACCTGCCAGACCGAGCGCTCCCAGCACCAGAACCGGGAGTACGCCATGCGCATCCTGCAAGCCCGCCTGCTGGCGCGGCAGAACGAGGAGCGCAGCCAGGAACTGGCCAAGCTGCGGGGTGAACGTAAGGCCGCGGAATTTGGCAGCCAGATTCGCAGCTATGTGCTGCACCCCTACAAACTGGTCAAGGACCACCGCACCGACCACCAAAGCACCAACCCGGAGGCAGTGCTTACCGGAGATCTAAACGGCTTTATTGAGGCGTTCCTGTTGTCAAAGCTGGGCGGGCCAGCTTAAGAGGATTGTACAAAAAGCGGCAGGGGCGCACTGTCGTGCACCCCTGCTCAACCATCACCTGACTCGGATAATTCCGCGCTGTGCAGGTTATACCGCGGCCCCGCTAAGGCTTTGACTGCACCTCTCTAAGGATATCCAGCATGGCGGGAGAAATGTCGGTGTGGTGGTGCACTATTTTCCACTTGCCAGCGTCCTGCCGGTAAACATTGGTAACCCGGTGCCCGATGGAAACCTGATGGCCAGCGAAAGTGAACTGTCCTGACTCGTTGCCAGTTTTGTAGGCCAGGGTGCCGGAAACTTGAATGAGTTGGTCGTTAAGCGCTATCTTTCCCTTAGAGGCTAACTTCGCCACCTCTTCCCACGGCCCCCTGACCTGATCCCAGCCAACCTGGCGGCCTCCAATGGGATGCATGGTGGTGACGTCCCTGCTGTGCGCCCAAATGTCTGACATGGGCTTGGCGTCTCCGTTGGCCATGCTGTTTAATGCCGCGTAAAATTGCTTGGAAGCATTCCGTACATCGTCTATGGCAGCCATGAGTCTCCCAACTTTCTATGTGCCAATCTTTTTGTGGCCAGTCTTGGTTGGCCGCGCCCGGAGTATACGCCTGGCCAATGTTGGAGACAACACGAAAACTGTGGGCTTTTCATGAACCGACGGACTCACCATGAGCGGCCCGCCGAAGCGCTCACACGTCGCCAAGCCCTTCTCGGAGTAAAGGGGTACAGGTGAAGGCCCTCTATTGGCCGATCAGGAGCAAGACCCCAGGATGTGCCCCATGCGGTCCCGTTTGGTGGTCAGGTAGAACTGGTTTTCGGCATTGGGAGGGGCTTCAATGGACACCCGCTCCACAATCTCCAGGTCGAAACCCGCCAGTCCCACCAGCTTGCGGGGGTTGTTGGTCATCAGCCGCAGCTTTTTTACCCCCAGGTCCAGCAAAATCTGTGCGCCCACACCATAATTCCGCAGGTCCGGGTCAAAGCCCAGGCTTTCGTTGGCCTGGATGGTATCCAGCCCCGTGTCTTGTAATGAGTAAGCCTTAATTTTGTTGTGCAGCCCAATACCCCGGCCTTCCTGACGCATGTACAAGAACACGCCGGCGCCTTCCTTGCCGATGATGTTCAAAGATGCGCCAATCTGGTCGCCGCAGTCGCAGCGCAGGCTGCCAAAAACGTCGCCGGTCAGACACTCGCTGTGGATGCGGGTCAAAACAGGCTGGTCCGGCTCCCATCGGCCCACGGTCAAAGCGATGTGCTCGCCAGGGTCCACCGCGCTCCGATAGGCCACAGCGCGGAACTCGCCGTACTTGGTGGGCAGGCGGGCCTCCGCCACCCGCTCAATCAGCTTTTCGTGGCGGCGCCGGTGGGCTATAACCTGGGCGATGCTCAGGATTTTAAGGCCATGCCGCTGGGCAAACCCTTCCAGGTCGCCCATACGGGCCATGGAACCGTCTTCCTTCATGATTTCGCACAGCACACCAGCGGGGTACATCCCGGCCAGCCGGCACAAGTCAACCACTGCTTCAGTATGCCCGGCACGCACCAGCACGCCGCCCGGATGGTAGCGCAGCGGGAACAGGTGCCCTGGCCGCCGCAACTGGGCGGGCTTGGTATCCGAGTCAATCATGGCGTGCACGGTGGCAGCCCGGTCGGCAGCGGAGATGCCCGTGGTAGTGCCCACATTGTAGTCAACAGATACTGTAAAAGCGGTGTGGTTGCGGTTGCCGCCGTTCTGAAGCACCATCAGCGGGATATCCAACTCATCCAGGCGCTCCCCCAGGACGGACATGCAAAGCAGGCCGCGGGCATGGGTCACCATGAAATTGACCGCCTGCGGTGTGACCTTCTCCGCGGGCATTACCAGGTCGCCCTCGTTCTCCCGGTTTTCGTCGTCCACCACAATCAGGCACTTGCCCGCTCGCAGATCCTCTAGGGCTTCGTCCAGGCTGCACAAAGACATATTTCAGCGCCATCCTCCCAAAGTTGGTGACCAGCCGGTCACCGCTGGCAAAGGCTTTCCACGTATTTGGCCAGAATGTCAGTTTCCAGGTTCACCCGGCGGCCCGCAGCCTTGTATTGCAGGTTAGTGTGGCTGAGGGTGTATGGTATCACAGAGATGGTAAAGGATGAAGGCCCCTTTTTAACTACCGTGAGACTGATGCCGTCAACGGCCACAAAGCCTTTTTCCACAATGTACGGCATCAGCCGCTTGGGGCAGGTAATCCGCAGGATGAAGCAGTCTCCCTCAGGCCTCCAGGATGTAACCCGGCCATAGCCGTCCACGTGGCCCTGGACAATGTGCCCGCCCAGCCGGTCGCCCACGGCCACCGCCCGCTCCAGATTCACTCCGTCGCCAGCCTCAAGCTCCCCCAAAGAGGTGCGGCGCAGGGTTTCTGGGGCCAGGTCAACGGAAAACTCGCCGCCGGTCAGCGTCACCACGGTCAAGCAGGCCCCATTGATCGCAATGCTGTCGCCCAGTTTAACGCCCTCCAGGGCGGTCCGGGCGGCCACGGTCAGCCGGTTTCCCTCCAGGCGGGATACCCGGCCCATTTCTTCAACAATTCCAGTAAACATCTCAGCGGCCTGCCCGGGGGTAGCCAACCACCAGCCAGTCTGCGCCCACCTGCTGCATCCGGGCGCTGGCCATGCGCCACGCCTCGGCCATCCGGGCTACTCCACAGCCTTCCACCGGGGAGGCTGCTTCCCTGCCCCCAATTATCACCGGCGCAATAAAGGCAAACACCTTGTCCACCAGGCCAGCGTCGAACAGCGAACCCAGCAAAGTGCCGCCGCCTTCCACCAGCAAGTTGACTATGCCGCGTTTACCCAGTTCCTGGAAGACTGATGCTGGGTCAACGCGGCCCGTTGCATCACCTGGAACCACTATTACTTCCGCACCTGCGGTACGCAAGGCCTCTACCTGAGCCTGGGACGCTGCGTTGGAAGCAAAAATAAGGGTCGTGCCAGGTTCCCGCAGCATTTTGGCCTGGGCGGGAGTCCGGCCACGGCTGTCCATCACCACCCGCAGGGGCTGCTTGCCA
>VGZV01000080.1 GCA_016872385.1 SAR202 cluster bacterium | reverse complement strand
TCTTGTTCCAACAGCCCGTCCAGGTACACCTGGCCCAGGCGCTTCAACCTTTGCTCGGTCTCTTTTCTCTCCTGCTCAACCCTGCCCGCCTCATCCGCCAGGTGCAGCTGGGCAGCGGGCGGGTGCTGCTGCTGGGGACTTACCGGGACGTGGAGCTGTCCCGCCAGCACCCCCTGGCGGAGACCCTGGGGGACCTGACCAGGGAGCGGCTGTTCCAGCGGGTGTTGCTGCGGGGCCTCAGCCAGGAGGACGTGGCCCGGTTCATCGAGGTGACTACCGGCGCGGCGCCTCCGGCGGGTCTGGCCCAGGCGGTGTACGCCCACACCGAGGGCAACCCCCTGTTTGTCACCGAGGTGGTGCGCCTGCTGGTGCAGGAGGGGGGCCTCGTCGGGACAGGGACGAAATCCCCCCAACCCCCCTTTGCGAAAGGGAGGCTTGACCGGATTCCCCCCTTTGATAAAGGGGGGCCAGGGGGGATTTCGTCCACGGGGGTTGGGGGGATTTCCGGCGCCTGGGAAGTGCGCATCCCCGAAGGAGTGCGGGAAGTCATCGGACGGCGGCTGAACCGTCTGTCCCAGCGCTGCAACCAGACCTTGACCACCGCCGCAGTCCTTGGCCGGGAGTTCTCCCTGGCGCAGCTCAAGCCACTGATTGAGGATACCACCGAGGACCGGCTGCTGGAGGTGCTGGAGGAGGCGCTGGCGGCGCGGGTCATCGAGGAGCTGCCCCGGTCAGTGGGGCGCTACCAGTTCAGCCACGCCCTGATCCAGGAGACCCTGGCCGGGGAGCTGTCCACCACCCGCAAGGTGCGCCTCCACGCCCGCATCGCCCAGGCCCTGGAGACGCTATACGGTAACACCGCCGAGGCCCACGCCGCGGAGCTGGCCCGCCACTTCGCCGAGGCCGAGTCGGTGCTGGGCGCCGAGAAGCTGGTGAAGTACTCCCTGCTTGCCGGGGAGAAGGCCCTGTCTAGTTACGCTTGGGAGGAGGCCCTGGCCCACTTCCAGCGGGGCCTGACGGCCAAGGGTGCGCCCCTGGAAGGAACTGAGCCTGCCAAGGATGGGGAAGAAGCGGCGCTGCTGTTTGGGCTGGGGCGGGCACATCTAGTCACTCTGGAACGGCGACAGTCGCAGGAAGGGGTGGACATATTGAGCCGGGCCTTCGACTTCTACGAGTCTATAGGAGACGTGAACCAGGCCGTAGCTGTTGCAGAATACCCGTTGCCTTCCACAACCATAGGGCGCACTGGAGTTGCTCCGTTTGTTCCCCGAGCCTTGAAACTCGTTCCTCCCGACTCCCTCTCTGCAGGCCGTCTGCTCTCTACCTACGGCAGGGAGTTGGGGCGCCTGGACAATAACTATGATAGCGCCCAGGAGGCGTTCGCACGCTCTTTGGTCATAGCCCAGCGGAACCAGGACCGGTCCCTAGAGGTTCGGACTCTGGCCGACTCGGCTGATGTGGAGATGTTTCAACTCCATATGTCAGAGGCCATAAGTAGGGCGGAACAAGCTGTCGAAATAGCCCAAGGGTTGGAGGAGCAGTCGGCTGTCCAATTGGCTCATCTAGTGTTGGCACGTGCCCTGGAGTTGGTGGGCGAGAGCGTCAAAGCGCAACCACACGCCTCAGCAGTTCTGGAACTGGCGGCAAAGCTGCGTGACCGCTCCCGACGGGAGCAAGCCTTCCGGGTCAGGATATCGCTGTCCGGTCACTTGGGCGATTGGGAGGGTGTTCGGACTCTGAGTGAGCAGGCCCTGAATATGTCTCCCATGAATGTGGTCCCTTCACCATCGGGGTGAATTGGTAACATATTGTGTGCTCCTAAACCTAATCCCTGGGGAACTGGCCGCCGACTATACCTATCAGTGGCCCTGCCTTTTTGGCGCCCCCCAATACCGTGTTATAAGCATACGATTCTGTCAGTAACCAACGGTCAAGGGAAAATGTCAGCCTATGAGAGGACTGACATTGACCCAACGAGAGCAAGCACGGCTGCAGGTGTTGAACCAAGTGGTGGGGCATGAGATGACTACACCAGAGGCGGCCCAGATTCTGGGGCTGAGTGAACGCCACACCTGGCGAATGTTAGCGACGTACCGGGAGGAGGGTGCTGCCGCCCTAGCCCATGGCAACCGGGGACGACGGCCGGCCAACGCCATTAGTCAGGAGACCCGGCAGCAAGTGATCCCCCTGGCTAGCACCAGGTACTCCGGATTCAATTACACCCACCTGAC
Organism: SAR202 cluster bacterium; assembly: GCA_016872385.1. Taxonomy (GTDB): domain Bacteria; phylum Chloroflexota; class Dehalococcoidia; order Lucifugimonadales; family UBA3495; genus SHYG01. The sequence continues at coordinate 5,959 of VGZV01000080.1, read as the reverse complement.
GGAGTTGCTGGCAGAGCGGGAGGGGCTTTTCCTAACCCGTTCTAGGTACGGAACATCCTGGCGGAAGCCGGCCTGCCCAGCCCAAATAGGAATCTACCCCATACCTACGAGCCGCCATAATCGGGTGGTGAATTGCCCACCTGAGCCTAGCGTTGCTACGAAAGGCGTGCTTGTATCGGCGCTTTCTTCTGATTGACACGATAACGCTGCACTGGTAGCATCGGAATGCGCTCCGGCTCTTGCCTGTGCACCCCTTTTCCCCGCATTCTCAACGCTGGCACCAGCTTTGGAGAGGAGCAGAGCCCTTACCGGTCAGCGTCGCGGATATAGTCCCCTGGACCTCGTTATCCACAGAGTCCAAGCATACCGGGAACAGGAGAAGGCTATGAGACACTTCCGCGGATGCCTGTGGGCCACGTGCTCCAGAGTTGTCGCTCCAGCACTCATGATGGCCCTACTGCTGGTGGTGGTCGGGTGCGGCGCCGCCTCTACTGCCACCCCGGCCCCCCTTGCCACCACAGCACCGGCGCCTGCTACGGGCGCCAGCGCCACTCCCACAGCCATGCCGCTCCCCACGGCAATCCCGGCGTCTCCAGCGGTCAATCCCGGCAAGCTGACCATCATGGTGGGGGACTTCGGTCCCGAGCGGTTCGACACACTTTTCGCCACTGGGGGACAGGGAGGCCGTAACTATGGCCGAATTATGCACGGGTTTCTCATATCCGCCAATGAGAGAAAGGAGATGGTGCCAGGTATAGCCAGCCAGTGGGGGCTCTCCCCCGATGGACTGACCTGGAACTTTACCATCAGGAAGGGGCTCAAATTCCATGATGGGTCGGACATAACCCTGGATGACGCGCTCTGGACCCTCCAGCATTACTTTGGCCCCCAAGCCATTGAGTACAACGCCGGAGCCAGTACAGCGGCAACGGTATCTCGAATGATGGATAGGATAGAGCTGACCGGGCCGGACAGAGTAAGCTTGACTACCACGAAGCACCGTACGGACTTCGCTGTCCTTGTTTCTGAGGCTGGAGACGTCTGGTACCCTGTCATGCCCAAGATGGCCAAGCTGCACGACGTCGAGGCGGAAGCGGCTTACGATCGCAATCCCATCGCCGCCGGGCCCGTGAGGCTGGTAAAGCATGTCAAGCAGTCGGTGATGCAGTTCGAGCGCTTTGACGATTTCTACTACCAGACCAAGAACGGTTTCCCTGAAGATAAGAGAGTGAACTTCCAGTTGTTGGACCTGTTTTTAGTGCCGGAGGAGGCTACCAGAGTAGCGGCGGTACGGGCGGGGGAGGCCGATATCGTCCCTGCCAGCCTGCAGACCAGGAAGCAGGTAGAGGCCGGCGGCGGGCGCCTGGTGTTTGGCCAAGAAAGTGTGGTGGTGGAGGCCAGGCTGCTCGGGTGCTGGGAATCTAAGTATCCGTGTCACGACAAGCGGGTCCGTCAAGCCCTGCAATACGCCATCGACAAGAATCTGATCCGGGACAAACTCTATGGCGGACCCGAGGTGTTCCAGGTGAAGGGCTGGTTTTCCGTCACCCCCAGCACGATTGGATACACCCCGGAGCTGGACCCCTGGCCCCAGGATGTTGCCAAAGCCCGTCAACTTCTGGCCGATGCCGGATATCCCGGCGGCAATGGATTTGGCAAGCTGACCGTGAACACCAATCCCTCCACGGCGATGCCCCTGCAGGTCGAAGCGGCGCAACTTGCCGCCGAGTTCTGGAGGAGGGAGTTGGGGCTGGACGTAGAAGTAAGAGTGGGGGATGCCTCCGCGTTAAACAGACAGGTGAGGTCGGGAGAGCTAAACGGCCAGATCCTGTGGAAGGACAACGAAACCCAGGTAGACCCTACGATTGTGATAACCAATAGGTTCGGCGACCCCAAGGGCCTCACCCGACTGCACGAGGACCCGGAGCTCTTCCGCCTGGTGCAGGAAACCTTTCAGATACTGGACGCAAACAAGCGCGCGGAAGCCACTAAGAAAATGCTTCTGCGCCTCAGGGATGAAAGCCATCTAATTGGCGTGGGATATGCCAACATCCCCTGGGCGGTGGGGCCACGTGTCGTGCGGTGGCAGCCTCAGCCTCTATCGGGCTATCCCTCGGCCCTGCACACCATAACCCTCAAGTAAGATTGAGCACCTGGTCTTTCGGTTAAGCACTCTCGTTTTGGGAGAGGAGGGTAGATCATGCAAAACTTGAGATTGGGACTAAAGTCATCCCAGGTTTTGGGCACGGGAATCGTGCTGCTGTTGCTCTTGGCGGTGGCGTGCGGAGCCGCAGCCACGGCCACCCCAGCACCAACCAGCGCACCCCAACCCACCGCTGTTCAATCAGGTGCACCTGCAGCCGTGGCCACCGCAACACCAGCGCCAGCCGCTAAACCCGCAGTCGCGGTGAATCCCGGCAAGCTGACCATCATGGTGGGCGATTTCGCCAACGAGCGGTTTAACAACGCTTTCTCGAACGGGCAGCCGGGAGCGCGTTACTATCGGATAGTTCTTCACGGGTTTCTCATCTCCACCAACGAGAAAAGAGAGATGGTGCCTGGTATAGCCAGCAAGTGGGGACTTTCCCCTGATGGCCTGACCTGGACGTTTACCATTAGAAAGGGGGTGAAGTGGCATGACGGGTCGGAGCTGACGACGGAGGACGTGCTCTGGACCCTTCAGCATACCGCGGGCCCCCAGGCCTTTGAGTATGTTCTCCACACCACTCCGCTAAGGCTATCGCGTGGGATGGCAAAGATAGAAATGAGCGGGCCGGACCAAGTAAGTTTGACCTCCAAGGTGCCCTTTACAGAGCTGGCGCTTTCCGCTTCTGAGGCAGGGAACTACACGTTACATGTCATGCCTAAGAGAGCCGCGCTGTATGATGCCGAGGCGGAGGCAGCCTATCAAAGAAACCCCATTGGCGCTGGGCCTCTGAAGCTGGTGAAGTTTGTCCAGGCCTACTCTATGACTTTCGAGCGCTTTGACGATTACTATTACCAGCCTAAGAACGGGTTCCCCGAAGATAAAAGGGTGAACTTCAAGTTTTTGGACCTGATCCTGGCGCCAGAGGAGTCCACCAGAGTGGCGGCTCTGCGGGCCGGGCAGGCCGATATTGTCCCAGCCAGCATGGCGACGCAGAAGCAGGTGGAGGCCGGGGGCGGCCGTATATTGCTTGGCCAAGAGGGTCTGGTTGTGGAGGCCAGGCAGCGTGGGTGCTGGGATCCCAAGTATCCCTGCCATGACAAGCGGGTCCGCCAGGCCCTGGATTACGCCATCAACAAGGAGGTGATACGGGACAAACTCTACGGAGGCCCCAGTATTTTCCAGACCAAGGGGTGGTACAACATCACTCCCAGCACCATCGGCTATACCCCTGAGTTGGATCCTCGGCCCTTCGATCCAAACAAGGCCCGCCAACTCCTGGCGGATGCCGGCTATCCCGGCGGCGCCGGATTTGGCAAGCTGTACATAAACACTTGGCCTTCCACAGCGATGCCCTTACAGCCCGAGACCGCGCAGTTGGCTGCGGATTTTTGGAAGAAGGAGTTGGGCTTAGACGTGGAGGTGCGCGTGGGGGAAAGCAGTGGGACCACGGCCAAATTCAGGTCGGGAGAACTGGACGGCCAAATTCTGTGGCGGGAAGATGAAACCGGATTGGATGCATTAAGTTCGTTTTCCAGCCGGTACGGTGATCCGAAAAGCCTGACACGGACGCATGAGGATCCCGAGCTCTTCAGCCTGGTGCAAGAAACTTTGCGGACGGTGGACCCTGACAAACGAGCGGAAGCTCAAAAAAAGATGTATGTGCGGCTGCGAGAAGAAAGCTACCACATGGGCATTGGTTACGTAAACATTCCCTGGGGGGTAGGGCCTCGAGTTGTGACGTGGAAACCTTACCCCCTGTCGAGCTACCCCTCTGCCATTCATACGATAACCCTAAAGTGACATTGAATAGCTGACCATTCGCTGAAGCATTCCGATTTCTGGGGGTAAGGCAACATTATGGGCATCGTAAGACTTGGATCAAAGTCTTCCCTGGGGATCGTGCTGCTGCTCCTGCTGCTGGCGGTTGCCTGCGGCACCGCAGCCACGGCAACCCCGCTACCAAAAGCCACCAGCGCCCCAGCGCCCACCGCATTAGCGGCGCCGGCGCAACCCACGCCGACCGCCGCACCTAAGCCGACCTCCAACCCCGCTCCGGTGGTGGTCAAAGACAAGGTCATCCTGGTGTTGTCGGCGGAGCCAGGGAGCCTTGACCCTTGGGACACTCACTGCAACGCCACACTGGAACAGACTATCTGTAATGAAACTGCCAATGAGCCGCTAACCTGGATTACCAGTGATACCTTCAAAGTGGTCCCCTTGTCAGGGGTCGAAGGCTGGCAGCAGCTTGCCCCGGACCGGTGGCGGTTTACCCTGCGCCGCGGGGTGAAGTTCCACAACGGAGAGCCTTGGAACGCCAAAGCCGCCGAAACGGGGATTGACCTGAACGGCGACGGGACAAAGGCCATCCCTAGTTTTTCCTACCACGGCGCTATTTCCGCGGAGACGGTGGACGAGTATACTTTGGATATTGTCTGCAAGGTCGGTTGCCCCATCTTGCCCCGCAGCATGATCTTCACCCGGTTCCAGGCCCCGCAATGGTACGCCGCAGCCACAGCTGAACAGCGGGCCCGTACTACCGTTGGCATTGGGCCATATAAGGTGCTGGAGTGGCGGCCCGGCGTGGATGTTAGGCTGGAAGCCTACGATGGCTATGTTCCCAACCCTTCCACAGTGGACGCTCAGGCGCCCAAGATCAAGAACTTGGTCACGGTTTGGCGGAACGAAGCCCTGGTGCGCACCGCCATGGTGGGTACGGGCGAGGCTGACTGGGCGCCAGACATCGGGTTTGACAATAAGAAAAATGTCCCCCAATGGAAACAGTCCACCACCACTGAAGTTTTCATGCTGATTCCAGACCTCATGTGGCACCCGGAGCTGAAAAAGAAAGCTGTACGGGAGGCCCTGAACCTGGCCATCGACTGCCCGGCTATCACCAAAGCCATGCTGGATGGCCTACCATGCTGGGGCGCGGTATCGCCTGCAGGAACCGTGGGCATCACCCCCAGAAACTCAGCCCCCTACCCCTACAACCCGGCCAAGGCCAAACAACTTCTCAAAGACGCTGGCTACGACCCCAAGAACGAGATCAATATCTACACTGCCGACCGCTACTGCTGCAGGAACCTGGAGTTTATGGAAGCGGTGGTGAACTACTGGAAGGAGGTTGGGGTCAACAGCAAGATGGTGGTAGTGGAGCGGAACAAGTACCGGGACATGACCAGTTCCGGATGCGGCAGGTTCAACAAGGAGCCGGGCTATGAGGCAGCCTTGGACTGCAGCAGCCGGCCGCCGCCAGCACCCTACCTGGGTACTACCCATACTACGGTTACCTCTTCTTCCAACGAGATGTTGGACCACCAGGTGCAGGCCGAGCGGAGAATGGGCTGCTTCAACGCCAGCACCAGGGTCTGCTTTCGGGAGGTACAGCAGAAGATCGACGTAGCTAAAGCCACCGCGGAAGGGTCGGAACGGACCCGGTTGATGGCGGAAATCTTGGACATTGCCCACGACGAATTTTACTTCATACCGTTCATCCAGGTCCAATTGGTGTACGGTTTGGCCAAAAACCTGGAATGGGAACCTTTGTATGCCCCCCGGATCCGGGTCAACACCATGAAGTTCAAGTAACAGCCAGGCTGGTACTTAACCCCATGCTGTGGGGAAAGGGCAGCAGGAGCACGGCCTTCCCGCAGGAGGGGGTGCCCCTGCGGCTCGGTCAGGGAAAAATAAGGGGTCAGGCTGGATTGACCCACAACAAACGCGGCAGTACGGTTCGCTTGCCTTGCATGGGGGCGTACCCAAAGGTTGCTTTAGAGGGTGTGTTGGACAAAGGCACACCGGTATGCCCGG
>VGZV01000079.1 GCA_016872385.1 SAR202 cluster bacterium | reverse complement strand
CAAAATCATCGGCATCCATTCCTGATCGGGCCGGGACCCAGGCAAAGATAGCATAACCTTCCAGCGAGCCGATTCGCCAACTGATCATACCTTTTAGGCCGGTGACCAGGTGTCCGAATCGTAATCCCTTAGGAGCTGCCCAAACAGAGCCGGTGGCAGATAGGGTCAGCGGCTCTGGCTTTTTGGAACTCCCTCTCCCTAGACCGATTCCGCCTTAGGTCTAACGATGCACTCTGCTGGTGGCTAGGCTCTACCCCAGTTGCGTCTCCTTCTTGCGCAAGGGATAATCTGCTCAGTCTCCCGACGCCAACGTTGCCCGTGGGCAGATTCCCGGGGGAATATCGGGTAATATTGCGTTCGTGCTCTGGATGGTGTATGTTCCCTCGGAAGGTTCACCCGGAGGGTTCTATGCATACGCCAGTACTACACAATATATACTTGGCCGGTGTGGTTGGGTTATCGTTGCTGGCGGCGGCCTGCGGTGCTGCCGCCACGGCCACTCCACCGGCGGCCGGAGCGCCGCCCGCCCAGGCCGGTCCCACAGCCATGCCCAAGCCCACCGCCATCCCCACCAAGGTGGCCGTTGTCAGAGACAAAGCGGTCCTGGTGACCAGCCGGGAGACGCTGGCCCTGGAATCCTTGATCACCGGATGCAGCAACTTGAACGAGTTTGTCTGCGGGGAAACGGCTAACGAGCCGCTGACCTGGATCGACAGCACCACCTTCGAAGTTGTGGTCCTGTCCACCGTGGAAGGGTGGCAGCAGATGGACTCCAACCGCTGGCGGTTCAACCTGCGCCGGGGCGTTAAGTTCCACAACGGCGAGCCCTGGAACGCCGAGGCGGCCAAGTTTGGGATTGATATTAACGGCGACCAGAAAGTCAATCGGTCCAGCTTCCGTTACCACGGCGAGATGACCGGCCAGGTAATAGACGAATATACCCTGGACATAAACTGCAAGGAAACCTGTCCTATCTTTCCTAATACTGCCATCTTCACCGGCTTCCAGGCGCCCAAGTACTATCAGGAAACCCCCAAGGAAGTGCGGACCCGGGGCAACGTCGGCCTCGGCCCCTACCGGGTCTTGGAGTGGCGCCCTGGCCTGGACATCCGCCTGGAGGCATTCAAAGACTACCTGCCCAACAAGCATGTGGACTCCCAGGCGCCCTCCATCAAGAACGTCACCCAGGTCTGGCGAGGTGAAGCCCTGGTGCGGGCGGCCATGGTTAAGACCGGGGAAGCCGATTGGGCTATGGATATTGGGTTTGAAGGCCGCAAGCAGGTCCCCGCATTCAAGCAGTCTGGCACCACCGAGATGTTTGCCCTCATCGTGGACACCGTCTGGCACCCGGAGCTGAAGAAGAAGCAGGTGCGCCAGGCCCTGGCCCACGCCATCGACTGTAAAGCCCTGGTGCAAGCCCTCTACGAGGGCGTCCCGGAGTGCGTCGGCAACATCTCTGTGCGAGGCACCCTGGGCATCACTCCCCGTAACTACGCCCCCTACGAGTACAATCCTACTCTGTCCAAGCAGTTGCTGAAGGACGCAGGTTACGATCCCCAGAACAAGTTAAACATCTACGTGGAGGCCAACCGAGTGTACCGGGACGTGGAGTTCATGGAGGCGGTTTCCAAGTTCTGGACTGAAGTGGGAGTCACCAATGAGATGCGGATTCTGGAGCCTTCCAAGCACAGTGAAATGAGGAACTCCGGGTGCGGCAAGTTCGGGAAGGAGGGTCTGGACTGTGCCAACCGGCAGCCGCCCCAACCCTTCGCCTCCTCCTCCCACGTGTTCACCACCGCCACCTCCAACGAGATGCTGGACATGCAAGTACTGGCCTTCCGGCGCATGGGGTGCTACAGCATCCTGTCCAGGGTCTGCAACGCGGAGCTACAGAAGAAGATCGACACCGCTATTGCGACTCCCTTGGGGGCACAGCGCAAGCAGCGCATGGAGGAACTTGGGGATATTGCCCACGACGAGGTTTACTTCATCCCCTTCTTCCACAACCTGCTGGTTTACGGCATCTCCAGCGACCTGGTGTGGGAGCCGCTCTACGCTCCCCGGCTGCGGGTCAACACCATGAAGTTCAAGTAGGCGGGCTCGCACCACCCGACTTTCCGGGGCCGTGCCTCAAAGCATTTTGGGGGCACGGCCATGGTGGATAGGAGACATTGACCGATTGACCGTCCGCGGTGCGGGACCAAAATTTACCGCCTTAGGAGGCGCCGCCGTGAGAGATTGGCGAATCAGGATTCCCAGGATAATGCCCTTGATTCCCCTGCTGGCGCTTCTCATCCTGGCCGTGGCCTGCGGCGCGGCGGCCACCGCGGTGCCGCCAGCCGCTACCCAGGCCCCAGCGTCGGCGGCGGGGGCGCCGGCTGCTCCAGCAGCCCAGCCCACCGTCACCGCGGCGCCGAAACCCACCGCTGTGCCGCCCAAGACCGCTCCCGCCCGCAACAAGGCCATTGTGGTGACGGAGGCGGAGCCGGCCAGCGTGGGCGCTTGGACCCAGGGGTGCAGCGCCGAAATTCACAGCCTGGGCTGCCAAGAGCTTACCCAGGACTATATGGGGTGGATTGACACCAAGACCACTCAAACCGTTCTGATGTCTGGGTTTGAGAGCTACGAGCAGAAGGCCCCTAACCGGTGGCGCTACAAGATCCGCCCCGGAGTGAAGTTCCACAACGGCGAGCCCTTCAACGCCGAAGCCGCCAAGCTGTCCCTGGACTGGAACGGCTTGGGGAGCAACCCCGGCAACCGGGTGAACTACACCGGCGTCACCACCGGCGAGGTGGTGGACGACCTCACCGTGGACGTGGTATGCAAACTTGCCTGCCCCATCTTCCCCCGCACCGCCATCTTCAACCAGTTTGTGGCCCCCAAGTGGTGGGCCTCCGCAACCCCGGAGCAAAAGAACGCCACCTCCATGGGATTTGGCCCTTACAAGAATGCAGGGTACCGGCCGGGGGTAGACAGCCAGTTTGAGGCCTACGACGGATACGTGGTTACTCCCATCTACGACGGCCAGAAAGCCAACATCCGGTTCATCACCCACGTCTACCGGGCTGAAGCCTCGGTCCGGGCCGCCATGCTGATCTCAGGCGAGGCTGACTGGGCGGCAGACATCGGGTTCGAGGAGAAGAAGCGGGTGCCCCAGACCAAGCAGTCCACCACCACTGAGGTCTACCTCCTGGTGCTGGACACCCTCTGGCACCCGGAGCTGAAGAAGCAGAAGGTGCGCCTGGCCCTGGCCCACGCCATTGACTGCCAGGGGCTGCTGGATGGCCTCTTCAAAGGAGCGATGAAGTGCCACGGCGCGGTCGCCCCGCCGGGGTCGGTGGGCATAACCCCAGAGAACTCCAAGCCCAGGACTTACGACCCGGCCCTGGCCAAGAAGCTCCTGGCGGAGGCGGGGTACGACCCAAAGAACGAGATCAACATCTACTCCCGCCCCGGCTCCAACATCCGGGGGCTGGAGATTTTGGAGTCCACGGTTACCTACTGGCGCGCCGTGGGGGTCACCTCCAAGCTCAACGCCATTGGAGACTTGGGCAAGGCCCGGGAAATCCAACAGGCCGGCTGCGGCAACTATGCCAAGGAAGCGGGGTATACCGAGAAGTGGGATTGCCAGGAGCGCGGCCCGCACTCCCAATTCCCGGCCACCTCCCACGCCTATGAGATTGCCACCTCTGACGAGTACCTGGACATGCAGCGGCAGAGCCAGCTACGCATGGGCTGCTTGAGCCGCAGCACCCGGGTCTGCACCCCCGCGATTCAAAAGCAGATTGATGCCGCGGCTGCCGTTCCCCCAGGTGCCGAGCGGACCAAGCTAATGACGGAGGTTGCTGACCTGGCCTATAACGAGGTGTTCTTCATCCCCTTCTTCGCGGTGCAGATGGTCTATGGCTTGGGCAAGGACGTGGACTGGGAGCCCATGTACTCCCCCCGGTTCCGGGGCAGCACCATGAAGTTCAAGTAGGCCCGGGTGCCCCGGCAGCGCAGGCCGGTTTCGGCGCAGGCAGGCATGAGTCATCCCGAATTTCTCCGAAGGAGAGGTGGATAAGGCTCTGGAACTCATTGTGAACGTCCTGGAGAAGCCTGATTGCCATCCAAAGATTGTCGGCAATTCTCAATTCATTCTTCTGCAACTTGATGACCTGAAAATGGTGTGGGAGAAACGCCAGGATTTGGTGGCAGCGCACCACCCTGTGGCCTTAAGTGAACCCTATGATGCGGCGGCAGAGCAAGAAGCCAAATAATTGCTGACCGCTGAGGCAGCGGTGTCTTGGCACGACCTGTCACAACGTGACAGTGACCATCAGAACCGTCATTCAAGGATTCGGGAAAGCCAAGTTAATTAGGAACGAAGCGCGCGGCGAGGACAATCCGTTCGAAGGACCCGGCAGAATAAGTGAAGGGGTGGTGCCATGGCGACTGAACAGGAAAAGCAAGCGGAAAAGGAAAGAGTCACCAGAATTAGCGGATTTCGTGTCGGCGCTCATGATTTCTTGGCCGAGGTGGATATTGACGCTCTCAGGGGGCGCAATGACCGATGGGAGGCTCAACATCGCAATCTCTCGCGCGAAGAACGGAAGCACGAAGAACTACGAAGGATAGCCGGTTATGTTGCAATGAGAAACCCGGTCTACCATATTCAGATCCATGTGCACGCCGCCCACGGGGCTGGGGCTACTCCAGAGGAGATCTATCGGGTCATTGACGAAGCGGGCGGCTGGGCTGGTGGCGCTGCCAGACAGAACGGTATGGAGGCCTGGCGTCTGGTTTTCCGACCTGATTTGCCGACTCTCCTTGCCGTGGTAGAGCTGACAGACGATTCCTTAAAGTAACGAGGATTGCCCTCCTGCCGGGGGCATCTTAGTTGCCGAGCTCCCTTGGGGACTAGGACGGGACTCAACACCTCGCGCCGTTCCCAGAGGAGAGTCTTCCTTCGGCGTCGAACTTTCAACAGCGGAGCCAGGTTAAAGGTAGTATCGCGCAGCGAATGTCCATCATGAGCTCCAGAAAGGAATATACAGCCTAATTCTGGCGCGCACAGTGCCAAATCCGATATGCACCTGACGATATTGGAGGTACCGGAGTCAAGGCCTGACCTGACAACCTCGCCGCAGCCAGGCCGTCTGCTGGCCCCAGCCAGCGGCGATCAACACGGCCAGATATAGTGTGCGAGAGAGTGCGACTCTCTAGGGTGTCTCAGAAGTGGGTGCAAGGCAGAGGCGTTGGTGGGATAATTGAGGCCAGCATCACCGGGGAGATAAGACCATGCCCCTGCGCCCCTTGTGCCGGGAGCAGGCCTGGCTGCCGCCCCCGACCCTGGAGGAACTGTTAGCCCCGGCCCACCCGGCCCACTTGGTGGCCGCCTTTGTGGATGGGGCATGGTGCTTTGGCACCACTTTCCATTGACTTGTTCCAGCTCCTCTGCCATAGTCTTGCCAGCCCTTCAGGTAAAATAGCCCCAGTGGTGGGAGGAGTCGGCTAGTCTTGCACTGTTGACTATGCCTGCTGAAAAAGTTTCTCGGGAAGCTCGTCACTGGTTGCATCGCCTCAACAGCTGGGATAGCGGTGAGCTCGACGTCTACGAACGCCCAGAGGCCCATGCCAATCGCGACCCTTCGGGAGAAACTGTTGCGTGGGTCCAGCAACATAAGGGTGCCTTGAAGGACCTTGGGGTCGAAGTGGGGTGGGATGCCGCAGCGCGGATCTACCGCATCGCGGCAGCCGACAAATGGGGAAACAAGACGTGAACGTAGCCAGAGCAACCTCCAGAATCGCTGCAACAACAAGCGCCGCTCATTCGCCCATTTTGGCCCATGGCTATGGCGCTCGGCAACAAGAGGGCGGGAATATGCGTGCGGGGGGTGGGCACGCGGGAAATCAGCATGGGAACTTTAGCTTTTCACGAGTCCATGTCCTCCCACCAGTCGCGGGCGGACGAGAAACTCCCCGGCAACCAGGTTTTCAGGGCAAGGGGCGCTCGCCAATCGCATTGACAAAGTCTGCATTGACTTCCGACAAGTCCGAAAATGATATTGAGGGAACCAACAAACCAGGCGTTGACGAAGCTCAGTCCCTTCCCACCCCCACTGGCGCTGACTCCCCAGCGCCTATCCCAACCGATACCGCCGAATCCAAGCCAACCATGTCGGTTTCTGGAGACAGTTATACCGACGGCGACGACTGCAAGTCCGAGAAACTGATCAAGTTTACCGTCACGGTGCCCAGCGGCCAAAGCAAAACCGACTGGGCACTAGTGAACTGGCTGCAGGGCGAGGCGAAAAATGCCGATGGCTCCTTCCGCAAGGTAACGATGTACGGAAAAACGGTAGACTACAACTTTCCCTCGATGCAAGTAGACAGCGTTGATACCGACCCCATCTACTGGAGTACGGACGCCAGCCGCTGGAACTACAACGTCACCGATGATAAGTTCTGGGCCACGGACAGCCCTGGGCCGACCGACAAAAAGTATCACGGCATTACTTACGACTTGAAATTTAAGATGGGCCTCTACAAGGTTGCTGACCTGCCGGCCACGACCTCGGGTGATGTGGGCTCAGCCAAACCGGTGGCCGAGTATCCCTGGAACTTCAAGGTCAGCGGCTGCACGGACGGCAAGGTCAGCCATTAAGGGAGTAGCGCGGCAATGTCGTCACCTGGCCCAGGACTTACGCGCCAGGCCATTTGACCGAAGTGTTCAAGAAAAAGGCCGACAACCATTGAGAAGAAGGCTTCCTCGTCTGCCCACCCCACCGCCACCAGCACCGCCAGATATGGTGTTACGGTTTCGTTCGACCCTCCCCCGTCTCCACCAGGAACACGGTACGTTTTCCGCACAGTTCTGACCTTGTGTTGGGACTGTTTCGTTGTCAGACCTGGCCTTCTGCGTGATAAGCGGAACGTCGCTGCCGCTTCTCGTCTCCACCATGTTGAACAGGGCCAGGAAGGCCGGCTTGGGTTTGATAGCTACGATTGCCTTCTCTTCCACCGGGTCCACGTACACCGCCTCCAGCATGGTCAGCAGGATCTGCCTTTTCTCCCCCAGGGTGGCTTCCGCCCACAACTGGGGCAGATTCTCCAGCAGCTGGCCCGCTGCCTGCACCGCATTCACCCCAGGGACCACCAGGGAGTGGAGGCGCTCCTCCAGTTGCCGCTTCTGACGTTTGTAGTCGTCTTGTTCCAACAGCCCGTCCAGGTACACCTGGCCCAGGCGCTTCAACCTTTGCTCGGTCTCTTTTCTCTCCTGCTCAACCCTGCCCGCCTCATCCGCCAGGTGCAGCTGGCCCAGCATCCGGTCTTGCCAGGACTCGGGCAAGGCGATGGCCTGGATAATGCGGTCCATCTGCTGGTCTGGGATCTCGCAGGGCAATGAACCGCTTCTCCCTACGCAGTAGCCCGCCCCTCTGCTGCCCCGCTGCTCCCTATAGTAGCGGTGGCCGTTGGCGTAGGTCTGGCTCCACATGGGGTAGCCGCAGTGGCCGCAGCGCACCAGGCCCTTGAGCAGGTACTCCCTGGCCGGGTGGGGCTGCAAGGTGCGGCTCCTGCCCGAGTTTTTCTTCAGCGCCAGCTGCACCTGATGGAACAACTCCGGGCTTACTAAAGGTTCGTGGCTGCCGGGCAGCAACTGATCATGGTGCCGCACCTTGCCGGTGTAGAAGGGGTTGTGCAGGATGCCCCTGACCGAGGCGGTGGTGAACAGCCGGGGGCCTGCCTTAATGTTGCCTTGCCCGTCCGCCAGCTTGTGCATGTTCCGGGTGCGGAACCCCTGGGCATTCAGCCAGGAAGCCAGCTGGGACAGGGTGGTCTGGCCTGAAGAATACCGATTGAACAGCTCCTGTACCAGGGGGCCTTCCTGGGGGTGGATATGCACGGCACCCGGGTGTTGCGGTTCGCAGCGGGGCTGCCTTAGCTTGTTGACCTCCTGCCAGCAGCTTTCATACCCGAAGGGGATGCCCCCCAGGTGCGGGCCCTTCAAGGCCCGCTCCCCTACCCCTTTCTTCACGTGCACCGCCAGCATGTCGCTGTAGAACTCCGCCAGCCCGGCCAGCATCCCGGTGAACAGCTTGCCTTGGGGCGTGGAGTAGTCCAGGTTCTCGGTGATGGACACCAGCCCCACGTTCCGGCGCCGTCGCCGGAGCCTGGGGAGCACCGTGGGCCGCCCAGATTAACGCCGTGGTGGGGGTAGCCCTGGTCGGTTCGCTGGCTTTGGTCGCTCCTAAACTTCGCAGGGCGTAGCCGGAGATGGTCAGGGGCATTCTCTTACCGCCG
>VGZV01000078.1 GCA_016872385.1 SAR202 cluster bacterium | reverse complement strand
CGCCATTGGCAGCCGCTCTTCAAAAGATACAAAATGCCGCAGAAAACATCGTACAAATCTACGGTCCTGGGTTTGGTCTTCTTGCGGCAGGACTCAAGGTCGGGAAGAATCTTGTCAAATTGTGCCCGGGTTATATCGCTGGGATAGGAATGTAACATGGCCTGCTCCAATTACTCTGTGAATACAGTACCATACCACATCCTTGCAAGATCATGAACAGGTTCTTAGAGCCTGTGTGAGAATTGCTAGGAAATTGTCCGCTCATCCTGAGCTTGTCGAAGGAGCGGCGGACTCTAACCCGCCCGTGGTTCGACAAGCTCACCACGAGCGGTCCTTCAGCCGAAGGACGCTCATCCTGAGCTTGTCGAAGGGTGAGCGCTGGTAGTGCACAGCACTTTTTAGACACCCTCTTAGCTAGCTTCCCCCTCCTGGGAGAAGCCGGCAGGGGTTACGGCACGGGACCTATGGGATAGTCGGCGGGCAAAGCGGCTGCGATGGCCGTGGCCTCGGCGGTGCAGTCCGGATGGCCCCAGCCGTTGGCGCTGGTCTGGTGCACCGTGTCGTTGGCAATGTCATACACAATGTTGTCGTCACCAGTGGCGCTGACCCCTGCGGGCACGTTGTCGATATTCAGACCGTGGCGGGTCTTCCACGCAATGTTGTGGTCGGCGCAGGAGGAATCCCCGCTGACGCCCACGGCGCCCAGCAGCTTGCCGCTGGAATCGTAGAGCGCCAGGCCGCCGCCAAACACGTTAACTCCGCCAATCTTCTTGCCGGTCATGGGGTCATTGGACTGTCCGTAATTTCCAGAGGGACCCTTGTAAGCCACCGAAGTATCCACAGGGTTGCTATGCTGGAGGCCGTACAGCGAGCCGCCAGGCTGAGTAGCGGAGTACAGGTTGGCGGTGGACAGTGCCAGCCCCGCTAGGCTGAAGGCGTTGGCGGTGTTGGCCTTTTGGGCAGGGATTACCCGGCTGCCGGGCCACTGGTCGCCGCGCTGCGTGCCGGTGAAGGCCACGGCGCAGACCACGCCGTCACGGTTAACAATGGTGCCCCACATGTCCAGGTTAAACCCGCCGTTGGCGGTGGCTCGGGCGGCGCTCAAGGCTGATTTCAGAGCGGCCTGGCTGGGCAATCCCTTGCAAGCATTCCTTTCTTCTTCGTCTGCCTGGGCGGGTGCCCTCTGCCCTAAACCGATGACTGAAGTAATGGCCAGGCCAGCGGCTATGACCAAAACCCCTGCCAACGTCCCCCACAATATTCTGGCGTGCATGCAGTCCTGCCAAACTTAGGCTGGAAACAACGGCCCAAATGCGTGGCGCTGATGGGCGTGGCGCTGCCGGTCCCCGCGGGGGGAAATGTTAAACTGTGATTGGGCGGGTGGCAATAGCTTGGTGTCACTAATGAGGGACTCCTTGGCGCCAACACGGTGAATTCCCCCATGCAACAGCATCGTCTTTACAGCGACTTGGCACACTTGTTCCCCCTGGTCACTCCCGCGGCAGACTACGCGGAAGAAGCCGGCTACTGGCGGCAGGCGCTGCGCCGGGTATTGGGGCCTGGCAAGCATTCCATTCTGGAGTTAGGCGTTGGGGGCGGGCACCTGTTGTCCTATTTGACTGAGGAGTTCCAGGCCACGGCGGTGGACCTTTCACCGCAAATGCTGGAACTGTCCCAGCAGCGTAACCCCGGCGTTCAGCACTGGCAGGGGGACATGCGCACGGTGCGCCTGGGCCGGACCTTCAGGGCAGTGCTGATTCACGATGCCGTGATGTATATGCTGACTGAGGAGGACTTGCGGGCTGCCCTGGCCACTGCCCGGGCGCACTTGGAACCGGGCGGCGTCCTGATTTTAGCCCCCGACTGGTTTGCGGAGAGTTTTCCGGGCACCTCGGTGCTGCATTGGACGCACCGCGCTGGTGGAATGGAGCTCACCACTATCGAGTACGCCTTTGACCCGGACCCGAGCGATACTACAGTGGAGTCCCGCTTCATCTTCATTTGGCGCGACGGCACAGAGCTTCGCGTGGAGCAAGACCATCACGTCATGGGGCTGTTTTCCCTGGCAACCTGGATACGGCTGATGGAAGAGATGGGATTTGAATCGGTGGTGCAGCGCCACGCGCCCAGGGAAGGCGGGTACGGAGACTGTCTGCTGGTGGGGATTGTTAGGTGAGCCAAAAACTGGAGCGGAAGACGGGATTCGAACCCGCGACCCTCTCCTTGGCAAGGAGATGCTCTACCGCTGAGCCACTTCCGCCCGGCTGGTGTCCAATGGTGCCGAGGGACAGAATCGAACTGTCGACACCGGCATTTTCAGTGCCGTGCTCTACCTACTGAGCTACCTCGGCGGGTGGATTTATCTTAAGACCACCCCCCTGGGCTGTCAAGGTGTTTGTACTCGCGGCCCCAAGGCCGTTGCATCCTCAGCCCAATTTTAGGGGCGTCCCGACAGGTCAGGACTGCGCTCTAGCGGCGGCACGGCGCGTCCTGGCCGGTGGTTTAGCCTGTACCGGCAGGCCGAAAGGTTCTTCCAGCATCTAGGGCTCCTGCTGGGGCGGCTTGAATGCGCCCGGCCACCGGCGGGGGGCTGAGGGATTTGCTGGCAAGCGCCTGCTGGAGGCCGCCCGCGGAGGCCGAGACTGGGGCGGGCTGAACAAGAAGCCGCATTCACCGCAGCGCAATACCACGTTGTCGCTGGGCGATGCTCTTTCCAACTGGCGCAGGTTGGCGGAAAGGCAGCGGCGGCAATGCACAGGCATCACCTCCTGAAAAAGGAAAGGACGGACCGTAAGCCGGGTCCGTCCCTGACTGTTTCTACCGTACCTTTCTGCTTTTCAGGCTGTCAATGGGCGGGAGTCAGCGGGGTACAGATTGTCGCTTTCTTGGCGGGCGGTGGGGCAGACCAGAGCCTGCCCTGAGTCAACCGAAGGGGTGTCTGCCCTTGGGTCAAGAGTCCTGCTCTGGACGCACACGCGGGTGCGCCCCTACCAACGGGACGAGAATGCTATTACCCAGGTCAGCGTGTATAAGCCCCATGTGCCCCGCAATGCCACGCCGGGTTTTAGCAAACAACAAGTCCCGCCGCCCATCAATCATGGCAGGCGGCGGGACTAACTGTGCTTGGGAACAGTTCAGGCTGGGGTTGCCTAGCCCGGGTTGTGCTTGTCTATGTAGGCCACTACCCGCTTGTCAATCTTGGTCTTGTAGGCCACGCCGGCGTCGGCGTATGCTACGCCCAAGTGGGCGGCCGTCTGGATTTCTTCCCAGTCCGGCTCCAGCTCGAACTCGTCCCGCAGTTCCTCGAAGAGACTTTCCAAAGCTTTCTGATCAAACATGGCTGCTTTACCGTGGACCTCCTCCGATAGTTTCCCCCGGGTCCGGTCTGTTCACCTTCCAGTGGCCTGGCAAGGCTGGCTGAATATGGTGACCACGGATCAATAGTGTAATCAGATTTGGGCTTCCTGGCAAGAGGGGGTCAAAAATGGCGCGGGGTCGTTTCCTTTTCCCACAAATGCTGGTCGAGTAGTCCCGATAAAATCGGGACTACTCAATCAACAATGTATTCCTACCAGGCCCGAGAATGAAACAGCCCTGCAAAAGGTTATTTCACGGTCGTGGGGCGCGGTCTCCGGTGCGCTGGCGCCGCTGCTGCACCAGGTACAGGGCAACTATGGCCGCCGGCATGGCCAAAGTCAGTAACCCCAGCAGAATCACCGCGGCCCAAGGCCCCAAGCCCAGCAAGTGGTCCAGCTGGTCCTTAATCCACCCCAGCAGAGTGGGGTCGGCGTCGCCCTGGTGGGCCAGAATTGCGTACAACATGGCTGCGGCCCGCCCATCATGCCCAGAGGCTGGCTCCTTGGCGCAGTTTAGTCCCCCGCTGCTTCCGCCGCCGCTGCCCGGGGCTGGTAGCGCACCGAGTACCGCCGCTCCTTGATAGTGAAAGCCGCCAGGGCCGCCGGGGCCAGCAGCGCCCCCGCCACGGCAAAGGGGATGGTGTAGGAGCCGGTGAGGTCAAACAGGAACCCCGCCAGCAGGATGCTGCCAAAGCTGCCCAGGGCGTGGAAAAGGAAGGACACGCCAGAGATGGTGCCCAGAGCCTTCAGGCCGTAAACATCGGCGGTCAGGGAGGTGGTCAGCGGCGCCGTGGCAATCCAGGAGAAGCCTGCCAGGGCGGCAAACACCCACAGCCCGCCGGTGGAAGGTATAAGCAGCAGCAGCAAATAGGCGATGCCCCGCATGGCATAAACCAGGGCCAGCAGGTTCTTGCGGCTGAACTTGTCCGAGAAAAACCCGGCGGCGATGCTCCCCACCACGTTCAGCCCCATCATAAACCCGAAAATGTTGGCCGCCGTGGCTGGCGATACGCCCCGGTCCACGGCGTAGGGCACAAAGTGGACGTTCAGCACCCCGGTAGTCGCCCCGCAGACGAAGTAGGCCGCGCTGAGGTGCCAGATGGGCGGCGACTTGAAGGAGTCCCGCCACTTGTCCACCGCGTAAGGCCCGTCCTGCCTGCGCCCGCCCGATTTGCCGGCGGCTGTCGCTGGGTCGCTGTCGCCGTCGGGCTGCAAGCCCAGCTGGGCTGGGTCGTCCCGCAGCAGCAGCCAGGCCAGGGGCACGCCCAGGACCAGCACCATCAAGCCCAGCGCCGCCCAGGTGACGCGCCAGTTGGTGGCCTGGAGCAGGTACATGGCGAAGGGCACCAGCAGCAGCCCGCCAAAGGACATGCCCGAGGCGTTTAGTCCCACCACCGTGGCCCGCTTGCGCCGGAACCAGCGGGTGAGCAGCGCCCCGGTGTTGGTCAGTGAGGACCCGCTCATGGCGGCGGCGCTGACCAGCCCGAACATGAACACCAGGAACAGGTAGTGGAAGGTGAGGCTCAACAGCGCGGTGGCGATGCCGAACAGAATGAGGCTGCTAAGGATTACCTTGCGTCCGCCCATGCGGTCGAAGATGCGGCCCAGGAAAGGTTGGGCCAGGCCATTGACCAGGAAACCCAGGGACGCCGCTACGGAGATGGCGCCCCGGTTCCAGCCGAAGTCGTGCTCCAGGGGCAGCACAAAGATGCCGAAGGCGTTGCGCGCCCCGTTGGTGAGGAAGGCGATGAATACGCAGGTGGCGACGATGTACCACCCGTAATACATGGGGGCCTTCTTGGCCGGTTCTGGTTGGGGTGATGCCATTGGCGGCGGTTAATCCTCCCAGGGAATCACACCATTATAGGGCAGGTTGGGGTTAATGTCTTGGGCGCAGTGCCTCGCCCCTGGGGCAATCGCATCTCATGTCTGACTCGCTTGAACAGCGGGACAAGGCTGAAGACTTCCATTGGAGAAATCCCCCCAACCCCCTTTATCAAAGGGGTGCCAGGGGGGATTTTCGTCTGCGCACAAACAAGATGCAATTGCCCTGCCCATCGCCCCTGGGTCTTTTCATTCTCCACAGCAAGTAGGGGCAGACCGGCGTGTCCGCCCTTCCCAGCGTGGGCGCACACATGGGTGCGCCCCTACGGTTTTGCCGAGAATGCGATTGCCCTGGCCCTCACTCTGTCCCTCTCCCGCCAGTGGCGAGGAACTGGCTATGTCCTTCCTCTCCCCCTGTGGGAGAGTTTTGAGAGCCTGCCCTGAGCTTGTCGAAGGATGAGGGGAATGAACCCCCATCCTGGCCTTCCCCATACTAGGGGGAAGGAACTCCCTCCCTCCCCCTATTCAGGGGGAGGGCCGGGGTGGGGGTCGCCGCTCCTTCAGCCCCTCCAGCAGCCTTGCCAGCGCCTTGTCAAACGCCGCCCCGCGGGTGGCCCCGCGGAAATCCCCCGCCAGCACCTCCAGCATGTGTTTGCCCCGCTGGTCGCCCCAATTCAGCAGGGCGTCATCCAGCATGACTGGGAAAATCACCTTCTTCTTGCGCCGCTTCTCCTCCTCCAGGGCGGAGTCAATTTCCTTGAGCACCCAGGCGCTCTCGTGCAAGGCTGCCGTGCTGCACACCACAATCAGCCGGTCCCGCACCCGGATTTCCCGGTCAATCTGCGCTTCCAGCTCCTCCCCCCAGCGACCGTGCTCCGGCGCGTACCAGTAGGCCACCCCACTTTCGTTCAACGACTTTTGCAGCCGGTCCACAAAAGCCTTGTCTTTGGTGCTGTAGCTGATGAAGCAGCTTTGCAGCTTCAGCGGCCCGCCGCCCCTGCCTATCCATTCATAGAAAACGTCGGTCTTGGACTGGACGTCTCCCACCAGCAGATGCTGGATTACCGGGTCGTAGCCGCAGCCAATCAGGAACTTGTCCGGTATCTTGCCGCCGGACTTGAGCAGCGTGTCCAGGCCGATGCTTGAGGGAGCCAGGTGCTCCACTGTTTCCAGGCCCTTGACCTGGCTGAGGTCTACGTCAGCAAAGGCGGTGTAACCCACCCTAGCCCCGTTGAGGTTCGCCCCGGAGAGGTTCGCCCCGTTGAGGTTCGCCTCGGAGAGGTTCGCCTCGGAGAGGTTCGCATCGGAGAGGTACGCCCCGCGGAGGTACGCCCCGCGGAGGTGCGCCCCGGAGAGGTTCGCCCCGGAGAGGTTCGCCCCGGCGAGGCTCGCCCAGCCGAGGTACGCCCCGCGGAGGTGCGCCCCGGAGAGGTGCGCCCCGGCGAGGCTCGCCCAGCCGAGGTTCACCCCGACGAGGTTCGCGCCGGATATGTCCGCCTCAAATAGGTCCGGCACTACACCTAGGTTTTGCCGCCGCCACTGGTTCCAGGCGGCTACGCCCTTCTTTAGTTGGGCCAGGTGTTCCGGGTTGGCCATGGTGCGGCTCCTTGGGGGGGCACCCTCACCCTGACCCTCTCCCATCAAGGGAGAGGGAACTGTGCAGAACTTCCTCTCCTCCTGCGAGCCTTGCCCCAAAAGTCTCCTCCAGCTTTCTCGTCATTCCGGCGAAAGCCGGAATCCATATCTGGCACTAACCTCTGGAGAGTCTGGGCACCGGCTTTCGCCGGTGCGACGACTAGGTTTTGAGGCAAGGCCCCCCTTGTGGGAGAGGATTGAGGTGAGGGGTATCCCTCCGTCCCTCCTCTCCCCCTGCGGGAGAGGACACAGGTGAGGGGTCCACTCCCTCCCCCTATTTTAACGTGTGATGCACATTAAAATTTCATAGGCAAAAATCCCCCCTAGCCCCCTTTTCGTAAAGGGGGGTTGGGGGGATTTCCCCAAACTGTAGATACAAGATGCCAGTTAATGTGCATCAAGCGTTATTTTAGGGGGAGAGCCGGGGTGGGGGCAGCTAAACACCAAGGCCCCGAAAATTTTCGGGGCCTTATGCCTTCCGCAGGGATAATCAGGGCTTAGTGGCCGTGGCCGCCGCCACAGCCGCATCCGCCGCTGCCGCTGCCACAACCACAGCCGCCCGCCTGGGCGTGGCCGTGCTCATGGCCGTGGCCTTCTTCCGCGCCGCCGCCGCAACCACAGCCCCCGCCGCCGCAGCCACAGCCGCCGGCGCTGGCAAACATGGGGTTGTTAATGACAAAACCCACCCGGCCGCCCAACTGCTCAATGTAGTCAATGGTGGCCTCATCCAAGAAGGGGGCGCTGTCCGAGTCCATGAGGAACTTCAGGCCGTCAAAGTTCAGTTCCGTGTCGTCGGGCTGGGTCTCCTTCTCCATGGTGAGCATATATTGCAACCCGCCCCGCTCGGCAGGCATGGCGACAATGCGCAGGGAGCCATTGGGTTCGTTTTCCTGCTCCATAACCTCTTTGAGCTTTTCGACCGCCAGGGGAGTAATGTTCAGCATGTGACGCTCCCTTTAACACTGGCAAAGTTTGCTGTGCGCTATTGATACTTTACCTACTATCAGGCTACCATAGGCGGAGCAGCCCAGTCAATTGCAAGGGAGTGTGCCTTTGCAGGGTTGATTCATTTTCCCGGAAATGCTGGTCGAGTAGTCCCGACACCGTCGGGACGTATCGAGACCACGTTGCTGTTGATTTCGATACGTCCCGATAAAATCGGGACTACTCAATCAACAATAGAATGGCATCCTTCATTTAGTTAGGCACTCTGATTGTTAGGCACTGTGAGTCAACCGAAGGGTGTCTGCCCTGTTCCCGCTAATCACCCTCACCCCAACCCTTTCCCATCCAGGGAGCTTTGCCCGAAAAATTATCGTCATACCGGAGAAAGCCGGTGTCCAGGCCTGACCTTCCCCCGTAATTTATACCACGGATAATGCGAGTTCGTGCTGTTGGCGGAAGGTCTCAGGAGCCAGGTAACCCAGAGAGCTATGGGGTCTGGCCAGGTTGTAGTCTTGCCGCCACTCTTCGA
>VGZV01000077.1 GCA_016872385.1 SAR202 cluster bacterium | reverse complement strand
CGCCATTGGCAGCCGCTCTTCAAAAGATACAAAATGCCGCAGAAAACATCGTACAAATCTACGGTCCTGGGTTTGGTCTTCTTGCGGCAGGACTCAAGGTCGGGAAGAATCTTGTCAAATTGTGCCCAGGTTATATCGCTGGGATAGGAATGTAACATGGCCTGCTCCAATTACTCTGTGCATACAGTACCATACCACATCCTTGCAAGATCATGAACAGGTTCTTAGAGCGTGTTTAAAAAGTCATTGCGAGGGGCGTAGCCCCGGAGCAATCGCGTGCCCAGGACAAGATTGCTTCGCTTCACTCGCAATGACCAGAGACAATCTTTTTAGACAACCTCTAAGAGAGTGTGTAAGAACGTCACTCCGAGCGAAGCGAGGAATCTGGGGTGGTGGGCGTTGGCCCCTCCCCAGATGCTTCGTCGCTGCGCTCCTCAGCATGACATCATAGATATGAGTGGATTTCTCACACACGCTCTAAGACAAGCAAAGGCTTGACCAGCGCACCCCACTACTTCAGGACAACGGTGTGCAGCGCCGAGGGATACAGCGCCAATGGATAGGGCTGCCAGGATTGGATGCGCGGACCAACTCCCCAGGGAACGTTCATATACCCCAGGGGTATGTAATAGGACTCTTCCCGCAGCCGTTGGTACATGGTGTTGAAGGCCTTTTGCCGCTCCACCGGGTCGTATATAGCCAGGGTATTTTGAGCCAGGGCGAACAGCTCCGGGTCCTTATGCGCCGTATCTTTCCGCTCTTGATTGGCGTAAAGGCCCCGCACATGCCCTGCCGCATCGGGTCTGGCCTCGTCATCACCCCATTGCACCGCGCCCCATAACTCACCGGCGGCGGCGGCCTTGGTCAGGGCGGCCTGGTCGCCAATCTTCACTTCCACATCCAGCCCCAGCTCCTTCCTCCAGAACTCGGCGCCTAGCTGGGCAGCCTCGGGCATCAGGGGAGTGGACACCGACACCCACGTGTGGATGACGTACTTCCCGAAGCCCTGCCCGCCGGGATAGCCGGCTTCGGCCAGCAGTTGCCGGGCCTTGTTGGGGTCGTAGGGATGGGGTGTTAGCTCTGGACTGTACCCGACAGTGCTGGGGGTGACGGCGTGCCACCCCTTTAGCTGCATCACCTCAGGCCCGCCGTAGAGCTTGTCCCGGATCAACTCTTTGTTGATGGCGTAGGAGAGGGCCTGGCGCACCGCTTTCTTGTTGCAGGGGAACTTGGTGTCCCAGCACCCTTTGAGGCGGACGTACCAGACCACCCCTTCCGGACCAAACACAATGCGTCCGTTTCCAGCTTCCACCTGCTTGCGCGAGGCCAGGCTGACCGGGCCGATGTCGCCCTCGCCGGCCCGCAGGGCAGCTACCCGGGTCGCTTCCTCGGGGATTAGCCGCAGGCTCATGGTAGTGTAGTTCACCCGCTTATCAGTGGCGTAACCGTTCTTGGGCTGATGGTAGTAGTCGGCGAACCGCTCCAGGGTCATCTCCGACGCCGCCACGTGCTTCACCACCTTCATGGGTCCGGCGCCGATGGGGTTGCGGTCGTAAGCCGCTTCCTCGGTTAAATCGTGCAAACTGGCCCGCTTGGGCAAGACCACGCCAATCCAACTGGACGCCGCTTCTGAGTTGGTCAGCGGAAAGTCAGCCACGGGGCTTTTCATATTGACCTTGACCTGGTCAGGCCCAGGCTGCTCAATCCCCACCAGTAAGGCGCTGAGCGCCAGGGGGATGGAGCTGATGACGTACTCCTTGGACTGCGGCCCGATGACATGGCCCAGGGTCCAGGCCACATCCGCCGCAGTCACGGGCGTGCCGTCGTGGAACTTGGCCCCCTTCCCCACGGTGAAAGTCCAGGTCAGGCCATCGGGGGAAAGCTCCCACTTGGTGATGATGCCAGGGGTCATTACCCTGGCGCCGTCTTTCACGTCGGAGGAGAAGAGGAAAGTGTGGACGATGCGGCCGTAATCATGACCGGAGCTGGAAGCGTAGGCCGGGTCAAACCGCTCGGTGCCAAAGCCGGTCATCATCCAGGTCACTTTGCCGGGGTTGACCACCGGCGCGGCCGGGGGAGCCGCCGTGGCCGGGACTGCGGTGGGCGCAACCCCAGCCGCGGGCGCGGCCACCGTGGGGGTGGGGACTGGAAGTGCAGTGGGGGCCGTTGCGCTGGAAGTGGGTGCAGCGGCGGTGGGTTTAGGGCTTGGCGTAGCAGTGGCCGCAGTGCCGCAGGCTACTGCCAGCAGCGAAAGGAGCAGCACTGGCACCACTACTTTAAGGGTCTTCAAGCCAAACCTTCCGTAGCGGTGATACATAGTCCTCTCCTCGGTGGCCTCACGTCGGCGGGGCGGGCTATCTACAGAGTTGACTGGGCCCGCTTTTTTTGGCTAATGCCAAAATACTTACAAGACACGAGCATCATAGACGTATACGAATACTAATATAGCAAGTATATTGTGTCAATCACAATGTTCTGACTATGATGGGACGAAATATGCATAGATATTGCACACTAATAGGTGTAATTCATTCCCCTCAATACAGTGATTCGTAGTTGTGACTCTACAAACCCGCGGCTGGACGGGCCTTGCAGGGCGGGGTCTGAGGTGAGAGATAAAGGCTCAGACGAGTCTGTTCCCAGGGGAGCGATTGCCGTTAACCTACGTCTCTGCGAGTTACGAACAGTGTTGACGGTCAGCGATTCCGCCAGTAGCTAACTGTGAGGGGGTCCCAAAAAGCTGAAATGGCGGCCAGGGTGGCCAGGCTCCTGGGGTTAATCATCAGCCCCGACACCATGATCCGGTTGCAG
The DNA here is from genome assembly GCA_016872385.1 of SAR202 cluster bacterium. Lineage (GTDB taxonomy): Bacteria > Chloroflexota > Dehalococcoidia > Lucifugimonadales > UBA3495 > SHYG01. The sequence continues at coordinate 5,481 of VGZV01000077.1, read as the reverse complement.
CGGCAGGAGCAGTTCCCCTGTCCGCAGGTCCGGGTTCTTGGGGTGGACGAGTTTGCCCTGCGCCGCAGCCACACCTATGCCACCCTGTTGGTAGACTTGGAGCGCCATCGCCCCATCGATCTCCTGGAGGGAGCCGAGGCAGAGCCGTTCATCCAGTGGCTTCTGCGCCATCCTCAGGTGGAGGCGCAGGCCCGAGACCGGGGGTGGGCCTACGCGCTGGCTGGCCGCGTCGCTCTGCCCAATGCGCTGCAAGGGACTGACCTATTTCACCTGGTCCACAACGTGGGCAATGCTTTGAAGGAACTGCTACGTTCCCGACGCTGGCACCCTGTTGAGACGGCCAGGGAATCTGCGGATGCTGCAGTGGAGCGCCAGCCCACTCCAGGCAAGCGCGCCCGCTGGGAAGCGGTGCAGCAGAGCAAGGGAACGGGCCAGTCCATCAGCGCCATCGCCAGGGAACTGGGCATCAATCGCAAGGCCGTCAGCAGATATCCGGCGGCAGACCGGCCACCGGTCCAGGGCGCCCGGCCTCCAAGCCCCTCCAAGGTGAGGCGCCATCTCCCATACCTGCGCCAGCGCTGGATCCAAGGATGTCACAGCGCCTGGAAGCTGTATCACGAACTGGCCCAGCGGGGCTACACCGGCTCTAAGAGCCTGTGTGAGAAATCGGGCAAAGTCGCACGTGGTTACCATTAGGTGTAAGGGTGAGACTTTGCTACTTTTGGTGGCATGAACCGAAAACCGTATCCCAGCGATTTGACCGACGACCAGTGGCAAGAACTGGCCCTGGCCAGCAGCCGCATTAGCTTTGCAAGGTTCAGGTCATCCAAGTTGGTTCTGCTATTGTTGCCACAGCCTACTAGAAGTCCGGTTCAAGGGCCAAAGCACTTCCGGTTGATGAGGTTAGGCTGTAACTTGGCAAGCCTCCCGAAACGCGGCCACCGCCTGATTATACTTCTCACTGTTCCTCGAATATAAAGCATAATGAATTTCTTGGGCAGCCTGTTCGACATTAATATCATCACCCTGGAATAAGGGGCGGTTCAAAACAAACTGAAGTCTATCGTCGTGCCAATCGGCAAGGTCATCCGAATGTTCATCATAACAGCGTTTCACATCAGGCCGCTTGTCGGACGCCAAACGTGTGCCCATCCGCTTCCAATGCATTAAATGCAGTTCTTTCGCGACTATCAGCGCCAATAGTGACTCCCTGTATTTCCCAATTCCATAGCATAGCCTGCCGGCCCAATCCAACAATGCCCATGCATCGTCAAGGTCGTAGAACCCTGGTTCCAATGGGCGGGCGGTTGTCCCGGAGACTGCAAAAGAATCCTTTAATATGTGGGCATCCCGACATAGCCGAACCACGTCCCACCAGGTGAAATGTTGCTGTGGAATGTTCCAGATATTCCGACCCCATAGCGGGTCCCCCAGTTTCCTGGAAGTCCAATAAGCCCATGCCTTCGCACAATAGACCGCAACCTGCCATGAAACATAAATTGACAAGCCAAGAAGTGCTAAGAACGCGACCCCAAGAGGTACATCTGCGACCGCGTGCAGGCTGGGCCTGGAAGGTGTGAGGCTGCATGACGCCCGGCGCACCCACGCTACCCTTATGCTCCGGCAGGGAGTCCATCCAAAGGTCGTACAAGAACGCATGGGCCATGCCAGCATTCAGCATACCTTGGACATCTATTCCCATGTCACCCCAGGTCTTCAAAAGGCCGCGGCTCTGGCCTTTGACCAGGCGGTAGCCCACGAGCCTGCTAACGTCCTGGTTAGCAGCAATTAGGGTCTGTTAGCAAAACGTTAGCAAAAGCCCAAATGGAAAGGCCCCAGCAACTGCTGGGGCCTCTGTTTTATATCTATTTTTGGTAGCGGGGGTTGGACTCGAACCAACGACCTTCGGGTTATGAGCCCGACGAGCTGCCACTGCTCCACCCCGCGATGGTACGCCATCAGCAGTCTAGCTTTCAGCCGTCAGCACTGATAGCTGGAGAATAAGAAACCATATCCTGAAGCCTGTTAGCTGGAGTTTGAAGCTCCTAGCGTGGGTCAAGTCCTCGACCAATTAGTACCGGTTGGCTGAATCCATTACTGGACTTACACCTCCGGCCTATCAAGCAGCTAGTCTCGCTGCGATCTTACTCCCGACAAGTCGGGATGGGAGACCTCATCTTGGGGGATGCTTCGCGCTTAGATGCCTTCAGCGCTTATCACTGCCAGACATGGTTACCCGGCGCTGCTCCTGGCGGAACAACCGGAACGCCAGAGGTCTGTCCCTCCCGGTCCTCTCGTACTAGGGAGAGGTTCCCTCAAGTCTCCTACGCCCACGGCGGATAGAGACCGAACTGTCTCACGACGTTCTGAACCCAACTCACGTACCGCTTTAACCGGCGAACAGCCGGACCCTTGGGACCTCCTTCAGCCCCAGGATGCGACGAGCCGACATCGAGGTGCCAAACCTCGCCGTCGATGTGAACTCTTGGGCGAGATAAGCCTGTTATCCCCGGGGTAGCTTTTGTCCGATAAGCCACGGCCCTTCCACAAGGTGCCGTAGGATCACTTTGCCCGACTTTCGTCTCTGCTCGACTTGTAGGTCTCGCAGTCAAGCCCCCTTATGCCAATGCGTTCTTTGGACGATTGCCATCCGTCCTGAGGGGACCTTTGGGCGCCTCCGTTACTTTTTAGGAGGCAACCGCCCCAGTTAAACTGCCTACCAGGCATTGTCCCCCAACTTTATTGGGGTTAGAACCAAAAGCAACCAAGGGTGGTATTTCAACGGCGGCTCCACCCCGACTGGCGTCGGGGCTTCAAAGCCTCCCACCTATCCTACACATGGCAGCTCCCAGCCCAATGCCAGGCTACAGTAAAGCTCCACAGGGTCTTTTTGTCCTGCCGCAGGTCGTCCGCGTCTTCACGGACACCGCAATTTCACCGAGCCCTCCGCCGAGACAATGGCCAAGTCGTTCAACCATTCATGCGGGTCGGAACTTACCCGACAAGGGACTTCGCTACCTTAGGACCGTTAGAGTTACGGCCGCCGTTCACCGGGGCTTCAGTTCAAGGCTTGCACCTCTCCCCTTAACCTTCCGGCACTGGGCAGGCGTCAGCCCGTATACATAGGGTTTCCCCTTAGCACAGACCTGTGTTTTTGTTAAACAGTCGCCCGGCCTTCTTCTCTGCGCCCCCAGTCAACTAGGCCAGCAAGTGGCTTCGCCTTCCGGGGGGCCCTTTCTCCCGAAGTTACAGGGCCCTTTTGTCTAGTTCCTTAGCGGAGGTTATCTCGAGCGCCTTGGGACTTTTATCCCTGCCCACCAGTGGCGGTTTACGGTACGGACGTCCCCATTCCATAACCACGAAGCTTTTCTTGTCGGCATGGGTTCGGCAGAATTTAGTCGCCCGAAGGCTTCCATTTCCTCCCTCCTCAGCTCGTAACGCCGGAGTGGATTTGCCGGCCCCGGCATGGCCTACAAGGGATGACGTGAATCCAATAACACGCTCTGCGTACCCTCCCGCGCCCCTCCTTGGTTTTAAGCGAAATAAGGACGGTGCAGGAATATTAACCTGCTGTCCATCGCCTTCGGCGATTGCCTACGGCTTAGGACCGACTAACCCTACGCCGATGAACGTTGCGTAGGAAACCTTGGGCTTTCGGCGCCAGGGATTCTCACCCTGGTTTACGCTACTCATTCCGGGATTCTCTCTTCCCCGCGCTCCACTCCAACTCACGTTGGGGCTTCATCGCCCGAGGAACGCTCCCCTACCAGGCCCAGGCAGTAACCAAGAACCCACCTGGCCCCATCCCTTACTAAAAAACTATTCCTCAGGGATGTGGACCAGATTTTATCTTGTACCTGTGTCTCCACGGCTTCGGCGGCAGACTTGAGCCCCGTTACATTTTCCGCGCAGGACCCCTCGACCAGTGAGCTGTTACGCACTCTTTAAAGGATGGCTGCTTCTAAGCCAACCTCCTGGTTGTCTGGGGAACCCTACCTCGTTTCCCACTTAGCCTGCTCTTGGGGGCCTTAGCCGGTGGTCTGGGCTGTTTCCCTTTTGACGACGGTACTTATCTATCGCCGTCTCACTCCCGGGTATCGGTGGAACAGCATTGGTGGTTTGATTGGGTTTGGTAAGCTCACGCCCCCTAGCCCATTCAGTGCCCTACCTCCGTTCCCCTGTGCCCGAGGCTGCACCTAAATGCATTTCGGGGAGAACCAGCTATTTCCGGGTTCGGTTGGCATTTCACCACTACCCACAGCTCATCTCAAGCTTTTGTACTAGCCACGAGTTCGGTCCTTCAGTCCGTGTTAACGGACCTTCAACCTGGCCATGGGTAGATCACCCGGTTTCGGGTGTACTCCGTGGAACTAATCGCCCTATTCAGACTCGCTTTCGCTTCGGCTCCGGAACTACAGTTCCTTAACCTCGCTCCACAGAGTAAGTCCCCGGATCATTCTTCAATAGGCACGCTGCCATCCCGACGTAGTCGGGACTGCAACCTGCTGTAGGCTTACGGTTTCAGATCTATTTCACTCCCCGCTAGGGGTTCTTTTCACCTTTCCCTCACGGTACTGGTACGCTATCGGTGACCAAAGGTATTTAGCCTTGGAGAGTGGTCTCCCCAACTTCCCACAGGGTTCCTCGTGCCCCGTGGTACTCAGGGTGGACATCAGGAGTCCTGCTCCTTTCGCTTACAGGGCTTTCACCTTCTTTGGCAGCCCTTCCCAGGGTCTTTCAACTAGAAGCAGGATTTGTAACTCCTTGGGGTCTGGCGAGGTGACCCCAGATGTTCCCTATAACCCCAGTATGACATAGGCCTCGCACCGTTAGGTCATACCGGTTTAGGCTGTTCCCCGTTCGTTCGCCACTACTAGGAGAATCTCGGTTGATTTCTTTTCCTCGGGGTACTTAGATGTTTCAGTTCCCCCGCTTACCCTCCCGGTTTACACCGGGATGCGTCGGCTCAACACCGACGCGGGTTTCCCCATTCGGGCATCCTCGACTATGCCTGTTAGACGGCTCATCGAGGCTTTTCGCAGCCTTACTACGCCCTTCTTCGGCCCTTGGTCCCAAGGCATCCACCGTAAGCCCTTAATAACTTAACCCACGCTAGGAACCTCAAACTTTCTCAGCTTGGGCTTCTAGGACTATTTCGGTTTCTTATTCTCTTTTTAAGGTGCTACCCGGCAACCCGGGGCGCAAACGAAGCGACGGCTGGGACCTTCCCAAGCCGTCGCCCAGGCACCCTTTAACTTTAGCTATGTCTCAGGTGATTTTCATCCTGGGCAAAACTAGCCACCTCATTTGCGTAACAGTTATTATATGCGAGCCCTCCGGCCCCGTCAAGGGGGCGTATTCACTCACCTAAAATGTTACCCAAAGGGGTATGGTTCCCTCAGCTAGAAATGTTACCGAGGGAATCATGGCGAGTGAAGAGAAGATGACCGTGGATGAACGGCGCAAGTACCTGAAATTGAT
>VGZV01000076.1 GCA_016872385.1 SAR202 cluster bacterium | reverse complement strand
GGTCATGCCTGGAATCCTGGGTTGGCATTGCAAACCCCTTGACATTCAAGACAGTTGCTGAGCTTGTCGAAGGGTGAGCGCTGGTGGTGCACAGCACTTTTTAAACACATTCTCAGCATTACATCCAGGGTAGCGGGTCAATTTGGCCTTCGTCGTTCCGGCTTGCGCCGGAACCCAGTGGTGCGTCTCATCCATATTCTTACCTGGGCGCCCCGACTCGTCGGGGTGCGACGGATGGCGCCCAAGCAACCTGGCTCACACCACATCCAGCAATTTGTTGACGAACCTACTCCTCCCGCACTGTCCGTCCGGCGGGCATTTGCGCCGGGTAGGCTGCCGAGTCCTCATCGCCCGCGGCAGGCATTGAATCTTGGGCAGTAACATTGCTGGCAAGGTCAGTGGCAGTCTTTTGGGTGCGGGATACCCAGGAACGCCAGCCGCCGGCAGTCTCCAGCCGGGAACGCAGGTACTCCTGCTCATCCAAAGAGTAGCGCACTTCCGCTCCATTACCGGCATTCCCTGAATAACTGCTGCCCCGCAAGGCGCCGGCCAGCCCCAGCACGGCAACAACCACCGGCACTGACATGGCCGCCAGCGCTACTAGCGTTACCAGCGCGGACCGGCGGCGGCCTATTGGCTTTTCAGACATTTCAATCTCCTTGGCGGGCCATGCGGCGCCGTGCTATGGAGCCTTGCATTAGTTGCTAAACTTGGCGTCAGCCCGCTCCTCTTGAGCATATCGAAGGGCGAGCGGGCGGGAGCCGTTCATGGTTCGACAGGCTCACCACGAGCGGTTTAGACCTTAATGCAAGGGCCTGTAAGATGTTGTCTAAAAAGATTGTCTCTGGTCATTGCGAGTGAAGCGAAGCAATCTTGTCCTGGGCACGCGATTGCTTCGGGGCTACGCCCCTCGCAATGACTTTTTAGACACCCTCTAAGAGAACAGGGGGGAGCAGCGGCCCGCAACCAGGCTGTAAACCCCTGGCTGCCAAGCCGCTGCTCCATTTGCCCGTGGCGCCAACCGCTATAACCTAGCGGATAATGGTCTCGTTGGTGCCCACCCACACTTGGTAAGTGCCAATAACATTGCTTTCTGAGTCAGTGGCAGTCACCTCAAACACATCCATAACTTGAATCTGCCCAGTGGGCCAGCCAAACACGCCATCGTCCAGCCCTGGGTATTCCACAAAGTAGATCCACAGCTCATTCTTGTAATTACCCATGCCCAGGGTGGCATCGGCCTGGAAGGACAGGGTCAGCGTTTCTCCAGCCTCCAGTTCCGGCGGATTCGAGGTAAATGGGTCAGACCACTCCATGTGGGGCCGGTTCAGAAAGTCCGTAATTGGGTCTGGGTCCGCATTGGTCAGCCCGCTGGTAGAACCCGGCACATAGGTAAAATCCCAGGAGGGCAAGATGTTATCAATCTGGGCAATGTGCAGGTCAGTGACGCCCACGTTCTCCAACTGGATTGTGTAGGTGTACCGGTGGCTTGCACCGCTGGGCGCGATTTCTTGGTCCACCGTGGTGGTGATATATATCGCCTCACCGGGGCACAGCTCATCCAGGGGAGCGCCCACCTTCACGCGAGCAGTCATGTCTGTTCCAGTGCCGCGGCCCTGGTCGGCAGCATCCTCGTCAGTGTCGTGGTCCTTGTAACCAGGCTCCACCCAGGCCTCGTTGCAATAGTTGCCCTCAGGGGCCGTGGCCTCCGCATCAAAGGAGAGGGACAACAGTTCACCCGGCGCCACTTCAATGTCCAGGCCTGTCAGGTCCCAGAACAACATGCTGCGGCCCTGGGCATTGAAGTACGCGTCCACATTGGCCTGATGCAGCAGGTTCTTGGCGGTGTTAAAGTCGCCGGTGTTGTAGGCATTGATAACCATAGTCTTGACGGTGACCGCATCATAAGCGGAGACGATGTCGGGGTTAGAGGCGTTGAGCAGAGCGGCTACCGCTTCCCGCTGCATGACCCGCTCGTTGCCGCCGCCGCCGCCGTTGCCCAGGCGGTCCAACAAGGTCTTGTTGGCCGGGCCTACGCCGAAGACGTCTTCCATGAACCGGTCAGTGGGCGCATACCCTACCCAGGAAGCAAAGTGGTCCACGTTGCGCCAGTAGGTAAAGCCCAGGTTCCCGCCCTGGCTGGCGGCAGTGGCGTTGGGCTTGTCGCGCTTGACCACCTCAACGGGGTCAGCGCTGGCCACGCCGTTTATCATGGTGCTGCCCATAATGTATTCAAACCCAACGGGCAGGCCATCGTATATGCCCCGCAGGGGCTGTATGCCCGGCTCGTTGCTGTGGTCGTCCGGGTCTGGGGTAGTAAACCCGGCGTTGAGATTCGGCCCCCACAGCAAGTGGCGGTAGTAGTACATGTCGGCAGGGGTAGCATAAGCTGCCTGGACATAGGCAATAACCTGGCCTTCGTCATTGGGATAGCTGATGTCGGGATGGGCCGCATTGAGCAGCGCCGTCACCGCCACGCGGTTGAAGGCGTCCTCATGCCCGCCGCCTTCCCGGAGGGCCTCCAGCAAGGTGACATTAGGGCCCGCGGCAAACACGGCGTTAAAGTTGTCGTCTGGGTCATAGCCCATCCAGGAGTCAAAGTGATGCGGCTGCTTCCAATAGCCGTGGCCCAGGTGGCCATGCTGGATGTGGTTGTCATCCCCGGAGGCATTGACCACCGTGATGGTATATGTGTAAGTAGTAAGGGTATCCACGTCGGGGTTTTCCGACGGGGTCACCACTTTGAAGGTGCGGAATTGGCGGCTGCTGGCCGAAGGCGAGTCACCAGGGTCGCCGCCGGGAACGGAGCATGTAATGGTGATGTCTTCTCCGTTCAAAGTGATGGTGTCGTTGCACCCAGAGTCAATCCAGTCTTGCCAGTCGTCCGGGTCTGACAGGACCTCTTCCAGGTATTCCTGGATGCCCAGATTGGCATACTGCCTTTCCAGGATTATTTCTTTCACACCAGAATCCCTGGCCAGGGTGCCGGCCAAGGCCAGGGCAGCGGTCACCACCGGCACGGCCAGCGCCAGGAAAGCCACTACCATGACCATGGAAATGCCTTGTTGGTTATTAAAAAATCTTCTCATGGTTTCAGCTCATCTTCCTAAGGAAAGTGCTGAGTTGCACCGTCTCAGTCCCCCCGCGCTCCGCCTCCACCTCCAGAGAAAAGTCCACCACGTTGCCAGTCCGGGAAAAGGCTACAGAAACGACACCAGGGGCAATCGGAAGTTGAACGCCATCCAGGTTGCGCATCAATGTTGTGCCATCCAGTGCATAAGTAACCCAATGGGGAGCGCCTTCTTTGTCCGACCAGGTCAGAGTGACGCTCTGGACCGGGGACGCCCCATCCACCAGATCAGTGCCTTCGGCGATGAGCGCATCACCAGCGAAGTAACTGCCGGCGTGGCGCAGGTCTTTGGTGGCCACCACGTCGTCCTGCCAGAACCGTTGGACATCCAGGGTGCGGAAAATACCATTGCCCACCATTGTCACGCCCATGGTCAGGATGGCGATGCCTACCGCAGCCTCCACCAGCGTGAACCCCGCAGGGCTGCCGAGTATTTTGGGAATAATCCTTTTTCCCACAAGTCTTATCCGCATATTTTTGCCTCTGGGAATGTTATCGGCCACGCAAGGTCTCCAATGTCAAAATGGTGTCGTCGTCCCGGGAGGCGGTAACCACCACCCTCTGAATATCCGGGTTGCCAACCTCATACTCCTGGGCCACCGCCACCACCGCATATCCATTTTCCGTTGGAATGGAGGAGTAGGTGGCTGGAGCGTCCTGATAGGTCTGCTTAAAGACGTACTCCATCTGGTTGCGGGCCAGGTTCTCCGCCACGGAATGCTCATCCACTAGAGCGCCGGTGTCATGCATGACGGACAACCCGGACAGCACCGCCGTGCCGGCTATGCTAAAAATCAAAACCGCAATAACCGTCTCCAGCAGAATGGACCCCTTGTGATTGGCGGCCAGCGTGCGCAGCCCACCCGGCCTGGCAGCGCGCCCGGCTGCCGGACCCGAGCCACGCTGGGAAGCGGCGGACGCGCTGAGAGCTTGTCTAGAAAGGCAAGATGCTCGTGGTTCGACATGCTCATCACCAGCGGAAAATCCGCGCACCCCTTCAGCTGGCCCAGGGCAGGCTCTGAGCCTGTCGTAGGGTGCGCGCCTGTTGAGCAAGACGCTTTTTAGACACCTTCTGAGACTAATCTTTGGCACTGGCAGCATGGCCTTATCTCCCTTGCTTTCTTGACCATTGATTACTGGATTTGCAACGCAAATTGCCGTTAAACAATAGTTGGAACAACAAACACCGGCAATGGCGAAAATGGCCTTGGGAAATTGCTGGCTAGGGTAGAGACCACGCGGCCCGACAGGTGGTTATCCAATCCTGCCGGGCCGGTAATGAGCCGAAGCCCGTTCCTGGTCAAGTTAAAAGACCAGGGTTGCTCCCGGTTGCAGCGAACTAGCTGCAAGCCTTAGAAGCGTCGGAAGCCTCAAACTGCTGCTGGATCTGGCCCAGGTTGTCGTAGCAGTAAAAATAGGTGGTGTTGGAGTCCTGGAGATAGTTCGCCAAGGGCTGGGCGTCGGTGCCGGCGGGCAGGGCGCTCCAGTCACTGGTGGCGGTGGAACCGGTGCCCAAGGCGGTGACGCCGGTGATAGCGTTGTCAGCCATCATGGCGTTCATGGCGGTCTGTACGGCTTCCCACTCTGCGGCCTTGGCGCCATCTTCACCGGAGCCGATGAACCGGCCGATGTTGGGAACGATGACCGCGGCCAACACAGCGATGATGCCGACCACCATGATCATTTCAATCAGGGTGAACCCTTTCTGGCCCCGCGCGACCTGGGAAATGAACTTCTTCAACATATTCTGGCGCCTCCAAACTGCTTTCTATTCTCTGGTTTCCTGTGAAGTTCCTGGGATTATCCTCAAGTGGACCAGCCCCGCCGGGACTTATTGCATCGTCTGCCCTCCTCCACCGTGTTTCTTGACTAATCCGCTGCAGTTACCCAAATTCACTGGAACGTTACCTAGTTTTACCGGACTATTCTCACAATAGAGTCCCCCGGAGAGCCTGGGCTGTCACATCAGTCTCACAAGTGGGAAACCTGGTTGTGCCCCATAGTTTCAGCGTCTATGCTGTGGAGATATTCGTCTGGCCTTGTGGCAGGAGAAGAGGAACGGAGCCAACGTTATGAAGGAACTACTGGAAGTTGAAGTTGACCAGTGCCATTCCGCCTTTATTCAGGCAGCGCGGGCACAGTACGGGATTGCCGATGAAGGGAAGGTGGTGAGGATTATTCTGGACTTTGTGCTGAGCAGCCCGCAGCTCCATGAAGCTATTTTCACGGAGGTGCGCTGCCTGCGTTGCGAATAGGTGAATGCGGGTGAACAGGCAAACAGAAATGGGGCAGGAGTTTTCCTGCCCCATTCCAGACCAGCAGAGCGGGAACGGGATGCACCAGGGAGCGCTAGGAGCGGCTCTTGGGCCTACATTAACCCTACCCTATCACAAAATGCTGCACACGGGTCCAAGAGCGCACCAAGAACAGTGCAAATTCGCAAGCCCTGAACGTATAGAGAGGCTGGTACTGGTTCATTTTGGGTCTCGTCTTTCCGGCTTGCGCCGGAATCCAGCAGAGTACGTCAAGCTGGAGCATTCCTGGATCGCGGCTCGTCGGGGTGACGAATGGCCCTCTTATCTCCTCCGATGGCAAACTGAACCACTACCGAGAGGCCGGCCTCATTGATAATCTGCCATTCCAGGATGAGTTCCAGAGTTGTGAGTGCAGACTGATTAGCGTTTGGCCATGTTCTTGACCGCTTCCAGGGCCAGGTAGTAACCGAAGTAGCCAAAGCCATAGACCGAGCCCTTGCACACAGGCTGGATGGCGGACACGGTGCCCCGGGAGCTGGGGTTGGAGGCATGCACCTCAATAACGGGGAACTTAACCTGGGTGATGGCGCCCCGCAGCGGCCCCACGAGCGTGGTATAGCCTGCCGGGTTAATCAGGGCGGCGTCAAACCCGCGGTCATAGGCATCGTAAAGGGCGTTGCATACCTCGCCTTCAATATTAGAATGGAAAATTTCCACGTCCAAGCCCAGGGCGTCGGCATAGCCGCGAATTTGCTCGTTAATCTGGTCCAGGGTGGTGGCGCCAAAGGTCTCAATCTGTGCCTTGCCGCGCATGTTCATACCTGCGCCTTGAATTACCAGAACCTTGGTCATGGTGTCTGTTCACTCCTTTCCAAATGTGGCGTCGCCGTGGGTGCCGTTGGCTGCTCAGTCACATAGCTGGCCAGCAGCAAATCCAGCTGGACCATGAGCATCTTGTTCCATGCTACTGCGGCCCGCCAGGCCAGGCCGGGATCGGGCATCTCCTGGCGCAGCAACTGGGCCAGCGCCGTTTGGGCAAAGGAGATGGTGCCAATCATGTACCGGGCGGGCACCGAACCCAAGTGCGCCCGGTGGGTAGGCGGGTGGCTATGCACCACCGCCGTGGCCACCAACTGCACTGGGAACTCCTCCGCAACTTTAAATTCAATGGAGTTGCGCAGCCACCACACCAGGCTGTGCTTGCGCCGGGCAAGGCGCTCCTGGTCAACCTGGCCGTCTTCGGTCAAAAAGAACCGGCGCGCCTCCGGGAACTGGAGAAAATGTTCGTACACAGCGGAGGTCAGCGCCTCGGCATGGGCCAGCACCAGGGGGCCGGTGCTGCGCACCAACTCCACCTCTTCGGGGCTGAGGCCCACAAACTGGGCCATTTCCTGCATTCGCGCTGACCAGTCCACCAGACCCGGCATCGGCCTTTTCTCTTCTTCCATTATGGCCCGTCGGCCACCAGAATATATCCTGTCCTTGGCCAAGGGGCAAGGGCCTGACATTCCCCCGGCAGGAAGGAGCGCTCGATTATCGGCCTGCCCCCAGGGGCGCACCAATGGCCGAGCTTAGGCGCCAATAGAAAACGTTGGTCCGCCCGCCCCTATGGGGACTGGACTCCAGATCGCTCCGCCGTCTGAGTTGCCGTAGTGGGCCGGGTGACAATGGGGGTCAGCAGCACCGCGGGAATCATTAGCAGCAGGCCGGCAAAGGCGTTGACGGAGATGGACAGGGGAGTGCCGTAGGCCGCCGCCAGTGCGCCAATCTCCACAGTGCCCAGGGGCGTGCCGGAGCCGATGCACACGCTGAGGAGGCCCATCATGCGGCCCCGCATCTCCGGCGGCGCACCCAGCATGGTGATGGCGCTCTGCATGGTGCCAAAGCCCGCCTGCCCAATGCCGCCGATGGTCAGGATAACAAAGGTCAGGCCAAACCAGGGCGACCAGACAAACAGCATGGCCGAGCATAGAGCCATTACGGAGCCGATGACAAAAATACGCCCGTGATAGCGCACGTTGCGGGTGAAGGCCATGACCACCGCACCCAGCATTTGCCCCAGGCCTTCGGCAGCGACCAGCAGGCCCACCAGGGTGGCCCCCACGTGCAGGTGGTCGCGGCCAATGGCGGGGATGAACTGCTGGGCCGGAAAGGCCAGGGCGTTCATAAAGATGGTGATGCCCAGCATCCCCAGGAGCATACGGCTGTGCAAGGCGTACTGCACCGCTTCGCCCAGGCTGCGCCACACTGGCTCCCTGGTCCTAGAGCCTTGTCCCCTGGGGATGCGGACACCCATGAGCAGCACTGTCAGAGTCAGCAAGTGAATAATCAGGACGAAGATGTAAGCGCCGACGAAACCCGATGCGTCCACCAGGAAGCCAAACATCAGCGGGCCGGCCATTTTGCCCACGGTGTTGCTTATCTGGTCCAGGGACAGGGCGTTGACCAGCCGCTGGGCGCCCACGATGTCCAGGATGGCGGTGCGCCGCGAGGGGTCTTCCAAGGCCTTGGTGGCGCCCTGCATGGCCACCGCCAAGAAGACATGCCAGGTGGCGATGCGGTCCAGCATGATGAGGGCCAAGATGGCCCCCGCCGTGGCGGAGGTGATTATCTGGGCAGCAACCAGGACTCGCTGGCGGCTGATACGGTCAGCGATAATCCCGGAAAAGGGGGAAAACAGGGGCCGGGGCAGGTTGTTAAACACCAGCACCAGGCCAAGCTGGAAGGGCGAGTTGGTGGTCTGCAAGACCAGCCAGCTCAACACCAGCAACTCCATGCGGCGGCAAAGCTCGTTAAGGCTGCCCACGTACCACAGGGAGCGGAAGTGCCCATCCTGCAATACGGCCAGGACTGGCAAGCGGGGGCGTGGCTGAGGAGCGGATTGCAAAGGGGCCAAGGCCTCCCAACAGCCGGCGATACAGGCGAAGCACTATTCTACCCCATTTGGCAATGGCAATGGATGTCCCAAGCGTGTTGCGTCAATAGAAACTGTTACCGAAGGGACTTGGTTGCCTCAGATGAAACTGTTACCGAACGTCCCTTGCTGGGCTGAGTGTCAGCCATGTCCCACAGCCTCTG
>VGZV01000075.1 GCA_016872385.1 SAR202 cluster bacterium | reverse complement strand
GACTACAACCTGGCCAGACCCCATAGCTCTCTGGGTTACCTGGCTCCTGAGACCTTCCGCCAACAGCACGAACTCGCATTATCCGTGGTATAAATTACGGGGGAAGGTCAGCTGTAGGTGTTGGTCTCAGGGTAGCAGTTGCCGCTGGAGGAGCAACAATGGTCGTGGAAGTTGAAGGAGTAGGGCTAACTTTATTCTCTACAGGGTTCACTTGAGACGAGATAATCAGGGCGACCACGAATGCGCCAAAAGTCCCTAGCACAACAATTCCGGCCTTCGTCGGACTTCGCCGCCTAATGAGAGAAATAGCCAGCCATACAAGGCCAACAATGAAGCCCAGCGCGCTGAAGACAGCTAATAGACTCGCTAGGACGCTCATCTAATCCCCTTCTCCTTTTGAGTTGATTTGAGTTCTAACTCACCAACTCCCGCACCGTCGCCTCCACCAGCTCCCGGGGCACGTCCCGGCGCACCACCGCCTTGCCCACCCGCTCCAGCAGCACCCAGCGGTTGGCGCCCCCCTGCACCTTCTTGTCCAGGGACATGGGCCGCAGCACCTGCTCCACCGTTACGCCGTGGGCGCGCACCGGCAGGCTGAACCGCTCCAGCAGCCGCCGCTGCCGGTCCACCACGTCCTGCCCAATCATGCCCAGTTCCCTGGCGATACGCGCGGCGCCCATCATGCCGATGGACACCCCCTCGCCGTGGAGGAACCGGCCGTACTCGGTGCAGGCTTCCAGAGCGTGGCCGATGGTGTGCCCGTAGTTCAGCAAAATGCGGATGTCCAGGGTCTCCCGCTCGTCCTGGCTTACCACGCCGGCCTTGATGGCCATGCTGCGGCGGATGACCTCGGTGGAGATTTCCGGCGACACTTCCATTAACGCTTCGGCGTGCTCCTCGAACAGGTCCACCAGGGCCGGGTCCAGGATAAAGCCGTGCTTGATGGCCTCGGCCCAGCCTTCCGCCAGCTCCCGGCGGCCCAGGGTGGCCAGGGTCTGCACGTCGGCAAAGACGCCCCTGGGCTGGTAAAAAGCCCCCACCAGGTTCTTGCCCTGGGGCAGGTTGATGGCCACCTTGCCGCCAATGGATGCGTCCACCATAGCCGCCATGCTGGTGGGCACCTGTATGAAGGGCACGCCCCGCAGGAAGGTGGCGGCCACAAAGCCCGCCAGGTCGCCCACCACGCCGCCGCCCACGGCGATGATAGCCTGGCCGCGCTCGGCGCGCAGGCCCACCAGCCACTGGTAAATGGCTTGGGCCAGTTCAAAGCTCTTGCTGGACTCGCCTGCAGGCAGGATAAAGCAGTGGGCGGCAATGCCCCCGGCCTCCAGCGCCCGCTGCACCCGCCGCCCGTGGGGGTTCATCACGTTGCTGTCGGTGATGATGTAGGCCGGGCTTTTGACGCCCAGCTCTTTTAGCCGCGGGCCTAGCTGGTCAATAATGCCCCAGCCGGCCACTACCGGATAGCTGCCGCCCGAATGATGCACCGTGGCGGCCAGGTCTACGTCAGGCATAAATGCTCCTTCTTAAATCCCCTTAACCCCCTTTACGAAAGGGGGAATTGTCTAGCCCCCTTTGCAAAGTAGGATGGGGGATGTGTTACACAGTCTCCCCCATCCCGCACAACTTCATTATCCGCTGGGCTACCTGCCCCGGAGTCAAGTCGTCGGTCTCGATGGTGTGGTGGGCCTGAGCGTAAGCCCCGGCACGCTGGGCCAGCAGGGATTGGATGCGGCCCAGCCTTTCCTCGGGAGGCCCAGCCAGCAAGGGACGCACTGGCGATGCCTGCTGGGGTGAGGGTGTAACCACCCCCTCCCCTTTACCAAGGGGGAGGGACGGGGTGGGGGTCTTTCCTCCGGACACGCGACGCAGCAGGGTCTCCGGCCGGGCGCTCAGGCAAAACACCATGCCCCGCGCCCGCATGGCCTGCCGATTGTTCAGGTCCACAAAAGTGCCGCCGCCCACGGCAATTATCTGACCGGACTTTTCACAGATCTGGGCGATTACCCGGCGCTCCAGGGCGCGAAAGACCGCCTCGCTGTCCTCGGCAAAGATGCGGTGGATGGGCTTGCCCGCCCGCCGCTCAATCTCGGCGTCGGTGTCCACCAGGGGCCAGCCGGTGCGCTGGGCCAGCTCCCGCCCCACGCGGCTCTTGCCTGAACCCATGAAGCCCACCAGGATGATGTTTTGGGGCAATGCCAAAGCGCCTCCCATTGTGTAGAGGCGACGCATGCGTCGCCTCTACGGCCATGACGGGAACCCCCTTGCCCCATATGCAAAAAAAGAACGCTCTAGCCCCTCTTTCGTAAAGGGGGTTGGGGGGATTTCCCGCAGTGGTTAGTCCGGCAGTTGGGTCAGGTGCATACGGCTGCCCATGCTGGTGGCGGCGTCCAGGTACAGAAGCGTCTGGCCGATGCGGTTGGTAGCCGCCTCCGGGGCGACGAAGCGCAGCCCGCGCCGCTTGCACTCGGCGATGGCGCGGTTAATCTCCGGCACCACATAGCCCACGTGGTCCATGGCGCAGGGCTTGCCTCCCAGCGCCGCGGGGTCAGGCCGTTCAATAAGCTCCACCTGCACCCGGCCAAAGTTGACAAAGGCGTTGCGCCCGCCGCCCCGGGATGGAGCGATGCTGCCCGCAATGGCGCCGTTGAACTTCTCCTGGTACCAGGCCACTGCGGCCTCCACGTTTTCCACCAGGTACCCGGCGTGGACGATGCGCTCCACTCCCAGCCCCTGGCCCATGCCCACCGTGTTTTCCTTGGCGGGCAGTTGGGTCAGGTGCATCAGCACGCCGTGGGTGGTGGCCGGGTCAAAGTAAAGCACCTGCTGGCCCAGGGAGTTGGTGGCAGGCGCGGCGGAGGCGAACTTGAACCCCTTGGTCTTCAGCAGGTTGGAGGCCCTGACAATGTCCGGCACCACGTAGCCCACGTGGTGCATCACCAGCGCGTCTTTGGCGATGCCTTTCTTGTCCGCAGGCTCAATCAGCTCCACTTCCACCTGGCCGAAGTGGACGAAGGTGTTGCGGCCGCCGCTGGGCACGGCCACGCCGGGGTTAAGGTTGCCGCCGCCCACCCTTTCCCCGCCAAAGCTCTTTTTGTACCAAGCCACCGCGGCGTCCAGGTCGGCGGTCAAGTAGCCGATGTGCTGAATCTTGTCAAACATGATATCTCCTGAAATGGGTGAGGGTTACTTACGGCCTGGGCGGCGCCGGAGCGTACCCCGCCTTGGTGCAAAACTCCACGCTGTTGCCGTCGGGGTCTTCAATAAACAAGTAGGCCTGGCCGTCAAAGCGGACGCCTTCCCGCTTGGTGGGGTAGCCGTTGTCCTGCAAAATCTTCTTGGTCGCCTCCAGGTTGGCTACTTCAAAGGCGTTGTGGACGTTGCCGGGCTTGGCCGGGGCTTCGGGCGTCTCGATGAGGTGGACCATGACGCCGTTGTCCAGTTGCAGCCAGGTGATGTTGGGGTTGGGCACCTGGCTCTGTATCTGCTTGATGCCCAGCAGTTGGTTGTAAAACTTCATGGACCGGGCGGTGTCCTTGACCATGACAGTGATGTGGTTGACCTGGGCAATCTTGATTTTGGCCTGGGCAGGCGCGGCGCCCCTTCTCTGGGTAGTCATGGCATTCCCCCTTATTTACACAGCTAATCTGCTTTGCGGCAGCTTGGCGTAATTATGCCACAAGAGGGAAGGCGGCGCACTTGGAGAAGTCCAGATTTATTCACCGCAGAGGTCGCGGAGAATGCGGAGATTTACATAGGTGGGGGCGCTGTTTGCTGCGACCCTCCAGCTATTGTCTCCGCGCTCTTGGCGTGCTCCGCGGTAAAACCGTCCCTACTCCTCCGGGAAGGGCTCCGGCCCCAGCAGGGGCACAAACCGGCACGGCCCCAGCATCCGCAGAGACAGACCCTCGTCAGTGCGGCGGGCCTGCACCAGTTCCTGCATGTCCCGGCTGCCCACCGGGATAACCAGCCGCCCGCCGGGGGCCAGCTGGTCCACCAGGGAGGGCGGCAGCCGCGGCGCGGCGGCGGTGACGATAATGGCGTCGAAGGGCGCGCGGCCCGGGCTGCCCAAAGTAGGCCCGGCCAGCTCCACCGTCACGTTGGCGTAGCCCAGCTCTTTCAGCACGGCCCTGGCCCGGTCCGCCAGCTCCGGCACCCGCTCCACTGTCACCAGGGAGCCTTGGGGCACCAGCCGGGAGATGATGGCCGCCTGGTAGCCGCTGCCCGTGCCCAGCTCCAGCACCCGCTCCGTGCCCCTTAGCTCCAGG
Source organism: SAR202 cluster bacterium (assembly GCA_016872385.1). Classification (GTDB taxonomy): domain Bacteria; phylum Chloroflexota; class Dehalococcoidia; order Lucifugimonadales; family UBA3495; genus SHYG01. The sequence goes on along the minus strand of VGZV01000075.1, from coordinate 4,230 downwards.
GCCTGGGTCATCAGCGCCACAATGTAAGGCTGGGAGATGGTCTGCCCCGCGCCGATGGCCAGGGGAATGTCCAGGTAGGCCATGTGGCGGCTTTCTGGCGGCACAAACCGCTCCCGCGGCACCTGCTGTATGGCCTGCAGCACCGATTCCGACAGTCCGCCCAAGGCGGACCGCAGGCTGCGGAACAGCGCTTCTTTGGCCTTGCTAAGGTCGTTGTTCATGTTATGTTACGTGGCTGGGATAATATAGCATGGAGGTGGAGGGGGAAACAGACCAGGCATGCTTCAAACACGACCCCGTTGGGTATTTAATAGCTATTAGCAGTCGGGCTAAATTTAGTCCACTGTGTAAATTTACATCAAGAGGTAACAGAAATTACAAATGTTATAATGCTTCAAGGAACTTATTCCAGCCCGCCGCCGTTCTCGAAACCCGCACGCGCCTGATCCATCCGTGCCATACTCATATGCAATGATTATTGTCCCTGGCAGGTTCGGGGGCACATCAGCACAACCAGCCGCAGAAGATATTCGTGAGGGGCGAAAAGGCGCCATGACTCCTTCAGAATTATTTGCTACCTGGTTGGTGGCCGCAGGTACACTTGTCCTAGCTGTAGTTGCTGTCTTCCAAGATGCAATTCGTGGGTGGTTCTATCAGCCCCGACTCCAAGTGTCTATCAGAACTGCCCCGCCCGATTGTGTCAAAGTGGCGCTTACCAACCAATACACTGGTGCTCCAGTTGCAGATACGATTCACCTTCGCCTACAAGTAGAGAATGTCGGAAGATTGACAGCAAAAAATGTTGAGGTATATGCGAGAGAACTCAGACGGCAACGTGTTGATGGAACATGGGAAAATGTGTCGTCGTTCCCTCCGATGAATTTAGTGTGGGCCAGCATTGGGGGAATGTATATGCTGAACCTTTCCCCACGCATGAGCAAGCACTGTGACTTGGGCCACATAGTTGATCCTGCACAGCGATCCCAAGTGCCTGGTGAAGAATCGCCCAACCTCGAGCTTGACAATGAAACCACATCCCTCACGTTCAGTGTGATCGCTCCTCCAAACCATATGGGTCACATTATTGGCCCAGGACAATATCAGCTTGAAATTCTCGCCGGTGCCGAAAATGTTCCTGCACTTAGAGCGACCTTACTAATTTTACTGCATGGCGCATGGCATGACGATGAAGCCACAATGTTGAGAGATGGAGTGGGCGTCACTATAGAGAACGGATGATGAGCTACCTACACCAAGGCTAGCCTATGCCGCTACTAGTTCAGTTTGAAACCCGTCGTTCCGGCGCAAGCCGGAACCCAGTGGTGCATCTCAGCCATGTCCCTTTCTGGGCACCGGCTTCCGCCGGTGCGACGAGCAACTTCTTCCTTCTCTGCGAGATAAACTGAACCAGTACCCCTATGCTCCCCTTCGTTGACAGCCCCATAGCTGGGCGGTACACTACCCCCCATGAACAAAAGTGAACAATCCGCCCTAGATTTGTTGTTTCAGCAAGACCCGGAAGTGGCCCAGGCCCTCCAGCAGGAAGATGACCGCCAGCGTTACAGCGTGGTGCTCATCGCCTCGGAGAACTACGCCAGCAAGGCGGTGCTCCAGGCCCAGTCCGGGGTGATGAACAACAAGTACGCCGAAGGCTACCCCGGCCGCCGCTACTACGGCGGTTGCCAGTACGTGGACGTGGTGGAGCGCCTGGCCATCCAGCGGGCGCAGCAGCTTTTTGGCGCGGAGCACGTCAACGTCCAGGCCCACAGCGGCTCCCAGGCCAACATGGCTGCCTACTTTGCTACCCTCAAGCCCGGCGAAACGGTGCTGGGCATGGCCCTGGACCAGGGCGGCCACCTGACCCACGGCGCCACCGTCAGCTTCTCCGGCAACACGTACAAGTTTGTCCAGTACGGCGTGGACCGGCAGACCGAGACCATTGACTACGACCAGCTGGAGCGCTTGGCCCAGGAGCACCGTCCCAAGCTGATTGTGGCCGGGTGCAGCGCCTACTCCCGCATCATAGACTTTCCCCGTTTCCGCGCCATTGCCGACCAGGTGGGGGCGCTGCTGATGGTGGACATGGCCCACATCGCAGGGCTGATTGCCGGCGGGGCGCATCCCTCGCCTTTCCCCCATGCCCACATCGTCACCTCCACCACCCAAAAAACCCTGCGTGGCCCCCGGGGCGGTCTTATCCTGTGCACGGAAGAACTGGCCCGCAAGGTGGACTCGGCGGTCTTCCCTTACAGCCAGGGCGGCCCCTTCATGCACGTCATCGCCGCCAAAGCCGTGTGTTTCGGCGAGGCCTTGCGCCCCGACTTTGCCCGCTACGCCTCCCAGGTGGTGTCCAACTGCCAGCTTCTGGCCCAGGAGCTTTCCGAGGCTGGACTGCGGCTGGTGGCCGGCGGCACCGATAACCATCTGGTGCTGGTGGACGTGACTCCCCTGGGCATTACCGGCCGCGATGCCGAGAGCGCCCTGGAATCGGTGGGCATCATCGCCAACAAGAACGCCATCCCCTATGACCCCAAGCCGCCCCGCGTCACCAGCGGCTTGCGCCTGGGCACCCCAGCCATTACCAGCCGCGGCTGCGGCCCGGCGGAAATGCGCCAGGTGGCTCGCTGGATTGTTCAAATCCTCACCAACATGGGGAATGATCAGGTCAAGCAGCAGGTGGCGCAGGAAGTGCGGGCCATGACCTCCCGCTTCCCGGTGCCTGGCATAGACCAGTAGCAGGCTGGATTTACCGGGGCAGGAGGTTCGGGACGCAACCGTCGCACCGGCGAAAGCCGGTGTCCAGGAACAACTGGGATTGGCGGGTTTAGGCATCTTCCTGGAATCAGGCCTTCGCCGGAATGACGAGAACCCAAGTGTCCCGCTACCCCTGTCCCAGATGGGTTGAGCCGCCCCGCCTCGGATGCTATAATTTTGGTTACTGTTTAAAAAACATAGGAGAACCCTTGCGTCATTACGAATTGATGGTAATCTTCAGTCCCATGCTCAGCCAGCAGGAAGTGGGCGAGGCATGGACCCGCGTTAAGGACTTTGTGACTGGTCGCAGAGCCACCATTGACCATGACCAGCGCATGGGCACCCGGCGGCTGGCCTACGCCATCCGTAAAGGCTCTCACAACTTCCTGGAAGGCAACTATCACCTGCTCCGGTTCAGCACGGAGACCTCCTTTGTCCGGGAGTTAGAGACTTTCTTGCGCCTGGACGAGCGGATTCTGCGCTACCTGACGGTAAACACCGCTCCGCCCAAGCCTGCTCCCGCGCCCAAACCGGCGGAGGCCGCCCCGGCTGCGGCTGCGGAAGGCTCCGCTCCGGCCGAACAGCCAGCGGCGGCGGTTGCCAGCGCGGCGGCAGAGTCGGCCCAGGGTTAGTCAAGAGAGGGCTGGGTTGAACAAGATCATCGTCATTGGCCACCTGGGTCGGGACCCGGAAATGCGTTATACTCCCAGCGGCCAGCCTGTCACCTCCTTTAGCGTAGCCTCCAGCCGCCGCTACACCACCGCTTCCGGCGAACGGCGGGAGGAGACGGAGTGGTTCAACGTCAGCGCCTTTGGCCGCCTGGCGGAGCTGTGCAATCAGTATTTGACCAAGGGCCGCCAGGTGTACGTGGAAGGTCGCCTGCGCAGCCGCAGTTATCAAGGCAACGACGGCCAGATGCGCTTTGTTAACGAGATTAACCTCAATGATATTCAGTTCCTGGGTGGCGGGCGCGGCGATGCTCAGGGCGGTGGCGCTCCCTACGGACGGGATGCTGGCATGGGCGATTCCGGCATGGGAGATGGCCCGCCCCAGGACGAGATTGACGACCTGCCCTTTTAAGTAAGCTGGAGGGGAACAACCCCCTCTAACTCCTCCTTGGCAAGGGGGAGAACGCGGATTCCATCCCACGAAAGGGAAAGCAACAGCCCCTTCCCCGTTGGTAAAGGGGAAGGTCAGGATGGGGTTGTCCCCCCATAGTAAAGCGGAGGAATTGTCCTAGCATGACCATGTCTGAAAACCCCGCGCCGTCCCCTGCAGGTGGCGCTACGCAAGCCCCTGCTCCTGAAACCAGCCCAGCCCCCGCTCCGGCGGCGCCTGCCCAGCCGGGCGCAGCAGCGCCTCAAGCGCCCGGTCAGCCTCGTCCCGGCGGCCCTGGCGGACGGCCTTATGCGCCCCGTCCCGGCGGCCCTGGCGGACGGCCTTATGCGCCCCGTCCCGGCGGCCCTGGCGGACGGC
>VGZV01000074.1 GCA_016872385.1 SAR202 cluster bacterium | reverse complement strand
AAGAACTCCAGAGGCTGTGGGACATGGCTGACACTCAGCCCAGCAAGGGACGTTCGGTAACAGTTTCATCTGAGGCAACCAAGTCCCTTCGGTAACAGTTTCTATTGACGCAACACGCATTCACCTGCGGGCTTGCCCTCTATAACAACATGCCTTGAGTGACTATCCGGAGAAGAATTAAGCTAGCTGGGACTTCTTGCTAGCGGCTGCCCGCTACTGGCCAGCTGCCTGGCGCCGTCCTTGGGCGTGTCTCCACAATAAGGGGTGCTTGCGATCCATCCAACAACGCAGTCCATGATGTCTTTGCCGTCAACCGCGGCCATATGCCGTGTTGGCATGTGTACGTCAATCAAGGTTGACGTAGTACGCACTAATGCTTATACTTAGACGAAACAGATTCTCGTGAGCTGGGTGACGATAACCGGTGAAAATCCCAATTCTGAGCCGCCCCAAGCCATCTCCCAATTCCAGGGAGAAAATTCAGGCCCCGCCGGCGCCAAGTTTGGAGGCGGGGTTCGGGGAAGCTTTGGCATTGACCAAAGGAGGCAGCCGTATCCCGGGGAACCGGCTGCAATGCTGGGGGGTTTCTAAAGCCTACGCCGGCGTTCCCGCTGTGGTGGACCTGAACCTGGCGGTGGCTCCCGGCCAGATTGTGGCCCTGCTGGGGCCCAGCGGCTGCGGCAAAACCACCACACTGCGGTTGATTGCCGGGTTTGACCAGCCCGACCAGGGGGCCATTGCCATTGGCGGACGGCTGGTGTCTTGCGCCCAGGGCACCCAAGTACCCCCAGAAAAGCGCCGCGTGGGCATGGTGTTTCAGGAAGGCGCCCTATTCCCCCACCTGACGGTCTATCAGAACGTGGCTTACGGCATTGCTCAAAACGATGGCAAGGCAGCCAAAGTAGAAGCTGCGTTGGATCTGGTAGGCTTGGGCAGCCTGGGAAACCGGATGCCCCACGAGCTATCCGGCGGGCAACAGCAACGTGTGGCTGTTGCCCGGGCGCTGGCGCCCCAGCCTGACTTGCTCCTGCTGGACGAACCCTTCTCCAACCTGGACCCGGGCCTGCGCCAGCAAGTGCGCCATGACATGGAGAAGATCCTGCGGGAAACTGGCGCCACTGCTATTTTCGTTACCCACGACCAAGAAGAGGCGCTTTCCGTTGGCGACCTCATCGCCGTAATGAACGGCGGCGTCATTGAGCAGATGGGCACCCCCGAAGAAATCTTCCACCATCCCAAGACTAGGTTTGTGGCTGAATTCATTGGCATGGTGGATTTCATTGGCGCCCGGGCCAACGGCGAGACCCTGGAAAGCGAGATTGGGCATATCCCCTGGCCTGTGGGCACACCGCGCGGCGCTCACGTGGAACTGATGGTCCGCCCAGACTGCCTTGACTGTGTGCCAGCCGAACAGGGCCAGGGCGTTATCACAAGCCGGGAATTCCGGGGTGCCTTTTACCTGTACCGGGTAGCGCTGCCGTCCGGCGCATCTGTCGGCTGCCTGCTTTCTCACACTGACGAATACCCAGTGGGCAGCCGTGTGGCGGTAACCCTGCGGCAGGGACATGCCCTGCGCCCCTTTGTCAACGGAATGTCAGTAACCCATTAGGCTATCCCCATTCCGCAAGTCCGCTGGCTGGTTCCGGCCTACCCTCAGCAATAGAGAAGCTGATCATGCCGCGTCGTAAGAAGACCCCACAAACTATTGGCGGTGCTTCGCCGGAGCAACACACCAGCGAACGCCTGTCCCCAGTTACCGAGAACTACCTGCTCTGCCTGTACCGCCTATGGGAAGATTCCCAGGCCCCCACCATCACCCAGCTCACCGACACGCTGAAACAGTTGCCGCCTACGGAAGAGCTCGGCACCTCAGTACCGTCGGTGGCGGGAATGGTGCGCAGGATGCAGCGCCAGGGACTGGTGGATATAGGCGCCGACAAACATATCCGGCTCACCCAGAAGGGACTGGAGGGCGGCGAAGATATTGCCCGCCGCCACCGGCTGGCCGAATGGTTGGTGGTCCGCTTGCTGGGCATGGACCTGCACCGCGCCCATGTGGAGGCCCACCGGCTGGAACATGGAATGTCCCAGGACCTGGAGGCCAAGCTGAGGGAGCGGCTGGGCAACCCCAAGCGCTCCCCCTTTGGACGCCCTATTCCCGGCACTGGCGAGCCTCCCATGCCAGCTAATGCGGTGACACTGGACTCTGCAAAGGCTGGTATGACTTTCGTGGTGGACCGTGTGCCCGAGGAGGACGACAAGCTCTTGCAATTCCTGGTGGAGTCCCGGATTGTGCCAGAGCAGCAGGTCAAGATTGTGGACGCCACTCCTTACTTGGGAGTGCTGACCATCGCCACCCAAAAGGGCCAGGTGTCCATCGGCTACAATGTGGCAACCCAGATAGTGGTCAGACCTGCAGGAGCTTAGGCTGCCCGGTTAGTAAGTTCCAATGGACAGGAGTTTCAGCCAGTTCAGGAATGCGCTGGCCGCCTTTCCCCAATTGTTTATATCCCTGGGTTTATTTGCCGCGGTAGGGCTGCTGGCCATTGGCGCCAGCGGCTTACTGGCGGAAGGCTTGGGGGGGCGTGGCTGGGCCAGGAATTTGTTGCAGCAAACCCGCCCGGCGTCCTTTGCTCGGCGGAGCGGTGCAACGACTTCCTCCGCCACCACCCAACCAGCCCTGACTGCGCTTCTGCGGTCTTGGCAGACCACTAGGGAGAAGTCGTCCAGTATAGAGTCTTGGCCGACGTGCTGGGGATTCTAACTTTAGCTTCTATGCTAATCATCCGGAAGGCGTGGCGTGGAAGACTGCGAGGGAAGGGCCTGCTGCCCAGTAGTTTCAGCGCCACTACAGGGGGCAACCGCTTTTGGTCTGGCAGCGCTATTTTTGCTGGCCGATGCCGCGGGACGACTGGCTTTCCAGGGAGGCGCGGGTGCCGGAGCTCCTTTAAGCGCAGGACTGACATCCTTGGTGATATTTCCCGCTTATGCCATTCAATTTATGAGGAAGCTGAGCCTGCCAAGGTCCGGCGTTATAAGCAGGTAGCGGAGCGCATTTAACGTAAGAACTTGGGAGCCGCTACTACACCGTGGCGGCTTTCTTAATTCTAGGATTGGGACGCCAGCGTCCGGCGCACTTCTGCCCAGCCTTGGGCCATGCGCCGCTCTGGCATGGGCGGGGCTTTCGCCTCGCGCTCCACTTTGACCAGCACAAACACCGGGCCGGTCTGCACCATCACCTCTTCCAGGCCAATCAACAGGTCCTCCAGGCTGTCAAACTGATAGGTCTTGCTGTAGCCGGAGCCTTGGGCTATTGTAATCAAGTCCAGATTATCTAGGCCGGGGATGGACACGCCGTCGGTGGAGAGCCTGGAGGCGTCATCAAAGACAAAGTGCACCAGATTTCCTGGCTTGGACTCGCCCACGGTAGCCAGCCCTGCCAGGTCAGTGCGCAAAGTGGCGTCACAGTCCAGGACCAGCACTTTGCGGGATGGCTGGGCCAGGGCCAGTCCCAAGGCCACGGCAGGAGCCCGGTCCATGCAGTCAGACAAGTCTACATCCAGGTCGCGGCGCTGGGACACCTGGTGCCAGTCCCGCAGCGCGGAGGATGTGGCGACGACTAGAGCGTCGCTGCGGTGGTAGTTAACTGCCTTGACCGCTTCTATTGACGGTATCACTGGGAGACTCACCCTCTGCGCTGGGGACTTTTGCCTGGGACATACGGACCGCAGCGCGCCGCCCCAAGACCATCAGCCACATGCCGCCCAGGACCAACACTCCACCCAGCACAGCCAGCAAGAAATTATCTACCCAGAAGCCCCGGAAAATTAGCCACAGCCCCAGACCCAACGCAATATAGGCCGCCAGCCGCAACAGAAGACCCTGGGCCAGCAATTTTATCATGGTGTCAGGAATTTCCCTCCCGAAGGACCAAGACCCACTGTAAAGTGCGCCGAGGCGGCGAGCTGACTCGCCGCCTCGGGGCGTGGAACCAGAACCATTGCCGCGTTGGAGATGCGGCCAGGGATGTTAGCGGCCCGCTACCACACCAGCCACATCCTTGAAAGCTTGCTGCACACTACGGCGGGGGCGCTGGCGGAACTGCACTGGGGTGTTCTCAATTTCCGGCGAAATCTTCAGATGGACAAATACCGGCCCGGGTGTGTCCAGCACCTGGTCAATACCCGTGGTAAGGTCTTCAATGTTATCAAAAGAGAAGGTTGCGGCAAAGCCTGCTCCCTTGGCCATCTCAACCCAGTCCATCTTACCGGCGCCGGGCACCGGCTGGCCGCCGGTGACACAATAGGCCCCGTTGTCGAAAACGAAGTGGTACAGGTTCTTAGGGGCCTTGCTGGCCAGGGTCACCAGGGTGCCCAGGTTCATCAGCAAGCTGCCATCGCCATCCAGGCACATAACCTTTTTGTTGGGCTGCGCCAATGCCAAGCCCAAGGCCAGACTGGATGCCTTGCCCATAGCTCCGGACAGGGGCAAGTCCTGTTTCTCGTGGGTGGTGACGCTGGGCAAGCCAAAGCGTGCATTGCCAGCATTCATGGTGGGCACGATAAAAGCGTTGCGGCGCTTGCGGTCCAAGAGCCTCACAGCATCGGTGTTGTTAATCATGGCTAGTCCTGCCTTCCTAAAAATTTATCGAAGCGAAACTAAGCGCCAAATTCGGTGCCCACCAGCACAGCCACCGGCTTCTGAATCCGGTAAGCCTCATCAATGGCCAGGCTTATGCGGTTGGCATCGTCGTCGCTCTCAATCAGGTAATAGTTAATGCCCCAAGCATGGAGGATATGCTCAATGAACCGCGCGGCGGAGTCCGAAGTTAGACCATGCCGGGTCCAACCCCGGTAACCGATTAGCATGACCAGGGGCTGGTTAATGTCCAGGCCCAGTCCCCGGATGGAATCGCCCGATTCAAAAATGCCGGTGTTCTGAATCAACACCACCGGCTTCTTGCCACCCACCCAGAGACCGGCGGCAATGGCCATGGTCTCGCCTTCACGGCAGACCGGCACCAGGTCAATGGTGGGCTCGGTGGTCAGAAGCTGGTACATGAAGTTGGTCTCGCTGTCGGGCAACCACACCACGTGGGTGACCTTGTTCTTCTTCAACTCGGCCATAATGGCCGGAGGATGAATTACAGATTCGTAGTGCTCAGTGGTCATGCTAATCCTCCCCTGATTGATATTCAGGCATCATATAAGGCTGGCCTATTATATTCAGGCCTTCCGAAGGGAGTCAACCAAATGTGCCTGTTAAACACGCCTAGAGACGGCGCAGCTTGGGGTCCAGCGTATCCCGCAGCCAATCGCCAAAGAAATTGAAGGCCAGCACCACCAGGGTAATGGCAATTCCGGGGAACAAAGACAGCCACCAGGCGTCTATGACGAAGTTGCGGCCCTCCGCCACCATGATGCCCCAGGCGGGGTCTCCGGGAGGTAGCCCCAGCCCCAGGAAGCTCAACGAGGCTTCCGTGAGAATCACGTTGCCAATTTGCAAGCTGACCACAATCAGCAGGGTGTTGACGACGTTGGGCAAAATGTGGCGCGCTATTATCGTCTGGTCAGGGACGCCGGCAATGCGGGCCAGGGTGACAAAGTCCCGTTCTTTGATACTTAACACCTCGCCGCGCACCTGCCGGGCGAACCTGGCCCAAACTGTGGCGGCAATGGCCAGGATAATGTTCTGGATACCTGGCCCCAAGACCACCACAATGAGCATGGCCACTAGAATCAGAGGAAAGGCCAGCGCAGCGTCCACCAACCGCATGATTATGGCGTCCGCCCAACCGCCGCGGAAACCGGCCACCAACCCCAGCACCGTTCCCGCCACTACGCCAAAACCCAGGGCAATCATGCTGATGACCGCAGAGGTGCGCGCCCCGTAAATGAGGCGGGTCAGCACGTCCAGCCCCCTACGGTCTGTGCCTAAAGGATTGTCCCAATTTTGGAAAGGGGGGACCAGGGTTTTTAGGACGCGTTCCCGCTGGGTCTCATCGGCGCCCCGCGGATCATGAGGCGATATTATATTGGCGAAAATGGCGCAGACTAGCAGCAACGCCACAATGCTGAGGGGCACCACGGGAATGCGGCGGATCCTGCCCGGCCTGCGCCACAAACGTGACACCCGGCCGAGGGCTGACCCCGCTACGCCGGTTGCGGTCGCCATCACTGCACTCCTTAACCAGGACTAGTATCGGATACGAGGGTCAGCATACGCATAGAGGATGTCCACAATAAGGGCCAGGCATACGTAGAAGAAGCCGGAGGCTAGCACTGCCGCTTCTACCACCGGAAAGTCCCTCTGGATTACCCCATCCAGCAGCAGGCGGCCTACGCCGGGCCAGGCAAATACTACTTCCACGACCACCGAGCCGTTCAACAGGCCGCCCAGGGCCAGGCCGGAAAAGGTCAGCACTGGGATGACAGCGTTCTTGGCGGCGTGCTTCCAGACTACCAGCCGTTCGCTAAGCCCTTTGACCCGGGCGAATTTCACATACTCGCTGTCCAGGACCTCCAACATGGCTGAGCGAGTCAGCCTGACCACGCCAGCCATAATGGACCAGCCCAGCACCACTGTGGGCAGAATCAAGTGCTCGATACCGCCCTTGCCGAAGGTGGGCAGGCTGGGCAGGCCCCGTTCGGCGGGAATAGCTCCCAGCAAGATTATTAGCAGGATGGCCAGCCAGAACTGGGGCGCTGACTGGCCCGCCAGCGCAATAAACTTGGCCACGTTGTCCCACAGAGAGTCACGCTTGATGGCCGCAATTACTCCCAGAGGTATGCCGATAATTATACAGAAGAAGATGGAGGCCAAAGCCAGCTGGATTGTATTGGGGAGCCGCTCCAGCAACAAATCCAGCGCCAGGGTGCCTTTAGTAGTAGAACGGCCAAAGTCTCCCGTCCAGGCATCCTTCATGAAGATGACGTACTGAACGTAAAGAGGCCGGTCCAGACCCAGGCTGCGGCGCAGTTCCTCTTCCTGTCCCGCCGTGGCGTCTGGCGGCAGCAAAAAGGCCACTGGGTCTCCCGTAACGTGCAGGATGAAGAACACCACAGTGCTCAGCATCCATAGGGCAACCACTGCCTGGATAATGCGGAAAAGGATGTACCGTTGCATCCATGCCCCCTGCGGCGTGGGCTCTTAGTTGGTTTGCAAGAACGGGGTTATATGAGCGTGCTCAGGAACCAGGCCAAGCAGCCGGTCCAATGCCCAGGTGATGCACAGGGGAGCCAGTTTCTTCCGCCGCATGGGTAGAAGAAGCCGGCTCCCCACTAAATTAAGTCAGATTATTGGGCCACCCGGATGGTCCAGTGGGCGTTAAAGAACGCTGCTACGGGCCAGGGCCTCCAGTCCGCAATGCGCTTGCTCACCGCCCAGGGCAGATTGCTATGCCCCATGGGGAGGAAATACTGCTCCTGCTGCAAGCGGAGGTAGAGTTTGTTCAGCGCAGCCTGCCGTCCTCCAGGATTAGTTACGCCGAAAGCCTCCGCTGAAGCCGCCAGCAGAGCCGGGTCTTCCGACAGGCGCTGAACATTCTTGGGGTCATTGTAACGGGCCTGGGCTATGGTGGCGCCGTCCCAGCGGGCCTCGTTGACCTCCACCCGCACGTGGTCCACCAGTTCCTGGGCGCCCCACCTCTGCGAAACCAGGGTTCGGTCCGTGATGGAAACCTTGGCGTCAATACCCAGTTCTTTTTTCCAGGACTCGGCAACCAGGGTCGCCATCTCCGGAACAAAGGGCGGGTCGCCCGCGCTCCAACCATTCAAAGTGATGGCGCCAAAATCCTTGCCGGAGGTGGAGCCGGGCACCTTGTAGCCTGCTTCGGACAGCAGCTGGCGGGCCTTGGCTGGGTCAAAGGGCGGGGGCGTCAACTCCTTGCTCCAGCCCAGAGAAGTCGGGGTGACAAAGCCCCAGCCAGCCATGGCGTAGGACTCTGGAGTGTAAAGGGTCTGGGCAATGGTCTTACGGTCAATGGCCAAGTTAAGGGCTTCCCGGACTTTGATGTTGGAGCAGCGGATTTCCGCCCGCCAGCAGCCCAGCAACATCAGGGTTACGTAGTTGGATTCCTGGGCGTAAATCAGACGTCCGCCAGAGCCGGTGACCTGGGCTTTAACCGCCTCCGCTCCTTCCACAATGTCGGCTTGCCCAGCGCGCAAGGCAGCCACCCGGGTGGAAAGCTCTGGCACCAGCAGCAAGTCCAGGAACTTGAACCGGGGCCGCCGGTCTTCCGGCGCGCCATACTTGGGCTGGTAGTAGTAGTCCTCAAACCGCTCGAAGCTCATGGACTGGGCCGGGCTGCGGGCAGTCATCTTGAATGGCCCGGCGCCCACGGGCAGCTTGTTGTAGGCGGGCTCGGTCTCCGCGTAAGGCTCGCCCAGCAGCTTGCGGGGCAAGAGGGCCATGCGAGTGTTGCCTGCGTGGCCATCGGACCGGAACACTGCGCCTGCCGCGTTGGGGGCCTTGTAGGTAATGGTAAGTTCGTCGGGACTGCTAATCTCTTCCTTGGCAATCAGCCGGAACTCCACTAGCTGGGTGGGCGTGGCCCGGGCGGGCACTTCGCTGTCGCTGAGGGAGCGCTGCTCGCTGAACAGCACGTCTTCAATAGTAGCGTCCTCGCCATTGTGGAACTTCACTCCCTTGCGCAGCTTGAAAGTCCACACGGTGCCTTCGGCGTTCACCTTCCAACTTTCAAAGGCCGATCCGATGACCCCACCCTGGTGTGTGGTGGTGGCGAAGTAACCGTGCAGCAACCGCCCAAAGGCGTGGCACTCACCGATGCATTACCTGGGCAGGAAGTTCTCGTTGCC
>VGZV01000073.1 GCA_016872385.1 SAR202 cluster bacterium | reverse complement strand
GCCTGCATGCGCAAGCTGCTCACCATTCTCAACTCGATGCTTAAGCATGGTCATGCCTGGAATCCTGGGTTGGCATTGCAAACCCCTTGACATTCAAGACAGTTGCTGAGCTTGTCGAAGGGTGAGCGCTGGTGGTGCACAGCACTTTTTAAACACGCTCTAAGAATGAATCAGCCCTGTTTCACAATGTCTGAATGGGGATGCCGTACCCCCGCACTTATGCTACACTGCTAATGTTATTGCCATCGTATATCCAGACCATGCGGGCGCTTTTGCCATTAGTGTCCGGAATTCGCAACAGGCCAGGTTAGACACCGTACCAGAAGGCACCCATGCCAGAGACCGTAGCCGCTGCCACCGTGGCCCGCCGCATCGTTAACAACGTTGCCCAAGTCATGGTGGGCAAAATGGACGTGGTGGAACAGGCCCTGGCGGCGCTCATTGCCCAGGGCCATGTACTGGTGGAGGACGTGCCTGGAGTGGGCAAGACCACCTTGTCCAAGAGCCTGGCTACTTCCATTGGCTGCTCCTTCAAGCGCATCCAGTTCACGCCCGACTTGCTGCCCAGCGACGTGGCCGGCATCTCCATTTACAACCAGCGCACCGGCGAGTTCCAGTTCCGCCCCGGCCCCATCATGGCCCAGGTAGTGCTGGCCGACGAGATTAACCGCGCGACTCCCAAAACCCAGTCGGCGCTGCTGGAGGCTATGGAGGAGCGGCAGGTGACCGTGGACGGCGTGACCCACCAGCTACAGCTCCCTTTCCTGGTCATGGCTACCCAGAACCCCATTGAATACGAGGGCACTTTCCCTTTGCCGGAAGCCCAGTTGGACCGTTTTCTGCTGCGCATCAATTTGGGGTATCCGGACTTTAACGAGGAACTGGCCATCATCGAGCGCCAGGAGCAAGCCAACCCTTTGGACAAACTGCAAGCCGTGGCAACTCCCCAGGAGATTCTAGACTTGCAGGAATCGGCCAAGTCCATATACGTGGACCGGCTGGTGCGCCAGTACATAGTGGGCCTGGTGGAAGCCACCCGCAAACACCGGGACGTGGCCCTGGGCGCTTCTCCCCGGGCATCCCTGGGAATCTTCCGCGCGGCCCGCGCCCTGGCTTTGCTTAAAGACCGGGATTACGCGGTGCCCGACGATGTCAAGCTGCTGGCCCCGGCGGTTTTGGCCCACCGCATCATTCTCTCCCCTTCTGCCCGTATGCGGGGCGTCGAAACCCTGGAAGTGGTCTCCAGCCTGCTGAACGAGGTGCCGGTGCCTGGCGCGGCTGTCCGGCGGTAAACGGCATAAAATCTCCCCCCTCCCAACCCCTGCATTTACGGGACACCCAGGCGGGGCAGGGATAAAAATTGCTGAGAACTAGACCATTGAGCAAGCGCGGCATAGGCACTCTCATATTGCTGGGCGTAGTGACTTTCTACACCCTGGGCACCGGCTTTGAGTTTTTTTACCGGCTGCTTTATGCGCTATTGCTGCTCATAGGCATTGGTTTCTTATGGGCCTGGTTTAACCTGCGGGGGCTGGAGGTGCGGCTGACTCGCGTCACCAACCGCGGCCAGGTGGGCGATTACCTGGAAGGCCAAGTGGAGATGATTAACCATTTCCGCATGCCCAAATCCTGGCTGGAAGTGACAGAAGTCTCTGACTTGCCGGATTACACCACCGGCCGCGGCGTGTCCATGCTGCGTGACCAGAGGCGAAGCTGGAAAACCCAAACATACCTGGCGCGCCGGGGTGTGTACCAGACCGGCCAGATGGACGTGGTAAGCCAGGACCCCTTTGGCATGTTCCGCATGCGCCGCCGCTTTTTGCAACCCCAGCCTTATACCGTATATCCTGCACCCCAACCCTTGCCGGACCTGGACCCGTGGCTGGCTAGCCTGCCCAGTGAAAGCCGCGCCCACCGGCGGGCCAACCACGTCACCCCTAACTTTTCTTCGGTGCGGGAATATAGCGAGGGAGACACTTTCAAGCACATCCACTGGCCTTACACGGCCCGGATGAACACCTTGATGGTAAAGGAGTTTGACCAGGGAATTTCCGCGGAAGCGTGGCTGGTGCTGGACCTGCAACGCAGCGTTCAGGCTGGCGCAGACCCCACAGATAACACGGAAGAAACGGCGGTGTCCATAGCCGCATCTCTCATCCAGCGTTTGACCGGACTTTCTATGCCCGTGGGCCTGGCCGCCACTGGCGCAGAGACCCACGTTATCCGTCCCGACAGCAACCCGGCCCAGCAGGGCAAACTAATGGAGACTCTGGCCCAGGCCAGCGCCCAAGGGAGAGTATCTCTGGAGCGGTTCATTTACGAACTGCAACCCCAGTTCAGCCGGTTCAACACTGTGACCGTGATAACCTCCTCCGGGCGTACTGAATGGGTTACAGCCCTCAGCGACCTGCGCCGCCAGGGTGTTAAAGTGGCGGCGGTGGTCATAGACCCCAAGAGTTTTGGCGGCAGCGGCGCTATTGAACCGGCAATCAACGCCCTGTTTCTCAATGACATTCCCGTTTACCTGGCCCGGCAGGGTCAGCCCCACAACGAAATCCTGCGCGCTCCCCTGTCACGGCAAGCGCCGCAGCCTGCAGCTAATGCCGCCATCTCCACGGCCTCAGGGGTGTCCCAATGACCACAACTCCCAACAGCCTGGCGGACACGCTGACCCGGCGCGGCGGGCTGAACACGGAGTCGCTGGGCCGGTGGCTGAACGGGTTGAACCACCTCCTGCGCCCTGCCGACGGCTGGGGTTCTGTGCTGCTGCTGGCGTTGAACCTGATGGTGGTAGTGTGGTCGGTGGAGCGCGCCGATTGGGTGCCCACGCCCAACCTGGTATCCCTGGTGCTGGTGGCTATGCTGGTGGGCCTGGCGCTGTCCCGCATCCCCATCTGGGCAGTGTTGCTGTTGCCGGTGGGACTGGCCGTGGGCTTTGGCGTCATCGTCCGGGAGCTAGTCTCCTTCGAGGCCAAAGGAGTGGCCCTGTCCAGCGCCCAGGACTTGATGGCCCGGCTCTCCATCTGGCTGGAGGCCGCCCGTTCCGGCAGCATCAGCATAGACCCGGTGCCTTTTGCCTTCGGCCTGATGGCGCTTACCTGGCTGGCTGGGTTTTTGGCCGGTTGGGTGTTCTTCCGCTACCGAAACTTCTGGGGAGTATTTTTGCTGGGCGGAGCCGGCATTCTTTCCAACCTAACCTATCTGCCGCCCAACGCCACCGCTTTTTTAGCCCTGTACCTGTTTACTGCTCTGCTGTTGGCGGCCCGGGTGCGTTCGGTGCGCCGCCGCCAGGAGTGGGACCGCCGCAACATTCAATATGATGGCCACCTGGGGATGCTCTCCGTGTCCGACAGCATTCTCCTGGCCATAGTGGTATTGACCACGGCCTTTTTACTGCCCGTGGGCGGCGCTCTAGAACCGGCCCACGACGGTTACGAAGTTTTGCGCACCCCGCTCAAGAGCTACGAGGAAGATTTTAACCGGCTGTTTGCCGGTCTGCCCGCGCGCAAGCCCATACCCTACCGGATCTGGGGCGATGTGCTGGCCTTCCAGGGGACTATTAACCCCACTACCACGCCGGTGTTGAGCGTCAGCTCACCCATGCCCCTGTATTGGAAGGCCCGCAGCTACAGCGCCTACACCAGCAAAGGCTGGGTGGCAGAAGACACCGTTCTAAAGCCTTTGGACTGGAAGCCCGCCTATTCTGAACCGAAGCCGTACCAGTCTCGCCTGGACGTAACCTACACCATTCTGCCGGGCTACTCCAGCAAGAACCTGTTCATTGCAGGCCAACCGGTTGGCGCCAACACCGACGTGCGCGTGGAAACTTACGATTCCCCCCAGTACATCCTTAACTTGAGCAATCCTGCGGCTTTACCTGCGTGGCCGCCCCGCCTTGCCCAAACTGCCAGGAACGCGGAACGACTGATCCAGGCCGCAGGGGGAGCAGTTACCGAGTCCGCCTTGGAACAATCCTTGCCGTCAGAATTCCAACTGGTGCGCACCCAGCGCCAGGGCGGGGTAATCCAAACAATTACCGTCGCGGAACTGGTGCCGGAACAGCCGGATGTTTTATCCATGCGCCCATCCCGTGGCGCGGCCGGTTCCGGCAATCCTTACCAGATTACATCTTCCGTATCCTACGCCAGCCCGCGGGAATTGCGGAACGCCGGCGTTGACTATCCAACCTGGGTGCTGGTTCGTTACACGCAGCTTCCTCTGGAAGTTCCGCAGCGGGTGCGCGACCTGGCGGCGCAGATTACCGCCAACTCCCGCACCCCTTACGATAAAGTAAAGGCAATTGAGACTTATCTCGGCACCTTCAAATACTCGTTGGAGGTGGACCCGCCCCCCTACAATGTGGACGGGGTGGACCACTTCTTGTTCACCTTGAACCGTGGGTACAGCGAGTACTTTGCCTCCGCCACAGTGGTAATGGCCCGTTCTGTAGGCATACCCGCCAGGCTGGCCACGGGCTACACAGTGGGAGACCCAGGCCAAGAAGCCGGGATATATTCAGTCAAGGACTCTCACGCCCACGCCTGGGTGGAAGTATTCTTTCCCAACTACGGCTGGGTGCCCTTTGAACCTACTCCTGGGGCAGACTTGCCCGGAATAACGCATCCCAGAGAATCTGGCTCCAGCGCCCCTTCCGCTGCCGCTACCGATGTACTGGATGACCTGTTCTGTTTGGACGATGATGAGGACGAATGCTTCTTTGATAATATCATTCCCGCCCAAGCCATTCCTTCGGAAACCGCGGGCTCCAGGCTCTGGCATACCTTTGGCTGGCTGCTGGTGCTTGGCCCCCTGTCGGTCCTGGCCGCCGGTCTGGGCTGGTTCTGGTGGCGGCGTTATCTCACTCCTTCTCATGACCCAAGAGTGGCCTTCCGCAACCTTGCCCTGCTGGGCTCTTTGGGATCGGTACGGCTGGCCGCCCACGAAACGCCCCTTCAGTACCTCCAGCGTTTGGAAGAGGTCCTTCCGGACCATCGCCGCCAGCTTGGCGTTGTGGTGAACGCCTATGTGCGAAGCACTTATGGGCAAAAGAGTATAAGCGCTGCCGAAGGCCAGGAACTGGTCCAGGCATGGCGGCAGCTGCGCGGCCCCCTGATGCTGCGCATTATGCGAAGGAGGACAGGCGCCGATGCAGAGGAAAGAGTACCAGCGCCATCTGTTTAATTCCCCCTTGGGCTGGGTCGCCATTTTGGGCAGTCCCCAGGGCTTGCGCCGGTTGAGTTTACAACCCACTCCTCAAGAAGCCCTGGAAGGTCTGGGGCCTGACCTGAAGAGCGCCGATTCCAGCGATGCCGAAATATTGTCCGGTGTGCAGCAGCGGCTGGAAGACTATTGCCGCGGCAATGTCACTGCGCTGGACAACATACCCCTGGACCTGGATGACGCGCCACCCTTCTTCCGCGCCGCCTGGAACGCCTGCCGACAGATACCCCCCGGCGAGACCCGCAGCTATGCCTGGCTGGCCGCCGCCGCAGGCAACCCCCTGGCCGTGCGCGCCGCCGGGCAAGCTATGGCCCGCAACCGGCTGGCCCTGGTCATCCCCTGCCACCGGGTCATTGGCAGCGACGGCGGGCTGCATGGTTACGGCGCTGGAGGGCTGACGGTCAAGGCCCGCCTGCTGGCAATGGAACGGGGCGGCTGAGGGGGAACCTTTCCTAGGCCCCCGCCGTCTTAACCAGCAAGAACAGCAAATAGGAGCAGCCCATCATGCGAAAGGTAATGTTCTTGCTGGTAATCGCTTCAGCAGCGCTGCTGGTAGCCTGCGGTTCCGCAAAACCGGATTCTTCCGGCTCGGTCACATCCAATGGTAAGGGCGGCGTAACGTCTTCAAGGGGCGCACCCGCCGAGACAGGAATGACTGGGAAAGCATTTCCCGACCAGTTCCAGTACCCGGGGGCAGTGGGAGCCATGCCGCCCTTTCCTGCCCCCACTCCGGCTCCCTACCCCCCGCAAGTCTTGAATAAAGACCTGGCTGCGCCTGCCCCAACAGGCGCTGAATTGCCGGAACAGCCCAGCCGGTTGGACGCCATGCAGCGGCAGGTAATATCCATCGCATCCCTTTCCCTTGAAGTGGAAATGGTGCAGGCGGCAGCCACTCAGGTGCGGACTATTGCCGAATCTCTGGGCGGCTTCGTAGAGCAGATGTCCAGCTTTGGCGACGCCAAGAATCAGCAGGCCACCATCACCATTCGCGTGCCCCAGCCCCAGTTTTTCTCTGCCCTGGAGCGGCTGGAGGCTCTGGGCAAGGTCCAGTCCCGCAACCTGGGCAGCGAGGACGTGTCCAACCAGTTCATTGACCTGAAAGCCCGCCTGGCCAGCGCCCAGCGCCAGGAGCAAAGCCTGCTGTCGCTGCTGCAAAAGGCCAGCACCGTCACGGAAATCCTGACCATTGAGCGGGAATTGACCCGCATCCGCTCAGAAATTGAGCGCCTGCAGGGGCAGCTTAACTTTCTGGAGCGCCGGGTAGAATTGGCTACCATCACCGTGTCCCTGTTCCCGCCCCAGCAAGAGGTGACCCAACCGCCTGCAGCCACCTTGGTGGTGGAGACTTCGGACGTGGCTGGCAAAGTGGATGAGGTCAAGAACCTGGTATCTACTCTGAAGGGCAAGGTTGACCGGGCGTTTATTTCGGTGCGGGATGAGCAGGAACGGGCCGAGTTGTCTTTGCGGGTGTTCAGCGCAGATTTTGACCAGGCCGTGAGCGCCCTGGAACGCCTGGGCAAGGTAAAGGTAAAGGAACTACAGCAGGGCCAGACTACCAAGGACGGAGTCAAGGAAAAGCCGGAGCAGCCCGACGCCTACATCCAGCTCTCTCTGCTGGAGCCGGTCAAGGCAGACAAGCCCTGGTTGTGGTGGGCCATCGGCGGCGGCGCGGCCGGCGGCGTGGCGCTCATCGCCGTCCTAATCGCTTTGTTCATCGTCACATACCGTGCCGGCAAGCGGCGGGGGAGCATAGTTCCTGCCGGGACTTAACCTTAACCCCCTTACCCACCCTTTTCTATGCGGGCGCGGTTATCTCCTCCCCCGGCCCGCTGGCCAGTCTCAGCCCACTGGTTGGACTGGGGCTGGCCATTTCTCCACCGGCGTGCAGAGGCTATAATCAGCCCAGCCAATACCAGCGCCCAACGCTGTCAGGGAGGAACGCCATGCCCGACCGCAAGTATGTCTCCTGGGTCCACGGCTCATCCATGCAGGTGGAGTACCTGAACCGGCTTACCGGAGTGCGCCACTGCGGCCCCTTTGTCCGCATTGAGGGCGCTGCGGGCCAGAACACCTGGGTACACTTTCCAATACCCACGCCTGCCGTGATGGACAACAAGAAGATGCGGGCCGGCGCAGCTCTGGTGAGCTTCCGCACGCGTTCCCACGCCACGGTGCACGAAGTTATTGTTTACGATGGCGAGCAGCAGGTTGCGGTGCATTCCAATCTGGGGCTGCAGGGCGACCACTTGGAAGCGCGGTTTGAAGTGCCTGATCACCCGAATGTGAACCAGGGTATCAACATAACCTTAGGGGTGATGTTCAGCCCTGGCGCACCCGACGTGCGGGTTATGCAAATTGAGGTGGTGGGCGCAGGCATGGAATTCCTGGCGCCGCCGGCCCGGGCCAGGGCAGCCAAGGGGTAGCCACCCGCAGAAATCCCCCTACCCCCTTTACGAAAGGGGGCTAAAAGATTCCTTTATTTGCAGATGGGATTTACCAGATTCCCCCCTTTGCAAAGGGGGGCCAGGGGGGATTTCCCAACCCTGGCAATGCCGCCAGCGCCGCGCCGCCTGCAGCGGCCAGCACCACCACCAGCCAGGGCGGCACTTTCCACAACATCAACAAAGCCAAGGCAATTACCGCCAGAGCAAAGTCCTGGGGCGCTTTAACCGCGCTGGTCCAAACCGGATTGTAAAGGGCCGCCAGCAACAGCCCCACCACTGCCGCGTTGACGCCCCGCAGCACTGATTGGAAAGCCGGGCGCGTGCGCAAGATATCCCAGAAGGGCAATGGCCCCCAGGCCAGCAGAAAAGCAGGCATGAAAATGGCTCCCAGGGCCAGTATTCCACCTATAATGCCATTGGGCGGCGGCCCCATCACTGTCCCCAGATAGGCGCTGAAAGTAAAGATAGGACCGGGCGCTGCCTGGGTAGCGCCATATCCGGCCAAAAACTGTTCCTGAGTTACCCATCCGGGGGCCACTACCTCGGTCTGGAGCAGGGGGAGCACCACATGCCCGCCCCCAAAGACCAGCGAGCCTGCCCGGTAGAAACTGTCCACTACTGCCAGCCAGTGCCCAGACCAGAACTGCCGCAGCAACGGCAGTCCCAGCAGCAAGCCAAAGAACAGCGCCAGCGCCCCAATGCCCACCCAAGGCGGTACCCCTGTCGCGATAGACCTGCGCTCGGCTTGGACCGCCGAGGCCTGGAGCAGCCGCCAGCCGGCCAACCCGGCGGCCACAATAATCAACACCTGAGTCCAGGCGTGGGGCCACACCAGGGCCACAATGGCAGCGGCAACGGCTATGGTCGCCCGGGGACGGTCCGGGGCCAGGTTGCGGCTCATGCCCCACACCGCCTGGGCCACCACTGACACCGCCGCAATTTTCAGGCCGTGAAGCCATCCAGCGTCGCCGGTGGTAAAGCGTTGCACGCCGTAGGCAAACAACACCAGCGCCAGGGCCGAGGGTAAAGTGAACCCCAGCCAGGCCATGAATCCGCCAGCCATTCCCGCCCGCAGGGTGCCAATGATAATGCCCACTTTGCTGCTGGCCGGACCGGGAAGCGACTGGCTCAGGGCCACAATGTCTGCGTAGCTGCGCTCATCCAGCCAGCGGCGGCGCGCCACGTACTCCTGGCGAAAGTAACCCAGGTGGGCGATGGGGCCGCCGAAGGAGGTCAGGCCCAAGCGCAGGGCAACTAGAAAGACTTCCAGCAAAGAGCCGGGGGAAAATGGTGAAGGGGCTGGTTGGTCGTTGTCTGGGCCAGGCATAGATTTTTAGAGCCTCAGTTGAGCGGGTTTAGCGTCTGCTCATGGTTCAACAAGCTTGGGATGAGCGGTTTTTCCCCGCTCGTGGTGAGCCTGTCGAACCACGAGCGGGAATTGTCACACACTCTCTAAAAGCGTGTTTAAAAAGTCATTGCGAGGGGCGTAGCCCCGAAGCAATCGCGTGCCCAGGACAAGATTGCTTCGCTTCACTCGCAATGACCAGAGAC
>VGZV01000072.1 GCA_016872385.1 SAR202 cluster bacterium | reverse complement strand
GTGAACCGGCTGCTTTTCATGTCGAGCTCTCCTTAGCTTTGTAGATTCTATCGGAGAACCCGCATTACCAGTGGACTTATTTTAGGGGGAATGGTCAGTTCTGTTGCGTCTCGGTGGAGTCGGCCTCTGGCATAGATACAGAATCACTCGTACTTACACCCAAATACAACTGAACCATCCCCATTTACCGATGGCTGCCTTTCGGGCGATCATGCATCGTAACGTCGCTTAGCAATTGATGACTAGCGAGGGTTTTAGATAAATGGTGAGATCAATGAGCAAGAGACTGAAACTGACCGTGATGATGCTGATTTCGGTGGTGGCCATTTTCGCCGTCCTGCTGGTAGTAATGTTCCTCCGGGACACAGGTGAGGACTGGACCAACCGTCACGAATTCGTGACTTGCGTAGACCAAGAATATCGGCGCCATCTGCGTACCAGTAGTGGAGAAGTCACCGCTGCCGCAAAGGAGCATTGGGAGACGGTATGCAAAGACAAGTTGAAACGATGTGACCGATATAGGGAGCTAGAACGGCGTGACCCAACTCCTTGGTCGGAAGATTGGTTGGAGATGATGGCGAAACTCGAACCTTGTTGATGCCTACCCAAGGAGCAGATGTGGGAGGAAGCGCGTTAGTGCCAGATAACAACACTATCGTAACAGTCGCAAGTGTGATTTCCGGCTTTGGCTCTACCTTGCTCGTGTTCCGCATCCAGAGGGAATTGCAGATGCAGAGTCAAAGTGAGTTGATCTGGATTCCTTGGGCAGACTGGCTATTGTTTGCGGCGGTGTTCTTAAGTTTGTTGGTGGCGTTATTGCCTTTGCTCGCTGGTTTTCCTTTTGCCACCAGAATGGCGTCTGCGGCCTGCACCGTTGCCATCGTTCTTGTTGCTGGTTATGTGCCAGCAATTCTCGCTCACTACCGGCTAATCTTCTCCGGGAAACGCTGTGGTCCTCGCAATAATCCTGAACCATCAGAGCGGTGGCTAGTTCTAATGTTTGGTGTGGTTGGTCTCGCCGCGGGCTTTTATGTGGGGATGCGGAACCTGTGGTAATTACACCTGCCTGGCGAGTTAGTTAGCCTCATGCGCTGACGTTGTCTCATCACCCTCTCAGCCACTCCGCCAACTCGCTGCCGTTACGTTCCAGCCACTTCATGTTCAGCCGGATGCGCTCCAGGTTCTGGCGAATGGTGCGCTCGGCGGCGTGGGCCGGGTGCTCCTGGAAGAACTGCTCCACGTCGGCCAGGTGGGCCGCGTCGGCAAAGTTGCCGCACAGCCCCACCAGCCGCATCAGGCCAAAGCCGCCCTTGCCATAGCGCCGGTCAAACTCCGGCCACTGGTCTTTCAAGAACTGCCAGGCCAGCTCCCGGCCCTTGGGGTTGGCCGCCACGCTGGTCACCACCGCAATACTGTCCTGGGCACGCACCTCGGCAGGGTCCATGGCCCGCTCCAGGGTCTGGCGCAAAAGCTCCGGCTGGCTAAGCGGGTCAAGCCCACCAGCAGCCGGATTTTCTCCTCCTGCATGGTAGCATGGCGCTCCAGCTCCCACATCTGCTCGTAGGCGGCGCGGTCGCCGGTCTGCCCCGCCAGGTTAAACACCACGCCCCGCACGTCCGGCGGCACCGAGGCCGGGCTGCGCCGGTAGCTGGCAAAGCGGGACCTGGCCTGCTCCTGCACCTGGGCGTCGCCGTAGGCCCCGGCCTGGCCCAGCACCGTGCTGCGCATCAGCGCGTCCATGTGGCCTTCTCCCGGCTGGGCGTCCCAGCCCATGCGCCGGGCCGCCGGGGCGAACAGCCGCCGGGCCAGGGCCTGAAAGGCCGGATAGTAGGGCTGGCCCGCCAAAAGCTGGTCAATATCCCGCAGGTTGCTGGCCAGGTCGGCCCACACCGTGGCGTCGGTGTCGTTCTCGTAGGCCTGGGCCAGGGCCAGGAACTGGGTCACCGGCAGCAGCCCGGCCCGGGACAGGGCGTAGGCGTCGTTTTGCAGGCCCAGCCGGTCCAGGGCGGACAGTTCCATGGCGCGCACCGCGGGGGCCAGCCGGTCCCAGTCCTGGGGCTGGTAGTTGACCCGAAAGAAACCGGTCTGGTCCGGGTTGACCTTGAACCAGCCGCCCGCCTGGGCCGAGGCAGGCAGCCGCAGCCGGGCTTGCTTCTGGCCCATCAGGGTGGCGACTGGCTGGCTGGCGCCGCGATGAATCACGCCCACGGGCACCTGCCACACTGTTTCATCGGGCGGGCCTTCCTCCAGCAGCCGGTCATAGGTGAATCGCTCCTGGGACAAGTTTAGCTCCAGCCCGCCGCCCGCGGGCCGGGACTCCACCTGCACCACCGGGTAGCCCACCTGGTTGGTCCAGCCGTCCATCATGCTGGTGACGGGCTGGTTGGATGCCGCCTCCAGGGCCGTCCACAGGTCGGCGGTGCGGGCGTTGCCGTACTGATGGCCTGACAGGTACTGGTGCAACCCCTGGCGGAACGTCTCCGGCCCCAGGAACTGCTCCACCATGCGGATTAGCGAGCCGCCCTTGCTATAGCTGATGGCGTCAAACATTTCGCTGACCTGGGCCGGGTCCTGAACTTCCTGCTGCACCGGGTGGGAGTTCTTTAGTCCGTCCAGGCTCAGGGCGCGGTTGGTGTCCTCGCTGACGAATTGCGTCCACATCTGCCAGTCGGGGAAGGCCCAGTCCACGGCCTTGTCGCCCATCCACGAGGCAAAGCTCTCGTTCAGCCACAGGTCGTCCCACCACTGCATGGTCACCAGGTCGCCGAACCACATGTGGGCCATCTCATGGGACACCACCGCCGCCACCCGCTGCCGCGTGGCCGCGGGGGAGTTGGCCGGGTCCACCAGCAGCGCCGTCTCCCGGTAGGTGATGCAGCCCCAGTTTTCCATGGCCCCTGCGGCAAAGTCGGGAATGGCCAGGTGGTCTAGCTTGGGCAGGGGGTAAGGAATGCCAAAGTAGTCGTTGAAGTAGGACAACAGCCGCACGGAAGTCTCCAGGGCAAAGCGGCCCTGCTCTTCCTTGCCCCGGGTGGTCCACACGCCCACCATGGTGCCGTTGCTGGCTGGCGCTTCGATGCGGGCCAGGTCGCCCACCACGAAAGCCAGCAGGTAGGTGGACATAACGGGTGTCTCAGCGAACCGCACCGCCTTCTTGCCGGGTTCAGCGGGAGTCTCCGAGGCCACCGGGGTGTTGGAAACCGCCACCAGTTCGTTGGGGATGACCAGGGTCAGTTCAAAGCTGGTCTTGATGGCCGGCTCGTCCCAGCAGGGGAAAGCCCGGCGGGCGTCGGTGGCCTCAAACTGGGTGGCCGCCAGGTAGCGTTTTTCGCCGGAAGGGGCAGCGTACTGGGAGCGGTAAAAGCCGCGCA
Source organism: SAR202 cluster bacterium (assembly GCA_016872385.1). Lineage (GTDB taxonomy): Bacteria > Chloroflexota > Dehalococcoidia > Lucifugimonadales > UBA3495 > SHYG01. The sequence goes on along the minus strand of VGZV01000072.1, from coordinate 6,090 downwards.
GCTGGTCGTTCAGCCGCCCTGTAAAATTTAACTGCAACGTGGCCGCCCCCGGGGCCAGGGGCCTGGCAAAGTCCAGGGTGGCCGTCTGCCGCGCTGAATCAAGGGTGATGCCGCTGGCGGATGCGCCAGCGCGGGAGCGCACCAGGTTTGCCGAATGGATGTCCAGTTCATCGGCGTTCAGCACAATCTGGCTGGTGCGCTGCAGAATATCTATCTCTATGGAGACCTGGCCCTCAAAGGTGAAGCTCTCCAGGTCCGGAATCAACGTGAGCCGGTACTTGCTGGGGCGGACTGCCGTGGGCAGGGTATAGGTGTCGGCGGCGGGCATGGCCTGACTTCCTCCCTTGGGATGCTATAAACTGTCTGCTAGTTTATCACCATGCTGAGTGGCTGAGATACACCCGGCATGGAGTTGGCGGGACGGTTTTATTCTCCCGCATTGTAGGGGCGTCTCGATAGGTCGGGACTGTGCCCTGGCGGCGGCGACGGGGCGCGCCCATAGTAGAATCCCCGATACAGGGGTAGACACATGGGTCTGCTCCTACCCGCACCGAGAATCAATCAATCCTTCCAGGAGTTGAGGCCAGGAGTTCAGGGGTGAAAGAAGTCTTGCTGGTTATGGGCGGGGGCGCCGCCGGGGCATTGGCGCGGTATTTGTGCAACCTGGCGGCGGTGCGGCTGCTGGGGACGAACTTGTGGGCTACCCTGGCGGTCAACGTGTTGGGCAGCTTTGCCTTGGGGTTCTTGTTGGCCTTTCTGGCCGCCCGTGCGCCCAGCCAAGCGTGGCTATATTTGGTGGCTGGAGTGGGCTTCCTGGGCAGCTTCACCACTTATTCCACAGTGATGGCCGATACGGTGGCGCTGACCCAGAACGGTGCGTGGCAGGTGGCGTCGCTAAACCTGGGGGCCAGCCTGGTCTTGGGACTGGCCGCCGCCGGCCTGGGGTTCTGGCTGGGCCGCCTGGTGTGACAGGGCTGGTATAATTGACCCACTACAGCGGCAAGCTGGGCAAATTCAGGACAAAGACGAGGTTGAGCAGCATGGCCCCCAAAACAATGTTCGAGAAAATTTGGGATGCCCACGTGGTGCATGAGGAGCCGGGGCAGCCCACCATCCTTTACATTGACCTGCACCTGGTGCATGAAGTCACCACTCCCCAGGCCTTTGAGGGTCTGCGCCTGGCCGGACGCAAGGTGCGCCGCCCAGACCTGACCGTGGCCACCATGGACCACAATACCCCCACCTGGGAACTGTCCCTGCCGGTGACCGATCCCATCTCCAAGCAGCAGTTGGATGCCTTGGAAGTCAACACTCGGGACTTCGGCATAGAGCTGTACGACCGGTTCAGCCCCAACCAGGGCATCGTCCACGTCATTGGCCCGGAGCAGGGTTTTACCCAGCCGGGCAAAACCATTGTTTGCGGCGACAGCCACACCTCCACCCATGGGGCCTTTGGCGCGCTGGCGGTGGGCATCGGCACCACCGAGGTAGAGCATGTCTTGGCCACCCAGACTTTGCGCCAGTTCAAGCCCAAGACCATGGAAGTGCGGGTCAACGGGCCGCTCCCCCAAGGCGTCACCGCCAAGGACTTGATTCTGGGAATCATTGGCCAGATTGGCGTTCACGGCGGGCAGGGCCACGTCATAGAGTACACCGGCGAGGCAGTGCGCTCCCTGTCCATGGAGGGCCGCATGACGGTGTGTAACATGAGCATCGAAGGCGGCGCGCGGGCGGGCATGATTGCCCCCGACGACACCACCTTTGCCTATGTGCGGGGCCGTCCCCACGCTCCCAAGGGCCGCGCCTTTGAGGAGGCGGTGGCACGCTGGCGGCAGCTGCCCACGGACCGGGGCGCCAGGTTTGACAAGACGGTGCAGATTGACGCCAGTAAGCTGGAACCCATGGTCAGCTGGGGCACCAACCCTGGCATGGTGGCCCCCGTCACCGGGCGCGTGCCCAACCCCTCCTCCTTTGCCCAGGCCAGTGAACGGGAGGCCGCAGAGCGGGCGCTGAAGTACATGGCCCTGGAGCCGGACACTCCCATCCAGGAAATCAAGCTGGACCGGGTATTCCTGGGTTCCTGCACCAACTCCCGGTTGGAAGACCTGCGCAACGCCGCCCAGGTGGTGAAGGGCCGCAGAGTCAATTCCAAAGTGCAGGCCATGGTAGTGCCCGGTTCCGCCCTGGTCAAAAAGCAGGCGGAGGCTGAAGGACTGGACCGCATCTTCAGAGATGCAGGCTTTGACTGGCGGGTGGCCGGCTGCTCCATGTGCCTGGGCATGAACCCGGACATTCTCCAGCCCGGCCAGCGCTGCGCCTCCACCTCCAACCGCAACTTTGAGGGCCGCCAGGGCAAGGGCGGGCGCACCCACCTGGTCAGCCCGCAAATGGCGGCGGCGGCGGCCATTGCTGGGCACTTTGTGGATATACGGGAGTGGAAGTAGTCCCCGCCAAGGGGAGGCAGTATGGCCCAACCCAAACCCAGGCTCAAGTTCACCGTCAGCGACTATATGTCCCTACCCCCTGGGAAGCGCTATCAGCTCCTGGATGGAGAGTTAGTCCTCTTGGAGGATGGCACTGATATGGCGCCTGCGCCCAGCGACCGGCACCAGGCCATTGTGGTGGAGCTGGTGTCTGCATAACATCGGTTTGTCACGGAACATCGGCTGGGTCAAGTGCGGGTCTCGCCCTACGACGTGGTGCTGTCGGAAAATGACGTAGTGCAGCCGGACGTTTTGTTCGTCGCCGAGGCACACTTCAACGTTATTACTGCCGCCAATATTCAGGGCGCGCCCGACCTGGTGGTGGAGGTGCTTTCACCGGGCACGGCCCAATACGATCGGGGCTACAAGTGCACGCTTTATGGGCACCACGGTGTGTGGGAGTACTGGCTGGTGGACCCGGACGCCGAGACTATCGAAGTGCTGGCCCGCGGGGGCCGAGGGCTGGTGCGGCGGGCCATCTATGGCCGTGGCGAGACCATGACCTCGCCCTTGCTGCAGGGGCTGGCGCTGGACCTGGACAAAATCTTCGTATAAGTGAGTAAGTGCGGCATGGAACCCTTTGTCAAGCTGAATGGTGTGGTTGCCCCTCTGGACCGGGTGAATGTGGATACGGACCAGATTATTCCCGCAGTGTACCTCAAGCGCATTGAGCGCACCGGCTATGGCCCCTTCCTGTTCGCGGCGTGGCGATTCAAAGAGGACGGCAGCCCCAACCCGGACTTTGTGCTGAACCAGCCGGGGTACAAGGCCGCCAGCATCCTGGTGGCGGGGCGCAACTTTGGCTCTGGCTCCTCCCGGGAGCACGCCCCCTGGGCGCTGAACGATTATGGGATTCGCTGCGTTATTGCTCCCAGCTTTGCCGACATCTTCTACAGCAACTGCTTCCAGAACGGGCTGCTGCCCGTGGTCCTGCCCGAGGAAGTGGTGCGCAAGATTCTGGACCTGGCCAAATCCAACCCAGGCTACCGTATTAACGTGGACCTGGAGGCCCAGCGCATTTGGGACGAGAACGAGGAAGTTTCCGTCAGCTTCCAGATTGACCCCTTCCGCCGGGAGTGCTTGCTCAACGGCCTGGACGACATCGGCTTGACCCTGCAACACGACGACGAAATAGCTGACTTTGAGGCTAAGGCCGCGCGTTAGCTGCTCTGTCGGGCAAAGCCCAGAGCGTCTTGCAAGCTCAGCGCGGCCTTGCCCGCTACTTCCAGGCAGCGGTCTGCGTTGGGCGGCATTAACGTAGTGGTGCGTATATCCCGGAACGGCCGCTCCAGGGGGTAACGCTTGTGGGCCGCGCGCCCTCCCACGCACCGGATGCACTCGCTGGTGACCATCAGGGCAGCCTGGGTGGCGGCGTACTTGGCCTCCGAGGCCAGAATGGCCCGGCTGAGTGGGTCGGCCTCCGCCCACTGGGATGCCGACTGATAGGTCAGCAGCCGCGCTCCCTTCAGGGCCGCGGTCCACCAGTTCTTGCTGCCTATCGGTCAATCTTGGGCATTTTTACTCCCGTCAATAAGCTTCGGCGCAGTTAGGCCTGCGTCGGTCCTGCTGACCCGTTCCTTGCGAGACTGCTAGCTGTGTGTGCTTTCCGCGTGTTTATGGTGTGGTACAGGTGTGATTTCGCAAAGGATTGAATAATTGTTGCGCCGAAGGTGGCAGGAACCATTCTATCAGAATAAACTGAAGAAGCCCTCACTCACGGTGGGGAATGTGCGTGTACGAAAGGGCGTTGACGGTGCAAAAATTTGCACGGGGGGCGCTGACGAGATAATGAAGATCCTGGTGGCTGATGGTAACCGTAACACTGCGGCTGCGGTGGGTGAGTGCTGTTTTTCCCGCTGGCCCCACCACCAAGTAGTCTTTACCGATGCTCCGGAGCAGTTCTTGCTTATGGTGGAGCAGGATGGTCCCGATGTAGTGTTGCTGGACTCAGAACTGGGCGGGGGCCGCGGCCCTGCCCTTTGCCGGGAAGTGCGCCATTTTTCTGCAGTGCCCCTTATTATGATGCTTTGGCGGGGTGAAGAAAATGAGGTGGTCAGGGCGCTGGAGTCTGGTGCCGACGACTGTTTGACCCGCCCCCTGCGCCCCAAGGAAGTAGTGGCGCGGCTGGTGGCGTTGCTGCGGCGCTCCGGAACGCTGCCCATGCTGGCCAATGCCGGCCCGGTAACCGCAGGGCCCCTCTACATGGACTTTAACAGCTTTGAGGTGCGGTTTGGCGGGGAAGAAGTGCACTTGACGGCCACCGAGTTTGAAATCCTTCGTCACCTGGTCAATAATCGCCGCTGGGTGGTGTCCCACGCCCAGCTATCTGAAGCCGTTTGGGGCGACCAGGAGAGCGGCAGCCGCAATTCCTTGAAAGTGCACATCCAGCATCTGCGCCAAAAGCTGGGCGAGGGCAATGGACATCCCAGGTTTATATTCAATGCCCGGGGCCTGGGCTACAAATTTAACATCCCCTGATATTTTATCTGCCGGTCTCAAACAGAAGCGGCTGAATCCGGAGACCGCCCCACGGGCTACTAGTCACGAAAACGTGCGTCCCGCCAGTTTAGCGCTGCCTTCAGGCCCTGCTCCTGCCGGATGGCGTTGAACTCCTCCTGCTCCGGCGACATTGTGGTGTCAAAGTGGGTCATCAACTCCAGGTTGTGCTGCACTGCCGATAAAAAGCCCATGCCTTCCAGCGCCCGGTTGACTGCAATCTTGGTCAATTTCACCCCCAGGGCTGAAAGCATGCAAATCTTGCGGGCTGTGCGCTCGCATTCGGGCATCAACTGCTCATGGGGCACCACGCGGCTGACCAGGCCAATCCGGGCTGCCTCATGGGCGTCAATGGTGTCGCCGGTGAGCAGTAATTCTTTAGAACGGGCCAGCCCCACGCTGAATGGGGTAATCAGCAACGGCGGGCCACTGCCCGACCGGATTTCCGGCTCGCCAATGATCGCCCGCTCCGACGCAATCTTGATGTCGCAGACCTGCATCAATTCGCAGGCCCCGGCCAAGGCGTAGCCGTTGACCGCGGCAATCACGGGCTTGCTGAGGCGCCACACCATCAGGAATGTGTCAATGTAGCTGATGAGTTGCTGCCGCCAGGCATCGGCGGGCATATGGTGGGGGTCAGCATAACCTGGACCGCGTTCCAGGTCAAATCCGGCGGAGAAGGCCCGTCCTGCGCCGGTGAGGATGACCACGCGTACTTCAGCATCGGCCTCGATGGCGGTGAAGGCCTGGCGCAAGTCCGCCATCATTTGGCTGCTCAGGGCGTCGAGCTTGTCAGGCCGGTTCAGTGTAAGGTAAACGACAGGACCCTTCTGGTCGTAGAGCAGGTGCTGGAACTCCAACTGGCGGCTCCTTTGGTTCTGGCAGGCAAAAGGCACCCCTTCAGGGCTTTCACCCCTTGGCGGCAGTCTCCGCCCTGATTAATTACATTTAGTATAACCAGAGGAGCGGTTAAGGTCGAGGTTGCGTATTCACTCACCTAAAATGTTACCCAAAGGGGTATGGTTCCCTCAGCTAGAAATGTTACCGAGGGAATCATGGCGAGTGAAGAGAAGATGACCGTGGATGAACGGCGCAAGTACCTGAAATTGAT
>VGZV01000071.1 GCA_016872385.1 SAR202 cluster bacterium | reverse complement strand
TGGCGCTTCGCATTAGTCCTGCGGGAGTCCCGAAAATAGCGGTAGTGGTTCAATTTGCGGTGACGGCAGAAAAGAGGTCTATCCGTCACACCGGCGAAAGCCGGTGTCCAGATACGCACCAGGTTGTCGCAGCCTGATGAATTCCGGCTTGCCCCGGAATGACGATACTCAAAATGAACCAGTGCCAAAATAGCCTATCGGTTCTGTTGTATTTGGGTGTAAGTACGGGTGATTCTGTATCTATGCCAGAGGCCGACTCCACCGAGACGCAACAGAACCAGCCTATCTATTGAGAGGAACCGTAGGCAGGCCTATAATATGATAGCTTTATCCGCCAGAAAAAGTTGACACATCGGTATGTCCCCAAGACGGCGCAAGGGCAGCCCTCCTACTCCTTCGGTGAGCATCCCCGAGGCTATAAGCCTGCTGTCCACCGCCTATGCGCCGCTGCCCCACGAAGGCCGGCTGGAGCCAGCCCAGGAGCTGGTCTTTACTATTCTCTCCCAGCATACTTCGGACACCAACTCGGCGCGGGCCTTCCAGCAGCTCATGGATCGCTTCGGCGCCCTGGAAGCAGTGGCCCAGGCAGAGGTAGCGGATATCGAGGCGGCCATCAGCATCGGCGGCCTGGCGCGGGTCAAAGCGCCTCGCATCAAGCTGGTGCTGAACCGTGTGCTAGAGCTGAACGGCTCCCTGGACCTGACCTTTCTGCGGGAGATGCCCCTGGCAGAGGCCAAGGCCTGGCTGCGGCAGCTGCCTGGCATAGGCCCCAAGTCGGCGGGCATTATTTTGAGCTTTGCCCTGGGGATGCCCGCCATGGCTATTGATACCCACATCTATCGGGTGTGCCAGCGGCTTGGCTTCATAGGCCCCAAGGTGACGGCGGACAAAGCTCACGATATACTGGAAGCCGCTGTTGTTCCAGAGCAGGTCTACCAGTTCCATGTGAGCCTGATTACCCACGGGCGGCAGACCTGCAAGGCCCAGCGGCCCCGCTGCGGCGATTGCGTGGTGGCTTGGGGTTGCCCGTCGCGGGACAAATTTTTGATTGAGAAGGAAATCCCCACCAGTTCCCCTTCCTGAGGGGGATTTGGGCGGATTTAGCTGGAGGAAGACCCTTGAAGGTAGGCATCATCAACGTAACTGGGTACGCAGGGTGCGAGTTGGCCCGCATCCTGTACCAGCACCCAGAGGTGGAATTAACCTCGGTGACGGGGCGCAGCGCCGCCGGACAAAAGCTGGGCGACGTTTTCCCCCACCTATCGCCTTTGGATCTGACCATCACTCCGGAACTTGAGGGAGACCTGGACCTGGTATTTTCGGCCCTGCCCCACAAGGCCAGCGCCGAGGCGGTAATTCCGGTGCTGGAAGGGGGCGTGAAGGTGGTGGACATCAGCGCCGACTTCCGCCTGAAGGATGCAGCGGAGTACACCCAGTGGTATGGGGTGGATCACCCGGACCCATCCTACCTGGAAGAGGCAGTTTACGGCCTCACCGAGTTGCACCGCGAAGAGATCCGCGCATCGCGGCTCATCGCTAACCCTGGTTGCTACCCCACCAGCGCCATACTGGCCCTAGCTCCGGCGGTCAAGCTGGGCCTGATTGAGCTGGACATTATTATAGACTGCAAGTCCGGGGTGTCAGGGGCGGGTCGCGCCCTCAGCCTGGGCACGCATTACTCGGAAGTCAACGAAAACGTAATGGCCTACTCGGTGGAGGGCCACCGCCACCTGCCGGAGGTTACCCAGGAGCTTGGAGGATTGACTAGCCAGGCCCCGGCAGTGACTTTCCTCACCCACCTGATTCCCATGACCCGAGGCATTCTAAGCACCTGTTACGCCCGCCTGAAGGACGGCTCCAAGACCAGCCAGCAACTGCGGGACCTGTACCGGGAATTTTACGCCGACCAGCCCTTTGTCACCGTGACGGGGCAGCCTCCCCAGACCAAGCAGACCCTGGGCAACAACTACTGCCTGCTGCACCCGGTGGTGGACAAGCGCACCGGGCGGCTCATGGTCATCAGCTGCCTGGACAACCTGGTCAAGGGCGCGGCGGGCCAGGCCATCCAGAACATGAACCTGATGTTCGGTTTCCCGGAGGACCTTTCGCTGAAGGCGCTGGCGGTGTACCCTTAGATTTTCAGTGCCCAGCGGTCAGGCCCAAACCTTGGCGGAGCTTTGAGATATCCAAACCCTTCAGGCGGGGATGCTGTCTCATGCCCCCGCCTTGACCCTTCCCACGACGGATTCTATAATGGCCCAACGTGATAGGATAGGCTATGTGCGCCACGCACGCCGGAATGAGGGTGTCGCTACGGTAACTGGAACTTCCGCCCAGTCCATTCAAGAATTGACGCAAAAGGCTTTGGCCGAATTGGCAGCCCTGGACCAGCCCGAGGCCCTGGAGCAATGGCGCGTGGCCTATCTGGGACGGCGCGGGCACTTGACCCAGGTGCTGCGGGGCCTGGCCCAGTTGGACTTGGAGCAGCGCCGCGCCGCAGGCGCGCTAGCCAATCAGGCCAAAGAGTCGCTGGAGCAGGGACTGGCCCGGCGCATCCAGGAAGTGGAGCAGGAGCAGCTGGCCAGGGCGGCGGTGCAGGAACGGCTGGAGGTAACCCTGCCAGGATTCCCGCCAGGCGCCGGACGCCTGCATCCCGCATCACGCATGATTCGCGAAATTTGCGCAGCCTTTGGCGCTATGGGATTCAGCGTAGTGGAGGGGCCTGAGGTCGAGCTGGACCGCTACAACTTTGAACTGCTGAATATCCCCCGCGGCCATCCCGCCCGGGATATGTGGAACACCTTGTGGGTGGACTACCAGGATGCGGAAGGCCAGCAGCCCCTGTTGCTGCGCACCCACACCTCGCCCATGCAGGCAAGGGTCATGGAGAAGCAAGAGCCGCCGGTGCGGGTAGTGGTGCCGGGCAAGGTTTACCGCTACGAGGCCACCGACGCCACCCACGAATGGCATTTCCACCAGGTGGAGGGCCTGGCGGTCGATGAAGGCATCACCTTCGCCGATCTGAAAGGCACGCTGTACGAGTTTGCCCGCCGCATGTTTGGCGCCGAGCGCCGGGTGCGCTTCCGCTGCGACTACTTCCCCTTTGTGGAGCCGGGCGTGGACATGTCCATAGACTGCTTTGCCTGCCAGGGCAAGGGTGGCGGCTGCCGCATCTGCCGGGACAGCGCCTGGATTGAAATTATGGGCGCGGGTATGGTGCACCCCAGCGTGCTGGCGGGCGTGGGCTATGATACTGAGAAATACACCGGCTTTGCCTTTGGCCTGGGGGTGGAGCGCATCGCCATGCTGCGCTATGGCATAGACGACATCCGCCATTTCTATGCCAACGACCTGCGGTTCCTGCGGCAATTTTAGGGGGGGCATTGCTGCTGAAGTTTGAGGTGTATCGCGATGGCCGTCAGTGGGGTGCCCGTGCTTTGGGACACGCCATCTTCACCCAGGCCCGGAGCCTAGACAAGCTCTACGAGAATATAAAAGAGGCAGCCCATTTGCACTTTGAGGAAGCAGTGGAGGCGGGAGAGAATCTAGAAATCTTGATTTTGGCCGAAGCCGAGGTCCCTGGTGCCCGAAAGGTTGCCACCGGCTAGTGGACGAGCGGTTGCGCGTTTGCTGGAAGGCAACGGTTTCGTACTGGTAAGGCAACGCGGCAGCCACGCTCACTTTCGCCAAGCAAGTAATGAAGGAGGATCGCTTGTCACAGTGCCAATGCACCGAAGCATTGGCAGAAAGACGTTGGACGGTATATTAGATGAAGTCGCTTTTCTTACGGGGATTTCCAAAGGAGAGCTAATCAGGCGGCTCCGTCGCCTGTAGTCAGCGAAGAATAAGTAGGGTGCAACTCCTTAAGTGTCCTGCTGGGAACAGCCAGAAGGAACTCCAGTAATGGGAGAGGCGCCACTTCTACGCCAACGACCTGCGGTTCCTGCGGCAATTTTAGTCAGAGAGTGTTTCAGGCCTGTAGCTGCTGGGTATTTCTCATCTATGCCCTCTTTAACTTGGAGATAATTTGAAAGTCCCCCTGTCCTGGCTTCGTGAATACGTGGACGTGGACCTGCCCATGCCGGAGCTGGCCCACCGCATGACCATGGCCGGCGTGGAAGTGGGCGAGGTCACCCGCATTGGCGGCTGGAAGGGGTGCGTGGTGGGCCAGGTGCAAGAGGTGCGCCCCCATCCCAACGCCGACCGCCTGCGCCTCTGCCGCGTCGCCACCGGAAATGGCGAGCTGGAGGTGGTCTGCGGCGCGCCCAACGTGGCCGCCGGGCAGAAAATCTGCTTCGCCAAGGTGGGAGCTTACGTCTACAATACCCACAGCGGACAGCACGAAATCCTCAAGCCCGCCCGTATTCGGGGCATAGTGTCCCAGGGCATGATCTGCTCCGCCGTGGAGTTGGGGCTGGGCCAGGACCACGACGGCATTGTGGTGTTGCCCTCTGATGCGCCGGTGGGTGTTTCCCTGGACGATTACCTGGGCGACACGGTGCTGGACCTGGAAGTCACTCCGAACCGCCTGGACTGCCTTTCAGTGCTGGGCGTGGCCCGGGAGACAGCCGCCATCACCGGCAAGACTGTCCGTGAGCCAGCCTTGTCTTATCCAGAGAGCGGCCCGCCCATTGGCGAATTGGTGTCTGTCTCCATTGTAGACCCCGACCTGTGCCACCGCTACACCGCCAGCGTTATCCGTGGCATCAAGGTGGGGCCGTCGCCCCGGTGGCTTCAGCAGCGGCTGGAACGGGCAGGGCTGAGGCCCATCAACAACGTGGTGGACGTCACCAACTACGTGATGCTGGAGTTCAACCAGCCCCTGCACGCCTTTGACCTGGACCGGATCAAAGATAAGACCGTGATAGTGCGGCGAGCCAGGGCCGGAGAGCCGCTGCGCACCCTGGACGGAGTGGACCGCAAGCTCACTTCTGAGATGCTGGTCATCGCCGACGCCCGCGACCCCATCGGCATTGGCGGCATCATCGGCGGGGCGGCCAGCGAAATCGGCGCTGAGACCAGGGATGTGCTGCTGGAGTCCGCCACCTTCAACAGCCAGAATAACCGCAGCACTGCGCAGTCGCTCCACATCCGCACCGACGCCACGCTCCGGTTCGAGAAGGGCCTTCGTCCGGAGTTGGCGCCCATTGCCCTGCGCCGGGCCACCCAGCTAATACTGAAGGTAGTCGGTGGTCAAGCGGCCCAGGGCATCGTTGATCTTTTTCCTGAGCAGGAACTGGCGGCCCGCCCCATCCTGCTGCGCCTGCCCCGGCTCAAAAAGATTCTGGGCATGGACTTGCCGGTGGAGCGGGTGGAACGGACCCTCGGCTCCCTGGGATTCGCCTGCCGCCGCCAGGGAGGCGCGGCGTTGCAAGTCACGTCCCCATACTGGCGCAGCGATGTCCGTATAGAAGAGGACCTGGCGGAAGAGGTGGTGCGGGTCATTGGATACGATGAAGTCCCCACCACCATGCTGTCCACCCCCATCCCCTACTACCAGCCGGTCCCCATGATTGAGCTGCGCGACCGGGTGAAGGATGCCCTGGTGCAGGCCGGGCTTCAAGAAGTAATCATGTACCCCCTGTCACCCCTGGCGGACCTGGAAAAGGCCCGCACCCTGGACAATACTAATCCCCCGGTGCGTGTCGCCAACCCGCTGAACGCCGGGCAGGACCACCTCCGCACCACCCTGCGGGCCAGTGTCTTGAACGCCCTGGCGGGCAACCAGGGCCACGGAGAAGGCCCTTTCAGGTTCTTTGAGGCCGGGCGCATCTTCCCACCCCGGCAGGGCGACTTGCCCGACGAGCAGGACGTGGCTGCCGCAGTGCTGGCAGGGCGGCGCTGGCCGGTGTCGTGGCTGACCAGCGGCGATTCCCTGGGCTTTTACGACGCCAAAGGTGTGGCGGAGTGGGTCATGGAGCGGCTGGGCGTACTGGCGAGTTACGAGCCTTTTGACGACCCCTTCTTTCATCCGGGGCGTTGCGCCAGGATAGTGAGCCAGGGCGCCGGCATAGGGGTGGTGGGAGAAGTGCATCCATCGGTCTGCCAGGCCTTCGACTTGCGGCCGCGGCCGGTGGCCTACCTTGACCTTCACCTTGCCAGCCTGCTGGGGGTAATACCTGTTGGGGAGCGGCGCTTCCAGCAGTTGTCCCGGTTCCCGGAGGCCATCCGTGACCTGGCCCTGGTCATGGATGCTTCTGTCCCGGCCAGCCAGGTCCATCGCTTGATAGCCCAGCACCCTCTGGTGGTGCGCGTAGAGTTGTTCGATGTGTACTCCGGCGACAATCTTGCCCCTGGGACCAAATCGCTGGCTTTCCACATTTATTTCCAGTCTAGGGAGCGCACTTTGACCTCCGAGGAGGTCGCAGAAGCGGTGCAGGCGCTGGTGACTAGCCTGGGCCGTGAACTGGGCGCGACATTGCGGGTCTAGGGTGGAGCACATGACGTCAGGACATCGTGGCTCGTCCGGCCACCGGCAGGGCCACCACACACCTGAAGCGCACGGCCACGAGCACGGCCACCGGCACGTGGCCGAGGATATGCTTAGCGTTGAACAGGCGTACCAGCGGATTATGGCTTGTTTCAGCTCCCTGGAAGCGGAAGACAAGCCTATCTTAGAAGCTCTGGGCCAGGTCTTGGCCCAAGAGGTGCGGTCCCCCCTGGACTTGCCGCCGCTGGCTAACTCAGGCATGGATGGCTATGCCGTGCGCCATGACGACATCCGCGGCGCCAGCGACCAACAACCCCGGCCGCTGAAAGTAATTGGGCTGGTGGCGGCAGGTCAGGTCTCCAACCAGACCGTGGCCCCCGGAACCGCCATCCGCATTATGACCGGCGCACCTGTTCCCCCTGGGGCCGATACCGTGGTGCCCTTTGAGGAGACGGACGAACTGCACCGGCGCGGCGAGAAGCAGTCGTTGAACAGCATCGGCATCAAGAACGACCTGCCCAAAGGTGCCAATATTCGCCCCGCCGGAGAAGACGTGCGCCGCGGCCAGCCCGTGCTGGCGCCCGGCACGGTAATCCGTCCCGCCGAAGTGGGGGTGCTGGCCTCCCTGGGCATGGCCCGTGTGCCGGTGGTCCGCCGCCCCGTAGTCGCCGTCTTGTCCACGGGGGACGAGTTAGCTCCGGTGGGTGAAACGCTTCGCCCCGGCACTATTTACGACAGCAATAGCTCCAGCGTGGCGGCGGCGGTGCTGGCCTGTGGCGGGATTCCCAAAATGCTGGGCATTGCCCGGGACCGGCTGGAGGACCTGCACCACCGCTTGGCCCAGAGCGCAGGCTCCGATCTGGTCATCACCTCCGCCGGAGTTTCCAAGGGGGACTACGACATTGTCAAGGAGGTCTTGACCCAGCGCGGGGACATGAACTTCTGGTCGGTGCGCATGCGTCCCGCCAAACCCCTGGCCTTCGGCCTCTTGCGGAACGAAAATGGCGGCAAGCCCACTCCACTGCTGGGCCTGCCAGGAAATCCGGTCAGCGCGCTGGTGGCTTTTGAGATGTTCGCCCGGCCAGCCATCTTGACCATGCTGGGCCGCCGGCATTTGGCCCGGCCCGTGGTGGAAGGCGTGCTAACTGGCCCGATTTACAATACCGACGGGCGGCGGGTGTACGCCAGGGTAAGTGTATCGCGGCGGGAGGGGACGTACTTTGCCACACCCACCGGACCCCAGGGCTCCAACATACTAACTTCCATGTCCCTGGCCAACGGTTTAGCCATCTGTCCCGACAACCTGCCTGGCTTGCAGGCAGGCCAACCCGTGCAGATAATAATGTTAGATTGGAACGAAGAGGTAAATCCATGATCCTCCCCGGCCCGCAGACAGGCCCGCAAGATGACGGCGACGGCAAGTCGCATAGCTATCACATAGATTTCCAGAGACTGATTGAGCTCAAAAGGTCGCCAGGCTTCATGCTGGCTTCGCGCCTGGACCCGGACCTTCCCTACTCTCCCCAGGGCGAACAGGACGCCGATGCTCTCCAAAAGGTGGTGGAGCAGATTGCCGACCGCAGCACCGGAGAAAGGGGATTTATCCAGCCGGAGATGCCCATCCAGGAGATTGTATTCCGGGTGATGCTCTTGCGGCGCAACCAGCCCATTCCCCTTCGGGAGTTGCATCAGGAAGTCACTGAGCGGTGGGCCACACCCGTGCGGCCCATTAGCCTTAGTCAGAAAGGGCTCAAGCGCGTACTGGAGGCCGACACCTACTACGGCTTTGCGGAAGCAGAAAGCTAAACTTGGAAAGCCCCAAAGACCAAAAAATTAAAGGGTGCAGTGTATAACCGCACCCTTTTTGGTTTCCCTGCCGTTGTTGCCGCTAGCTATTTGGCGATGGATTGGGAGGACAGTCCCACCAGCTTCTTGAAAGCCTCGGCATCATTTACTGCCAGGTCGGCTAAGACCTTACGGTCCATTTCCACGCCGGCCACTTTCAAGCCGTGGATGAACTGGCTGTAGGTCATACCGGACTGGCGGCAAGCAGCGCCAATACGCACAATCCACAAGCTCCGGAAATTGCCCTTGCGGTCCCGCCGGTCGCGGTAGGCGTGACTCCACGCATGGATCAGGGCTTCTTTGGCCCATTTGTAGTTGCGGTGGGAAGAACCCTGGAACCCACGCGCTTCCAAAAGCACTTTCTTGTGTCGGTGGCGCTTGGTTACGCCACGCTTTACCCTAGTCAAGTAACAACTCCCTGGAGATGTCTGAAATACACTTGGTGGCTAACCGTAGGGGAGCAGGCGGCTCAGCCGCGCCACATCCTTGGGGTCCACCATCAGCTTGTCCGAATACTTGCGGGTCACCTTTTGGGGCTTCTTGCGCCGCAAGTGACTGCTCAGGCGCTTGCGCCGCATCAGCTTCCCAGAACCGGTGATATGGAGACGGGCCTTGGCCCCCTTGTGAGTCTTAAGTTTTGGCATCGGCTAGGTCTTCTTCCGTTTGCGTTTCTACTTTTTCAGGCTTCTCGCCGCGCTTGGGCGCCGGCAACAGTATCACTGCCAGTGAGCGACCTTCCATGGCTGGGGCTTTCTCAAGCCTGACTTCGTCCTTCAGATCGTCCGCCACCTTTTTCAGGACTAACAATCCCAACTGCTGGTGGACAGCTTCCCGGCCGCGGAACCGGACTGTTATTTTAACCTTCGCTCCGTCGCCAATCAACTCCCGCACCTTGCGGATTTTGGCGTCCATGTCATGGGTGCCAATGTTGGGCCGGAACCGGACCTCACGCAGTTCGGTGCTCTTCTGGCTCTTCTTGGATTCCTTTTCTCGCTTAGCATAAAGGTAGCGCAGCTTGCCATAGTCCAGCAACCGGCACACCGGGGGATCAGCATTGGGAGCTACCTCAACCAGGTCCACATCACTCTGGCGCGCCAGTTGCAAGGCCTGGTCCCTGGTCATCACACCCAGTTGCTCGCCGTTCTCACCGATGACCCGTACCCGGGGAACTTGGATACGCTCGTTTACCCTATATTGCCTGGCGATATTCGTGCCCTCCCCAATCTGAGGATATTCATGGTGAATAGATGGAGACAATTTAGCACATAGCTGCCAGCCCGTCAACGCGGCGAATTGACTCACAATAAAAGTTACCTAAGGAGGATACGTTGCCTCAAAATGCGTGTTACCGAAGGGGAGGTAGACATGATGACCCGAGGCAGCGTGGAAGAGTACGTGACGGCGGTACAGGAAAGGTATAGGCGGGCCAGCCGCCGGGAGAAG
>VGZV01000070.1 GCA_016872385.1 SAR202 cluster bacterium | reverse complement strand
CCCCCCGTACTTGGATTTCCAGCGGTAGTAGGTATGGTCAGAAATCCCGTGCTGGCGGCACAGGTCCAGAACCTTTACCCCAGCTTCCCCCTGTTTCAGAATCCCGATGATTTGTTCCTCGGTGAACCGGCTGCTTTTCATGTCGAGCTCTCCTTAGCTTTGTAGATTCTATCGGAGAACCCGCATTACCAGTGGACTTATTTTAGGGGGAATGGTCAGTCTGGAGGATGACAATAAATTACAGGATCTCGTCCTGTCAGTACACCACTCAGCCATGCACACGTTCAACGGCCCTGCAGTTAAACTCATTGAGAACCACCATGGAAGGACTTGGGCCAAAATCGTCGGCCAGGTATTGGTGCAAGCACCACCGGTCCAAGGACCTCCCCGGGGCCAGAGTCGTCCGGAGCGGCGGCGGCAACAGTTTGGCCGCTCTTGATAAATTTGTGTTGATCTAGCGTTTAATCTCTCAGCTACTCATCAGGTGACAGGTTCCCCTTCCTTGCCCCTCCGTCCTCCAGAAGCTATTATATGGGGCGCATACTGCATCACTTAATCTTGGCTCCCTGGAGGTATTACCTTGGCTGAAGGCTACGACGTCATAGTAGTGGGGGCGGGCAACGCCGCCCTGAGCGCGGCCATCTCCGCCAAAGAGGTCTGCGATTCGGTCCTGGTCATCGAGAAGGCCCCGGAGTATTTCCGCGGGGGCAACACCTACTTTACTGGCGGCCTCATCCGCTTCGCCTTCAACGGCATTGACGACATCAAGTCCGTCATCCCCGACATGTCCGCTTCGGAAGAGGCCTCGGTGGAAGTGGGCAGCTACACCGAGAACCAGTTCTACGACGACATGATGCGGGTCACCCACGGCATGTCGGACCCGGAGCTGGCCCAAATCCTGGTGGGCCAGTCGCTGCCCACCATGCAGTGGCTGCGCAGCAAGGGGGTACGCTTTGTGCTGGCCTTTGGCCGCCAGGCCTTCAAGGACGGGGACAAGTTCCGGTTCTGGGGCGGGGCCATCATCGAGGCAGTGGGGGCCGGCAAGGGCCTCTCAGACCAGCAGTTTGAGGTGGCGCAGCGCGCCGGCGTGGAGGTTCGATACTCCACCCAGGCCGTGGACCTGATTCGTGACGACATGGGGCGGGTATGCGGCCTGCGAGTGCTAGGCCCCGGCGGCTACTCGGATATCCCCGCCCGGTCGGTGGTGCTGGCCTGCGGCGGCTTTGAAGCCAACGCCGAGATGCGCTGCCGCTACCTGGGCCAGGGCTGGGAACTGGTGAAGGTGCGGGGCATTCCCTACAACACCGGCGACGGCATTCGCATGGCCCTGGGCGCGGGCGCCCAGTCCTACGGCCACTGGAGCAGCTGCCACGCCGTGGCCTGGGACCTGAACGCGCCGCCCTTCGGCGACCGCACCGTCACCGAGTTGTTCCAGAAGCACTCGTATCCCTTCGGGTTGATTGTGAACCTGAACGGCGAGCGGTTTGTGGACGAGGGCGCCGACTTCCGCAACTATACCTACGTGACTTACGGGCGGGCGTTGCTGACCCAGCCCCAGGGCACAGCCTTCCAGATTTTTGACGAGAAGGTGAAGCACCTGCTGCGGGAGGAGTACTGGATTCCCCAGGCCACCATGGCCCAGGCCAACAGCATCCAGGAACTGGCCCAAAAGCTGGACATCAACCCCGAAGGCCTGAGCCGCACCATTCGGGAATACAACGCTGCGGTGCGCCGGGACATCGCTTACAACCCCACCATCAAGGACGGGCGCTGCACCCAGGGGCTAAAGGTGAACAAGACCAACTGGGCGCAGTTGGTGGACACGCCGCCCTACTACGGCTGGGCGGTGACCACGGGCATCAGCTTTACCTTTGGCGGGGTGAAAATCAACAACCGCGGCCAGATTGTGACCAACAGCCAGGAACCCATTCCCGGCTTGTACGCCGCGGGTGAGATGGTGGGCGGGCTGTTCTACTACAACTACCCCGGCGGCTCCGGCCTGTCGGCGGGCATGGTGTTTGGGCGGCTGTCGGGCACCAGCGCCGCCCAGGACGCCATGAAGCTGAAGGACGTGTAAATCAACCGCCGAGGGCGGATACCCCTCACCTGTGTCCTCTCCCACAAGGGGAGAGGAAGCACGCAGCAGTCCCCTCTCCCTTTATGGGAGAGGGCCAGGGTGAGGGTAGGGAGACCAGGTTGCAGTCCCGACCTGTCGGGACGCCCCTACAAAATTGGGCCATTCTGAGGTGCTACGGCTAGGTGCCGTGGCACCTCTTGTATTTTTTGCCGCTGCCGCAGGGGCAGGGTTCGTTGCGGCCAATCTTGCGACCCGCCGTGCGCTGGATGTGCTTCTTTTCCGCGCACTCGTTGCAGGTGCAGGCGGCGGGGTGTTCCTTAATCCAGTTGGGTCTGACCATGTGGACGTCCTTTTTCGTCCCCCACCCCGGCCCTCCCCCTATGCAGGGGGAGGGAGTGGCGGGGCTGTTGTGAGTTTTTTGGAGCTGGCGTGGGCGCCCAGAAGCGGGTGACGCTGATGGGCTGGGGTAATTATAATGCCTGCGGGGGAGACCCCTCACCTGTGTCCTCTCCCACAGGGGGAGAGGAAGTACGCGGCCAGCTCACTCGCCCCTTGCGGGAGAGGGATAGGGTGAGGGGGCGACTCCCGCAGAGTCTTCTCCCACAGGGGGAGAAGAAGTGTTTGGCAAGAAGGACTGGCTCCAATGACCACAGAAAAGGCCAGGCGGTTACGGCGGGACTTGACTGATGCTGAAAAAACGCTGTGGCGTATCCTGGGGAACCGCAGCCTGGCAAGCTACAAGTTTCGTCGCCGGCACGTCATTGGTCAGTATATTGTGGACTTTGCTTGCGTTGAAAAGAAGCTGGTCATAGAGCTAGACGGCGGCCATCACGCCGTGGGAGCGCAGTCTGAATACGACCAGTTCCGCACCGCCTGGCTGGAGGCCCAGGGATACCGGGTCTTGCGCTTTTGGAACACCCAGCCATTGCAGGAAATAGACTCGGTGAAAGAAGCTATACTGGAAGCGTTGCAGGGTTGATATCCCTCATCCTTCGGCAAGCTCAGGACAGGCTCTCAATCCTCTCCCGCAAGGGGAGAGGAAGGAAGGGGCCAGTTCCCTCTCCCCTTGTGGGAGAGGGTTAGGGTGAGGGGGATGCCCCCAAGGAGCCGCACCATGGCCAACCGGCAACAGCTGGTAAAAGTGAAAGAAGGTGCAGACGCCTGGAACCGGTGGCGGCGGCAAAACCCAGGTGTAAGACCACACCTCTTCAAGGCGAACCTCACCAGGGCGAACCTGTACGGGGCGAACCTGTACGGGGCGAAGCTCATCGGGGCGGACCTCACCTGGGCGCACCTCACCTGGGCGCACCTCACCTGGGCGAACCTGTACGGGGCGAACCTCTCCAGGGCGATCCTTACCGGGGCGAACCTCACCGAAGTCGGTGTAAGTGGCACTGCCTTCGCAGATGTGGACCTCAGCCAGGTCAAAGGCCTGGAGTCGGTAAGGCATGGTTCACCTTCCAGCATCGGGGTAGACACCCTGGCCCGCACCTTACGGGGCAGCGGCGGCAAGTTCACTGATGAGCAGATGGTGTTCTTTCTGGGTGCTGGGGTGCCGGACGTGTTGCTGGAGTACTTGCCCAGCTTGCTGCAGGACAACCCCGTCCAGTTCTACCAGTGCTTCATTAGCTACAGCACCAGGGACGAAGCCTTTGCGGCCAGGCTGAACGAGGACCTGAACCAAGCGGGAGTCAAGACCTGGAAGTGGAATCTAGATGCACTGCCCGGCAGAGGCTTGCGAGACAACATTGATTTCGCTATACGAAACTATGACAAAATGATTCTGGTTTGCTCTGCACATTCGTTGACCAGCAGGCCGGTGGAGCGGGAGATAGAGCGGGCATTGAGGAAGGAAGATCAGCTCAGAGAGCAGGGCAATGTAGATACCGATGTACTGGTGCCGATAATGCTAGACGGGTTTGTGTTGCATTGGGATTCGCCCTATGCTGCTGATGTGACACGGTACTATATTCCCGACTTCAGTAGTGCAACGCCTGACAGCGCCAAGTATAAGCAGGAGCTTGACAAGCTTGTCGAAGCCCTGAACCCTAAAGCCTGGCCGCCCCAGGGTGTGAATTTGCCGTCGGGTGTGGGAAGATAGGGGGAGATGCCCCTCAACCTAACCCTCTCCCGTAAGGGGAGAGGGAACTGGCTGCGTCCTTCCTCGCCCCTTGTGGGAGAGGATTGAGGTGAGGGATCAACAAAGGAGTCTTTTATGCCCAGTTCTCCCCACAGCGCAAGGTTTGAGGCCTACCGCCCGGTGGTCATGGGCCGCCACGGCATGGTATGCTCCGGCCACCCCCTGGCATCCCAGGCGGGCATTGCCATGCTGCAAAAGGGCGGCAACGCCGTGGACGCCGCCATCGCCACTGCCGCGGCCCTGAACGTCACCGAACCCCTCATGTCGGGCATCGGCGGCGACGGCTACATCATGGTCTATTGGCAGCAGACCGGCGGGCTGGAGGTGTCCAACGGCACCGGCGCCGCGCCCCTGGCCGCCGACCCGGACCACTTCCGCGCCCACGGCATCCCCCTCAAGGGCATCCTGTCGGTGTCGGCGCCCGGCCTGGTGCATAGCTGGCTGGACGCCCACCAGCGGTACGGAAGCCTGCCCCTGGCGGAAGTGCTGGCCCCAGCCATTGACCTGGCGGAGAACGGCTTTCCGGTGAGCCACGTGCTGGCCGCCGCCATCGCCGCCGACCCGTGGCTGGCCCGGTTCCCGTCCTCTGCCGCGGTGTTCTGCCCCGGCGGCAAGCCCCTGCGGGCGGGGGAAATCCTGTACCAGCGGGACCTGGCCCGCACCTTCCAGGCCATCGCGAGGGAAGGCCGGGACGCCTTCTACCGGGGCGAGGTTGCCCGTGCCCTGGTGCGGTGCAGCCAGGAGCAGGGCGGCTTGCTGACCCTGGACGACCTGGCCCAGTGCCGCGCCCGCTGGGAAGCGCCCATTGCCACCACCTACCACGGCCACACCGTGTACGAAGCGCCGCCCAACTCCAGCGGCCACGTGCTGCTCCAGGAGCTAAACCTGGTGGAGCAGTTCGACCTCAAGACGCTGGGCTGCAACACCGCCCAGAGCGTCCACCTGATGGTGGAGGCCAAAAAGCTGGCCTTCAGCGACCGGGAGGCTTACGTGGCCGACCCCGACTTTGTGGACGTGCCCACCCAAGGGCTGATTGCCAAGGAGTACGCTAAAGAGCGGGCCAAGCTGATTGACCTGGAGCGGGCGATGGCTGACGCGCCGCCCGGCGACCCGTGGCCCTGGCAGCCCGGCGGCACGGCCAGGAAGCCCGCCGCGCCTTCCGGAGTGACCCGCGCCCAAGAGGACACCACCTGCTTTGTGGTGGTGGACGGCCAGGGCAACGCCGTGTGCCAGTTGCAAAGCCTGCAGGGGGCCTGGGGTTCCAGCCTCATCGCCGAGGGCACGGGCGTGCTGCTGAACAACCGCATGACCTACTGGCACCTGGACCCCAACCATCCGGACTGCCTCCAGCCAGGGAAGCGGGTGCGCCATACTATGAACCCGGTAATGGTCTTTAGGGACGCGGTCCCCCTTGGCAAGGGGGAAGGCCGGGCTCGCCCTGAGCACAGTCGAAGGGATGGGGGTCAGTCCCTGCAGCTGGTGCTGGTCTGCGGCACTCCGGGGGCGGATACTCAGGTGCAGACCAACCTGCAGGTCATTACCCACGTGCTGGACTTTGGCATGACGGTGGCCGAGGCGGTGGAGGCCCCGCGCTGGCGCAACACCCAGAGTCCCACCGAGTCCAACATCCCCCACGTATGCAAGGATGAACTGCTGCTAGAGAGCCGGTTCCCGCAGGAGGCGCGGGCGGAGCTGCAGCGGCGGGGCCACGCCCTGAACGTTATCGGCGACTGGGCCGCGGCGGGCAGCGAGATGATGATCCAAATTGACCCCAAGACCGGCGCACTGCACGGCGCGGCCGACCCCCGGCGTGACGGGTATGCCATCGGGTGGTAAACTGGGGGAGTGAATACCCCTCACCTCAATCCTCTCCCGCAGGGAGCCTTGCCCCAAAAAGTCTCCTCCGGATTTCTCGTCATTCCGGCGAAAGCCGGAATCCATATCTGGCACTAACTTCTGGAGAGTCTGGGCGCCCCGACGAGTCGGGGCGCGACGACTAGGTTTTGAGGCAAGGCCCCGCAGGGGGAGAGGAAGGTTGGAAAGGGAGCGGCCATGCGTATTCCGGGTCAAAAACGGAGCCTGTACCCCGACGAGGTGGGCAGCCGCGCCGGCAAGTTTGCGGAAGCCATCCGCACCGGCGACATGGACCTGGCCTGGGCCATGCTGTCCAAGGAGACCCGCGGTATGCGCATGGGGGTGTGGGCCACCCGCAACAACATAGACATGCAGCTGGCTTACCGGGCCGGTTACGACGCCCGCCACCCCCAACGGACATCCATGCTGGAGGACTTCCGCACCACAGTGCTGCGCTTGTGGCCTCTGGAAGACCTGGCGGACCTGGGGATTGCCCCTACTAGCTACATAGACGACCAGCACGCCTTTGTGTTCCTGCCCTTTGGCGTCACCACCGATACCAGCCGCATCGCCCGCCGCAGGCTCATGTCTGGGCTGATCATTCCCATGCTGCTGGAAGAAGGCCAGTGGCAAGTGGACCTGCCCAGCTGGCGCTTCCTCCAGCCCCAGGAGCAGGGCTAGCGGCCATGCCCCGGCGCTCCGCCCGGCGGGAATCTCTGGAGGCGCTGCCTGCGGTGGGGCGTGAAACGGACTGCGAGCTTTGCCTGCGGCCAGTGGCCCGGTACACGGTGCACCACCTGGTGCCGCGGGCCAAGGGCGGCAACCACGGCCCCAAGGCGGTAATGTGCCCCACCTGCCATCGCCAGGTCCACGCTCTGTTTTCTGAGGCCACCCTGGCCAAGGAGCTTAACTCCATCCCATTGCTGCAAGCCAACCCCAGGGTCCGGCAGTACCTGGACTGGGTGCGCAAGCAGGACGGCGGGGCTATTCTGCGGGTGCGGCGGGCCAACCAGCGGGGGTGAAGGAGTCTCGAAGGGCTTTACCGCAGAGCACACAGAGGACGCGGAGGTACATGTAAAGAATAGGGGCGACTTACATCGCCCCTGCCTTCGTACCACGAACTTATTGATGCAAACCGCTGCATCTCTGTGTCCTCGGCGATCTCTGCGGTGAACTATCCCTAGCTGGGCTGCTCTGGCGGCATGTTGCGCAGGATGTCCTCCAGCGTCCGGTCCAGGGCCGGGTCCAGGGAGACCGGCTCAACAAAGGGCACGTAGTTGTAGTCCTGGCGCACCCGCTCGATTATCTCCTTGGCCCCCGGGTTGGTGGAGGCGATGCGGTCCAGGGTCTCCTGCAGGGTGCGGGAGTCATTTTCTCCCAGGGTCTGCAAGTCCGACAAGTCAATCTCCAGCTTGAACATGGCCTTGAGGCGGCGCATGATGTCGTAAAAGGCCCGGTGGTCTCTGGAGATGCCCACTTGCTCGTTGTTGGAAGTGACAAAGGGGTACATGGGCACCATGGCGCCCAGCCGGAACATGGAAACGTCCGGGTACTCGAAGTGGGCCATAGTCACCATGGCCATGCCGATGGTGGGGCCCTGGCGGCCCTCGCTGCCGTAGCTGGAGAACCGCAGGCTGTACCGCTCCAGTTCCTGGCGCATCTCGGCCTTGCTGTAAACGCAGCTAATGCGGCGTTCCAGTTCCGGGGGCGCCGGGCCGTTGACGCCTTCCACCGCCACGGTCTGGGGAATGCCCAGGTCCCGGACCGCCTGGAAGAAGGCCTGGCCGTACAGGTCTATGCGGTACCAGGGTTCCTCCCCCAGAAAGACAATCAGCCCGTTGCCGGCATCGTAAAAGTTGTTCTCGCGTGTGAAGTTCAGCTGGGGCAGGCCGTCCCGGTAGGCCACCTGCGGGCGATACACGTCGTGGGTGCCTGCCACCTGGAAGGGGTAGCACATGGTGGCGATTTCCGAGGACATCTGGCCGATTTTCCGGGCGCCCAGCTTTTCAATGAGGTAGCGGGGGAGCCGCCCGGAGATGGCTCCGCCGTTGGACCACTGACGCCGCCACCCGGCAATCATGCACCGGGCTTGGGGCTTGTCGTGGAGGATAATTAGCGGTTCAGCCATACCACTTACCTCGCGTACAGGCTAAGGGCCGTTAAGGCGGCGGGCCACCAATGGCGTTTAGGGAATCCTACTCTTACCGCCGCTGGATTGGCAAGGCCGAGGGTTCAGCGTCTGTGATCAGTTCCGGGACATGGTGGAGGCCACCCCCTCGGTCTGCTCGTTGACCAGGAAGGCGGCGGTGTCGCGCCCATAGGCGGTGTCCAGGTCGGCGTCAAACCGCTGGCCGCCGAACTCGCCCAGCACCTCATAACGCTGCTGGGTATGCAGCCTGCCTTCAAAACTGTCGCCCCGCACTTTGCGTTCCTCCTCGCCGTTGAGGTACATCTCCACCGCCTGGACCATCAGGTCGCGCAACTCCTCGTTGGAGATGCGGGAGGCGGTGCGGAGAAAGACGTAGCCCCAGCGGACGCCCAGGTGCTCAAGCATGGCTGGGTCTCCGCCAGGGGACAGGGGGCCGATACTCCAGGTGGGCCATGAACAAGTCCTCTTGGAGCTTGTGTTAAAAGGTAGTTAATACGTCCAGGCTCACCCTTCGACTGGCTCAGGGTGAGCGGTTTCCCTGCTCGTGGTGAGCTTGTCGAACCACGAGCCGTCATTTTTGACACAGGCTCTTGAAATTGCAATCGTGGGAACGTCAGGGGCAACGGCAGGGGCACCCCGTATTGGGAGTGCCCCTGTATTGCCTAGTAAGCAGGGTCACTGCTATTTATGGTGGCCTATTTCCCCGCTTAACGCAAGGAAAGTCCGGTGCCAAAGCCTACCGGCGGGCGCCCGCAGCAGCAGTGGCGCGGGCAGCGGGTGCGGCCGGGCCGGTCAGGTGCTTGTTGTAGAAGGCGATGACTTTCTGCCAGCCGTCGGTGGCGGCTTCCTGGCGGTAGCTGGGGCGGTCCACCGCAAAGAAGCCGTGGCCGGCCTTGTCATAGCGGTGGAAGTCGTAGTTCTTCTTCAGCCTCTTGAGTTCCGCCTCGTGGGCGTCCACTTCGGCGGGAGTGGGGCGCTGGTCTTCGTTGCCAAAGAGGCCCAGCAGCGGGCAGTTCAGGTCCTTGGTGTAGTCAATGGGGGCTACTGGCTGGGCGGCGTTCAGTTCGCCGGGCCGGGCGATGACGCCGCCGCCCCAGCAGTCCACCGCGGCGTTGATGGAGGGGATGCGGCAGGCCACCAGGAAGGTCTGGCGACCGCCGGAGCAGAAGCCGATGACGCCCACCTTGCCGTTGGCGTAGGGCAGGGTGCGCAGGTAGTTCATTGCGCCCTGCACGTCGCCGACGGAGCGGTCGTCGGGCATGCCGCCCTGGTCGCGGACGTAGCCGCTGAGCTTGGCGTGGTCATAACCAAAGCCGGTCTCCTGGCGCTGGCGGTAGTGCATGTCCGGGGAGATGGTGACGAACCCGTGGTAGGCCAGTTTGCGGGCCATCTCCTTGGAGGCGTCGTCCCAGCCGGGCATGTGGTGAATCAGCACCACGGAGCCAAAGGGGCCTGACCCCAGCGGGCGGGCCAAGTAAGCATCAATTTCGTCGCCGTTGTGTCCCTTAATGCGGACGGTTTCAGCCATCATTCCCTGGTACATAACTGCCTTCCTCCCAGTTGAAAATCGGTACGCCTGGCCTCCGGCGCAGCGGGGCCAGCACCTTGGGGTGAAGGCTACCATCGGCAATCTGGGGTGTCAACTCTCCGAATTGACTCACAATAAAAGTTACCGAAGGAGGATACGTTGCCTCAAAATGCGTGTTACCGAAGGGGAGGTAGACATGATGACCCGAGGC
>VGZV01000069.1 GCA_016872385.1 SAR202 cluster bacterium | reverse complement strand
GGGAATTGTCACACACCCTCTTAGAGGTTGTCTAAAAAGATTGTCTCTGGTCATTGCGAGTGAAGCGAAGCAATCTTGTCCTGGGCACGCGATTGCTTCGGGGCTACGCCCCTCGCAATGACTTTTTAAACACGCTTTAAGATGAATATACAGATTACGTATTTTCAATAAATGCAAAGCGTAATACATGCCAGTTGAATAGAAATGGTATACGCTATTGGATATGCAGGAATCGTCGCAATGAAAGGGTGGGCAGGGAAGACGGGGTTTGCTTATTGCCTGCGGCGGCGGCCAGCCAGGTACGCTCCGGCAACCCATGCCCCGGCAATTATTGCGGTGGCCAGTGCAATGCCGGCTGCCGCGCCTCTCGAAAGGCCGCCTGATGATGTGTTGGGCAGCGGCTCAAGTGAGGGATCTGGGGTGGGTGGGGGAGGAACTACGGGAGGTAGTGTCGGTGCAATGCTGGTCCCGGCGGGGGCAATAGTCGGCGGCAATGTCACGGCTGTTGGCGTGGGAGGGGGCGCAGGCGTGGCGGTGGCTTGCGGTGTAGCGGTTGGCGCGCTAGCGGGACGCGCTGTGGCGGTGGGCGCAAGCGCAGGTGTAGCGGTAGCCGCAGGTCTTGGCGTGGGAGTAAAGGTTGCAGTTGGCAGGGCTGTTGGCGTGGGAGTTGCGGGGGGAGAACCATCGGTAATTTCCACGGCAATGCCCAGCCAGGCGGAAGGGGAACTCCAGTTCATGGATGCCACCGCCTGGTACTGGGGGCTGAACTCCGAGCGGTTGACCAGTTCTACACCTACTACTTCTGTGCCCACCAGGGTGAACCCCGGTCCGGCGCTGGCGGTGGAGGCGGGCCTGGCCCCCCGAATAAATGCTGCGGCAACCGCTCCGCTGCTGCCCGGTTCTGCAAAGGTAAGTGTCCCGGTGGTAGTTTCCGCGCCCTGGGAGGTGGTCCCCACGACCTGGGCAACCCTGGTGGCGGAATAGTAGTTAGCCACCCAGTTGCAGCGGGTAATAGTGGAGTGGGTTACTGTGATTGGAGTATTGGTCTCCACCGGTTCCAGGGACTGCCATAGGGTCATGCCTTTCTTGGGCACGTTCCGGGATATCAGCTTGGTCCAGGTACGGGCGCTGTCGGTCATCCCTGTGGGGTCGCCTGTATCCTCATAGTGGTCGCAGGCCACCCAGATTAACGCCAGGTGGTTGGCCGGGATGCGGAAGGCCGGGGTGCTGAAAACCGCGGCGGGCCGGGTCTCCGTCACGCCCAGGTGGGTGACGGTGATGTGGCCTGCCGCCCGCGTCTCTTCTCCGGATAGCGACAGCAAGGCAATTAGTAGCAAAAGCCCTGCCGCGTTTATTTTCGTCCAGGCGCGCATGGTGCAGGCATTATACATGCTCGCACAGTAAAGGCAGCGTCCCCTTTTACTGCTCGAGTTAACCGTTAATCATCCGCACCCCAACCCTCTCCAATCGAGATAGCTTTGCCCGAAAAATTATCGTCGCACCGGCGAAAGCCGGTGCCCAGACCCGCTACGAGGTTCAGCCATATCTGGGTTCCGGCTTCCGCAGGAACGACGACCTGTCCCTTAGCCATTTTCTGGCAAGGCCCATCGAGGGAGAAGGTGGTCAAAGCCTCCTCTCCCCTTGTGGGGGCTTTGCCTCAAAAGTGTCATTCTGAGGAGTCCCGATGTTATCGGGACGACGAAGACTCTAGAAAACTGGGTAATAATCTACGATAGACGCCTATACGACTTGCATTTTAGATCCTTCGTTTCGCTCAAGATGACATTTTCAGTCAGGCGCAGGTGTTTTGAGGCAAAGCCCCTTGTGGGAAAGGATGGAGGTGAGGGGTTCAGGATTGGATAGATTAGTTTTTAATGCCAGGTTCAGTGAGCCGCTCTCCCGGCCGCTTCGGCGCGTTTGGGCGGCGGTGGCGGCGCAGCCAGTAACAGCATTACCGAGGCAGCAAGAGATACTACTCCCATCAAAATGAAGGTAAGGTGATACTGGCCCTGCACGTCTGCTAGAAATCCCATCAGAATCGGCCCGCCAATGGCAAAGGGCGAAGATATACCCTGGGAAATGCCGCCAATGCGGCCATAATGGGTCCGCCCAAAATACTCCCCGCGAATGGAGTTGTTCAGCGGTGTGCGGATGCCCCAGGATGTGCCATAAATTATCCCGAAAATCATTGCCTGGACAAAGTTATGGGCTAGAGCAACTATCAAAATGGCTATCCCAGAGCCAAACAGAGCAATGCCCAGCAGCAACCGCTTGGAAATCCGGTCGCCCAGAAAGCCGCCAAATAGACGCCCGCCAATGTTGAAGGCGCTCATCACCACCACTACCGAGGCCGCCGCAGCGCGAGTTAAGCCCACCTCGCTCTCCATTTGGGAAAACTGATGCACTGATATGGCGGACATGGCGAATTGGCCCAGGGCAACGCCCACGCTGATTAACCAAAAGGCGGGCGTGCGTATCGCCTCGCCCAAAGTAAAGTCGCCGGGACTGCCTCCGTGCCCCCGTCGCCGGCCGGGTTGGGCTTCAGTGCCTGGGGGATCGCCATCAGGCAGCAAGCCGTACTTCTCAGGATTGGTCCGCATCATCGCTGCCGCAGGCAGGCCAATAACCCAGACCGCTACGCCGGAGATGATGGCGGCGGTGCGCCAGCCATAGGCATCTTGGGCTAAAACAATCAGCGGGATGGAAATTACGCCGCTGACGCCCAGGCCGGTGGTGGCCAGGCCAATGCCCAGGGTGCGCTTGCGCCGGAACCAGTTGTTAATGGCGGTGGACACCACCAGCAAGGAACTGAAGCTGCCGCCCACGGCCATGATGGCAAACACGGCGATGAACGACCAGACCTGGTGCACAAAGCCAAACAGCACCAGCCCCAGTCCAAAGAGGAAGACCCCCAGGGCAACCAGCACCCGAGGACCTAGCTTGTCTGTGAGGTAGCCGTTGATGGGCCCTAGAATTGCCGTTTCAACTTGCGACAGGGAACGAGGCGCCGAGAGCAAGGTCTTGCTCCATCCAAATTCGGCCTCCAGCAGGGGGAAGTAGGTGGAGAATCCCTGGCTGTTGATGCCGGTGATCATCTGGCAGATGAAGCCGCCCAGCACAACGAACCATCCGTAGAAGAACTTGCGACGGGGCTTTTCGCTGACCGCTTGACTCATTCCCGACTCCAAGTAAGGATGACAAAACCGACAGATTATATACGGCCAGTCCAGGTAAAAAGGGCATAACCTTATGCTGTCGGCGTGGAATGACAGTGGCGCTACTATGACTCGCCGTCGTGAAGGGTTTGTGATGAAGGCCGGTGAGGAAATGAAAGTTCCGTGAATAAAACTTGGCAGAGCGTCAAGCCGGAGCATTAGGCTGTGCTCTGAGAGGGTGTGTGACAATTCCCGCTCGTGGTGAGTCCCGACGTATCGGGATCCCGGCCAGGTCGGGGCTTGTCGAACCATGAGCGGGCTAAAAGCTACTCATCCTTCGACAAGCTCAGGATGAGCGGGCTGGGTAGACGGCATTTCTCACACACGCTCTGCGGGAACATTTAATTATCCCCAGCGTGAAATCCCACCCTGCGCCACTGCCAATGGTATAATCCCTGCTGGGACCCCAGGCGCAAATTGCAAGCTGCTGGCAGTCATGGATTGCCGCAGCAACGAACGAGGAGGTGTGTGAACATGGCGCAGCTACCAGACCGAATGAAGTTTGGCGTGTTCCTCGGGCCCTTCCACCGGGTCGGGGAGAATCCCACCCTGGCCCTGGACCGGGACATGGAGCTGGTCCAGTGGCTGGACTACCTGGGCTACGACGAGGCCTGGATTGGCGAGCACCACAGCGCTGGCTGGGAGATTGTGGCCTCGCCGGAGGTGTTCATCGCCGCCGCCGCCCAGCACACCAAATACATCAAGCTGGGCACAGGCGTGGTGAGCTTGCCCTACCACCACCCTTTAATGGTGGCCGACCGCATGGTGCAGCTGGACCACATGACCCACGGGCGGGTGCTTTTTGGGGTAGGCCCTGG
The DNA here is from genome assembly GCA_016872385.1 of SAR202 cluster bacterium. Classification (GTDB taxonomy): domain Bacteria; phylum Chloroflexota; class Dehalococcoidia; order Lucifugimonadales; family UBA3495; genus SHYG01. The sequence continues at coordinate 6,154 of VGZV01000069.1, read as the reverse complement.
CGCGCTGCCCGGCGACGCCTACATGATGGGCATCCCCCACGAGGTGCAGCGGGAACGCATGGACGAGGCCCTGGGCATCATCCTGCGCCTGTTCACCGAGAACGAACCCATCACCTACAAGAGCGACTGGTTTGAGTTGCGGGACGCGGTTATTCAGCTTAAGCCCTTCCAGAAGCCTTATATGCCTGTGGCAGTGGCCTCGGTGCAGACCCCGGCGGGAGTAATCCTGGCGGGGAAGTACGGGGCGTCAGTGCTGACCATCACTGTGCCGCGGGACCCCTCTGCCGGGCCTTCTGACCTCCAGGGCCTGTGGGCCATTGCAGAAGAGTCTGCGGAGACTCACGGCCAGAAGATGAACCGTGACGACTGGCGGCTGGTGCTGCCGGTGCACCTGGCAGAGACCAAGAAGGAAGCCCTGGAGGACGCCAGGATGGGCGCAGGCCGTTATCTGCGAGAGTATAGCGAGGGCACCAACGGTCGCAAGGCTGGGTTCAGCGGCCCGTTGGAAAAGGTCATCGAACACATGGATGACAATGGCTCCTGGATTATTGGCACGCCCGATGACTGCGTGGCCGGCATCAAGAAGCTGGCGGAGCGCAGCGGCGGCTTTGGCGGGTTCCTGGTGCAGACCGTGGACTGGGCGCCCCGGGAAAAGATGCTGCGCAGCTACGAGTTGCTGGCCCGGTACGTAATGCCTCAGTTCCAGGGCACAGCGGTCAGCACTGCCGCTTCCAACAAGTGGGCCAAGGATCACCAGGAATCCCTGGCGGCTGGCCGGGTGCGGGCCATTAGCCGCGCCAAGGAATCCTACGCCCAAAGCCGGGGCTAAACAGGTCCGTATGCTTCCCGCTCATGGTTCGCTCATTGGATCATGGGCGGGAAGGTTATTTAGAACTCTCTAACAGAATGCCGAAGTTGTCACCCTGAGCGAAGCGAAAAATCCGGGGAGGTGGGCCAAAGCCTCGCCCCAGATGCTTCGTCGCCCCGATGTCATCGGGACTTCTCAGCATGACACATTGTTGCAGCAGAACTTCTCACACCCCCTCTTGAAATAGTCCTGGATGGGCAGGAGATTCCGGAAGCATTCCCACGGACTGGTTAATTCTCCGGACCAGCATCGGACGCCGCCCTGCTCCTGGGCAGCGTGACCACAAACTCCGCGCCTTTCCCCTTCTTGCTGCGCGCTTCAATACTCCCGCCGTGGGCCTCTACCAGGCTGCGGGCAATGGTGAGTCCCAAGCCGGTGCCGCCGGTGGACCTGGACCTGGACTTGTCCACCCTGTAGAAGCGGTCAAAGATGTGTGGCAAGTCCTCGGGCGGGATGCCCGGGCCGTTATCCGCCACGTGCACCTCGGCGTGTCCGTTCCGTTGCAGAGTGCGGACTGTCACCTGGCTGCCGCTGGGCGTGTAGTTCACCGCATTGACCAGCAGGTTGCGCAGCACCTGGCTGATTCGTTCCGGGTCTGCGTTTACGGCCAATGCTTCCGAAGTTTCTACGGCTACCTTGGTGCCTTTGGCCTGGGCCTGGGGCTGAACGGCGTTGGCGGCAGAGCGCGCCAGCTCCTCCAGGTCGCAGGGCTGAATTTTGAGCTGCATCTGGCCGGATTCCGCCAGGGCCAGGTCCTGCAAGTCCTCAATCAGGCGGGTCTGTAGCATTACCTCGCCTTGCATAGAGGCCAGAGTGGCGGCGTTTGGTGGAATCACCCCGTCGGAAATGCCTTCTATATAACCGCGCAGATTGGTAACAGGGGTGCGCAATTCGTGGGCCACGTCCGCCACCAGGTTACGACGCAGCTCCTCGGTACGGGATAGCTCTTCTACCATGGAGTTAAAGGTGCGGGCTAGCTCGCCCACCTCGTCGCGAGATTGGACCTTCTGGCCTCTACCCCTGCAAAATGGCGGGGGAATTTGTTCAGCTGTGCCGCCGCTGGTCCCGGTAGTTGGGCGCGCTGATGGGCACCCAGTCCACCACTGTGCTGTCCACCAGCCTGGAGCCAATGCGCGGCTTGACCCGCTCCAGGTCGTCAACGCCGAAGGAGCTGGTAATGATGGTGGGCAGGCGGGCTTCGTGGCGGTGCACCACTATCTGGTACAGTTTTTCCTCGGCCCAGGGGGTGCTGCTCTCCGCTCCCAGGTCGTCCAGCACCAGCAGGGGCGCCGTCTTGATGTGTTCAAACAGCTCGTCATAGCCCACTGGGTTGTCCGGGCGGAAGGCGGCGCGCAGGTGGTCCAGCAACTCCGGCACAAACGCAAAGAACACGGGCTGGCCCAGGGACAGCAGTTTGCCGGTCACGGCCACCGCCAGGTGAGTCTTGCCGCAGCCGCCGGGGCCGGTGAGCAGCAGCCACCCCTCCGGATGGTCGGCAAACTGGCGGGCGTGGTCCAGGGCGAACTGGAGGGTCTGCTGCTCTTGCGGGGTGGCGTTGCGTGCGCCCCGGGGATCAAAGGCCGCAAAGGTCATGCGCCGCAGCATCTCCGGCGGCGCTTCGCCCATGGAGCGAGCCAGACGCAGCTGGTGCCGCCCCAGGGGCAGCACCCGGCAGCCGCCCGCCACCGATTGGACATTCTCCAGGCGGGCGCGCAGTCCTTCATCCAGCCGGTCCAGGGGGCCGCGCACGGTAATCACCGTGGGCAGGGCGGCGTTAATCCGGTGGTTGAATACCTGGTACAATTTTTCCTGCGCCCAGGGGGTGGCGCTCAACGTGGTCAGGTCATCAAGCACCAGCACTGGGACGTTGCGCACCTGGTCAAAAAGCTCGTCGTAAGTGACCTCGCTGTCCGGCGAGTAGGTGGCCCGCAGGTGGTCCAGCAGATCGGCCACCACCATGAAAAACACAGTCTGCTCCCGTTCGATGCAGCGGTTGGCGATGGCTGCCGCCAGGTGGGTCTTCCCCGACCCCGTGGGGCCGGTGAACACCAGCCAGCCAGAAGGATTCTCCGCGAATTTGATAGATTCTTCCAGGGCCTGGGCAAAGAGCTGGCGGCTGGCCGGGTCGGGCAGGCAACCCTGGGAGTTAGTGGCGGCGAAGGTAATGCGGCCCAGTGCGCCCAGGTTGCTGTAGCGGCGCAGGGCAGCCAGGCGGGATTCCGGATCCCGGCCCCGCTGGCATTGACAGGGGAAAGCCTGCCCAAAGTCCGGGTGGCCCACCGGCACCCTTTTGCTTACCCAGCCGGCGCCCTGGCACCGGGGGCAGGGTTCAGGACGCTCCTGGCTCCCAAGGGAGGCGGCCCCTGCGCCGTTGGTACTCTTCAAGGTACTTCTCACGGTTATCCGGCGGAGAATGTCGCCCAGGCTCTCCATGGTCTTTACCTTCTGCGGCCCAGCGTTTCAGGATGGCTTCCACATACTTCCAGTTTGTTGCATTGGCGGCGGCGGCAATTTCAAAGGCCTGGCTAATCCATTCCCAGGGGTACTCTTTTTCCACGGCCTTCAGCAGTTCTGCCGCGGCGGGGCCAATGGCGCCAAAGGCATTTTCATACAGGGTAAAGATGCTGGTCTGCCCGGCAGGCGGCAATTCTGCCAGAGGCTCCACCGGGGCCTGCGCCAGCGCCGGATTGCCCTGCCGCCGCCACCGCTCCATTGCCTGGCGGTTGCCGGCGTTGTTGAGCAGGTAAAATTCCCGCTCCGGGACTTCCTCTGAAGATTGGCGCGCGCCCGGGGGCTGAAAACGCAGGAACACACCCCGCCCCACCGCCAGTGCCAGGCCCCGCTTTATATGTTCGCGGCCAGAAGCTTCTTCCGAGTCTTGTAAGCCCCGGAGCAGCACCGTGTCGTTGAGCAGTTCGTGTAGCGCCAGCCAGCGGGGGCTGCCTTTTTTTTGGCCCAGCAGCCACAGGGCGCGCAGGGTGACTTTAAGCTCAGCCAGGTCCTGGACTTGCTCCAGCAGCGAGCCAAAGAGCGGGTCGGGCACCGGCGTGGCCCTGGTGCCTGGTGCAAAGCCCTTGAACCCCATGACTACTCAAAGTCGTCCCGGGACAGGGCGTCAAACCGCACCAGGTTGTCCCGGAAATACAATTTCAGGCTGCCGGTAGGGCCGTGGCGGTGCTTGGCCAGGATAATCTCCGCAATGTTCTTTGGGTAGGGCCGGTCGGGAAAGTGCTGGTCCCACTCTTCCTCAGTGTAGTAGCTGTCCTCCCGGTAGATGAACATCACCACGTCCGCGTCCTGCTCAATGCTGCCGCTGTCCCGCAAGTCGGAAAGCTGGGGCCGGTGGCCGGGCCGGTTTTCCACCAACCGGCTGAGCTGGGAGCAGGTAAACACCGCGGCGTTCAGGTCCCGGGCCATCACCTTCAAAGAGCGGGAGATTTCGCTGATTTCCTGCACCCGGTTTTCACCCCGGCCCCGGCCCTGGATAAGCTGCAAATAATCTACCACCAGCAAGTCCAGGCCGTGCTCCAGCGACAACCGGCGGGCCTTACTGCGCATCTCCACAATGCCCTGGAAAGGCGTGTCGTCAATGTAAATTGGCAGGTCGGAAAGACGCCCAATGGAGTCAATAATGCGCTGCTCCCCGGCCTCGGAATAAAGGCCCAGGCGTAAGTGGTGGGCGTCAATCTCGGCGTCGGCGGCTAGAATGCGCAGGGCCAGCTGCTCCCGGCTCATCTCCAGGCTGAACACCCCCACCGAGCTGCCCTGCTTGGCGGCGTTGACGGACATGTTCAGCGCCAGAGTGCTCTTTCCCAGGCCGGGGCGCGCACCCAGGATTAGCAAGTCGGAACGCTGTACTCCGCCCAGCAACTCGTCCAGGTCGGAGTAGCCCGACTGCACCGGCGCAGTAGCGGGAGACTGGGACTCGGTCAGAGCGGCCCGTTCTTCCAGGAACTGGTCGTAAATCTGCCGGAGGGGGATAAAGCCCCGCTCCCGCTGGCCGGAACGCACCCCAAACAGCACGTCCTCCGCTTGGCGCAGGGAAATCTCTACGTCATCGGTGTCCTGATAGCCGATGGCAGAGATGCGGGAGGCGGCGTCAATGAGCCGCCGCATGGTGGCGGTGCGGGCCACCAGTTGGGCGTAGTGTTCCACGTGGGCCGCCGCCGGGGTAATGGCCACCAGGTGGCTGAGGTAGGCCATGCCGCCCACTTCTTCCAGGTGGCCAGTGCGGCTCAGCTCGCGGGCCAGGGTTACCTGGTCTATGGCCTCGCTGCGCTGGAACAGGTTGACGCAGGCATCGAAACACAGCCGGTTCTTTTCTCGGTAAAAGTCCTCCGGCTTTAGCAGGGGCGCAATGCGGAGAAAGGACTCTCCGTCAATGAGCAGCGCCCCGACTACCGACTCTTCTGCCTCAATGTCGTGGGGCAGGAGTTTCTCGGCGTACATCGCCTCACTCTTCAGCTTCCGCCTTCACGTGAATAGTGGCAGTAATATCTCCCGACAGGCGGATTACCACGTCGTACTCGCCTGGCTCACGGATCGGCTCCACGTTTTCCACCAGCCGCCTTTCAATGGTGCGGCCCAAAGTGGAACTCAGTTGCTCGGCGATGCGGGTGGAGGTAATGGCCCCGTAGTAGCGGCCTGCCGGGGTGACGCGGGCGGCCAGAGTGATGCTGGCCTTGTCCAGGAACTGGGCCAGCTCCTGCATTACCTGGGTTTCCTGCACCCGGCGGGAGTCGCCGGCGGCCTTGATTTTGTGGACGCGCTTGAGCACTTCCGGCGTGGCCATGGCCGCCAGGCCTTTGGGTATCAGGTAGTTGCGGGCGTAACCGTCGGAGACCCGCTTAACTTCCCCGGCTTGGGCCTGGTTCATCACGTCCTGAATAAATACTACTTCCATAATTAATCGCCAACCCTTTCTGCTGCTTCACAACACATGGGACTTTTCTGCCACGCTATTATACTGTACCAACCGCCTGGCCGAAAGCCGCTGGCGACGCTGAGTTGGGGCAATTGCAAAGTTACCCCTCCTCACCAGCCGTAGGGGCGCACCTGTGTGTGCGCCCTGGATGGTCTCCGTGGCATGGGACAGACACATAGGTCTGCCCCTACATTCACCGAGAATGCATCAACCCTGGCAAAGGACTGGTTCCCCCCGTGTTGCGTCAATAGAAACTGTTACCGAAGGGACTTGGTTGCCTCAGATGAAACTGTTACCGAACGTCCCTTGCTGGGCTGAGTGTCAGCCATGTCCCACAGCCTCTGGAGTTCTTGGTCTATCTG
>VGZV01000068.1 GCA_016872385.1 SAR202 cluster bacterium | reverse complement strand
CAGATAGACCAAGAACTCCAGAGGCTGTGGGACATGGCTGACACTCAGCCCAGCAAGGGACGTTCGGTAACAGTTTCATCTGAGGCAACCAAGTCCCTTCGGTAACAGTTTCTATTGACGCAACACGTACCTCACGGCACTTTTTCGGCCCAAGTGTGCCAAGTTGCTGAATGGTCTTACGTAAACTGGAGATGGCCTATGCTGCCATTTTTTAGGAAGCCCTGGTCTGTCCGCCGAACCGGCGGCGATGCACCCGCAGGGTTCAATCATCCATGACTACGGGGATGCCCGCGGCCTCGGCCTTGGCCTTGGACTCCTCGTGAATCACCCCGTCCTGCATCCAGATGTACTTGACGCCCACCTCGATGGCCTCGTCCACCACCGGCGGCACCAGTTCCGACCGGCGGAAGACATCCACCATGTCTATGGGCACGGGGACGGACTTGAGGTCCGGGTAGCTCTTCTCCCCCAGGGACTCTTGAATCATGGGATTCACCGGGATGATGCGGTAGCCTACCGATTGCAAATACCGGGCCACCCGGTAGCTGGTGCGCTCCGGGTTATCAGAAAGGCCCACCACTGCAATGGTCTTGCTGTTGCGCAGTTGTTCCTCGGTCAGGTCCATGCCCAGCACCTCCTTTTTAAGTTATAAGCTATCAGAAATCCCCCCAACCCCCTTTACGAAAGGAGGCTAGTAGCGCTGATGGCTGACTGCTGATTGCTTCGCTCTAATTCTTCACCTCGATTCCGCCCATGAGCACCGTGCCGGTTATGGTCAGCTCACCCTTGGTTTCTCCCTGGGCAGGCTGCAATCCTTTGTTCTCCGTGCCCCCCCCAGCAGCGTGGTGGTCTGGATATTCACCTTCCAGTCCCGGGGCACCAGCAGCTCCAAGCCGCCGCAGATAATGGTGGCGTCCAAAGTGGCTTTGCCCTGGCGCAGGGCTGCGTCCCGCAAGTCCAGCTTGATGCCGCCGCAAAAGGCCGTGACCTCGCCACCCTGGTAGTCCTGGTCCGTAACCCGCTCCTCTCCACCGCCAAAGATGTAAGATGATTTGCTGCCCCCAGCCAGGGAGACTCGCTGTGCCGGTTGGGGGCCGCGCGGCCGGAAGAGGAGAGAAAGGCCAATGACTACCAGGATGACCGGCCAGAACTGAAACCAGAACTGAAACCAGAACTGAAAAATGTTGAGGGACCACATTCCCAGGTTGGTCATGAGGAAGACCACGCCCACCACCAGCAATACCAGGGACCACAGCCTGATCCGGAAGCCGCTGGACAGCAGGTCCCACAAGCCCCAGGCGATGATCAGCGCTGGCCAGTATGTGCTGATGAGATGGACGTTGGGGCCAAGGGCATTGGTGTTGTCCAGCAAGAACATGACACCCAGGGCCACCAGCAGCAGGCCAATAAAAGCCCGGTCGGAGAAGATGGAACGCCGCATAAGCTGCCCCTCCTGGCCCCCGGCTGGGTGAACGCTTCCAGGATAAACCATTTGCGGGCCAGGGGATAGGGGATACGGCAAAATAAAGAGGGCCTGACGGCCCTCTTTAAACCTGCAACTGGCAGGAGCGGCAGGATTCGAACCCGCGACCACTGGTTTTGGAGACCAGCGCTCTACCTGACTGAGCTACGCTCCTGGATGGTACCCCTGGAGGGAATCGAACCCCCGACGCCCGCCTTAGGACGGCGGCGCTCTGTCCACTGAGCTACAGGGGCATATTGGTGGAGATAGGGGGGATCGAACCCCCAACCTCGGCATTGCGGATGCCGCGCTCTCCCAGTTGAGCTATATCCCCACGGAGTTGGTTCGGCTTCACCCTCCATACGCATGGTAAAGCTAGCAAAAGTTGACTGTCAAGTGACGCAGAAAACCAGAAAACGGTCTCGGGGCGGGGTTCCCAAGACCGTTCTCTGGTGGAGGGCACCTGAACAAGGTTATCAATTAGAGAGCAAGCATTGCCGCCGTCAACAGCAGGATAGTGAACAGCGCCGCCAATGCCGTCCATTCCAGCCACTCCATCTTCCACCACCGTATCTCGGCGGCGCCGTCACCCGGAGGATGTTTTTCATCGGCTGGCATCTGGCGCAACCCTGGCTCCTTAGTCCAACTTCATATGCTCAATAAACTTAGTTTAGCAGGGCGGCGGCCAATCCCTGGTTAATCAAGGTCACGGCGGCGTAAAGATTTCTCCGCCGGCCTCACCCGCAATCATCCAATTCAGATGTGTTAAACTCTGGCCGCCTTAACCAGACTGCCATTTGCCAGCTCTGCCGGAGGATGCCATGACGCCAGGCCGCCGCGGCCAGGGAGAATCCAAGGACGACCAGCATACTCCATACCAGCCCATGATTCGCGATCTGCCCCAGGAGGACCGGCCCCGGGAGCGGCTGCGCCAGTATGGTCCCCGCTACTTGAGCAATGCGGAACTGGTGGCTATTCTGCTGCGCACCGGCATCAAAGGTGAAAATGTCCTGGCCCTGTCCTCACGCCTGCTGGCCCGCCGCGGCGGACTGGCGGGCCTGGGCCGCAGCACTTACGCTGAGCTGTGCAGCCAGCGGGGCTTGAGCGATGCCAAAGCCTGTCAGGTGCTGGCCGCCCTGGAACTGGGCCGCCGGTTTGTTTCCCTGGCACCGGAGGAGCGTACCACCATTCAAGGCCCCCAGGACGTGGCTAACCTGCTGGCAGGGGAAATGGCCGCCCTGGACCAGGAGCATTTGCGGGTGCTGCTGCTCAACACCCGGCACCAGGTGCTGAGCATTCAGGAGATTTACGTGGGCAACGTCAACACCGCCGTGGTACGGCCCGCGGAGGTCTTCCGCCCCGCGGTGCGGGACAATGCTCCCGCCATTATTGTGGTGCACAACCACCCCTCCGGCGATCCCCGTCCCAGCCAAGAAGACGCCGCCATTACCCAAGATTTGGCGCAAGGCGGCCGCTTGCTGGGCATCGAGCTTTTGGACCACGTGGTCATTGGCAGCGGCAACCGGTTTGTGAGCCTGAAGGAACGCGGCATGGGCTTTGACAAGTAGCCTCTGCACCCAAAAGCCTCCAACTGTTCACTAACACATCACTTTCAGCACCGGCCAAGGATACTTCCCAGTCCGTATAATGCAGGCATGACAACACTGGTAATGAACAAAAACCGCCCGGTGTCTCCGGCATACTACAGCTATGGCAATGCGCCGGGAATGGTGGTCCGCGAGTCCTCTCCCAGCGAGCGCATGCGGGACTTCGGCCCCAAGAGCCTCAGCAATTCCGAGTTGCTGGCCCTGCTGTTGTGGACGGGCCTGGAAAGGGAGGATGTTTTTACCCTGGCCTCCCGGATGCTGGCGCGGCTAGGCGGGCTGGCAGGGCTGGAGAAAGCCACCTTTGAAGAACTGTGTGAGGCCATTCCTGCCGGGCGGGGAATGAGCCAGGCTAAGGCCTGTCAGGTGCTGGCCGCCCTGGAACTGGGCCGCCGCATGGCATCTCTGGCTCCCCAGGAGCGCGTGGCCATTCAGTCACCCCGGGACGTGGCTAACCTGGTAATGACTGAGATGGGCCGGCTGGAACAGGAACATTTGCGAGTGCTGCTTCTGAATACCAAACACCAGGTGATGAGCATCCAGGAGATTTACGTGGGCAGCGTCAACGCCACCGTGGTGCGGCCTGCGGAGATCTTCCGCCCGGCAGTGCGGGAAAACGCCACAGCAATTATTGTGGTGCACAACCACCCCTCTGGCGACCCCGCCCCCAGCGCTGAAGACATTTCCATCACCAGGGCTTTAGTTCAGAGCGGGCGCGCCCTGGAGATTGAGCTTTTGGACCATGTAATTATCGGCAGCGTCAACCGTTACTTGAGCCTCAAGGAAAAAGGATTGGGCTTCGATTAAGGAGAGTCCACCATGCAGCATATTATGATCGCCCTGGGCCTGCTGGGCGCCTTTGGCCTGGATGTAGTCTTCATTCACTTTTCCGGCAACGCCGCCGCGGGCCTCACCTTTGCCGTGCTGGGCTTTGCCATCCTGCTGCTGCTCAGCGCCTCCGCCGGGAGCTTCTCCCCGGTTAGCAGCAAGCAGCCCCTGACCCTGGCGCTGGGGTCGCTCCTGGGCCAGGGCCCTGTAGGAACTCTGGGCAGGGTAATGCTTGGCTCCTGCATCCCGGTGCTGCTCATGCTGGCGGTAGTCTATATTCCAGACCTGGACCGGTCTATTGCTCCCAGCCACGCCATCCGCCTGGGCGCTACCGCCGCTACCTTTGGCCTGCTGGCCTCCCTTACCCTGGCCGGGGTGGTGTTGGGCTTTCTGTGGCCCCGTTCCGGCCCCTTTGAGTCGGTGCTGGTGGGCGGCATGGTCATCCTGGACTATGGAATGCTGAGCTGGGGCACTGTGGGCGTCAGCCGTGAGGCCCTGCAACTGGCCCTTTATGACCTGATGGTATGGCCTATGCTGTGCCTGATTGGAGCCTGGGTAGGCTTTTCTCTGCGCCGCCTGGCCGAGCGGTTTGCCAGCCGTGAAGCGGCTGCCCAAGCCACCGCTTTCAACACGCCTATTGCCGCTCCCACCGCTGGGGCATATGATGGGCAGGCACAGCCAGCTGCCAGGACGCCGGAAGCGGCCCCCAAACCTTTTGACGCGGGCCAGCCGGGTTTCAGCGGCGCGTAAGACCACCCCATCCCTCCCCCTTAATAAGGGGGAGGGGGCACAAGTTCCCTCCCTTTACTGGGGGAGTAAGTACTCCTTCCCCCTTGGCAAGGGGGAAGGCTGGGATGGGGGTCCGCTGGCGGTGCCAAAGGAGTGAGGGATGCCGTACTTCTACAAGGCCGAAAACCGCGGCGAGAAAGAACTGGTGCCCGGAGCGCGCACCAAGACCTTTTGGGGCGATAAAATCCTGCTTTCCCTGGTGACCATTGACGCCAACTCCGCCGTTCCCCTGCACACCCACCCCCACGAACAGGCAGGGATTGTGATTGAGGGGGAGATGGAGATGGGCGTGGCGGGAGAGGTGCGGACGCTTCAGGTGGGGGACATGTACATCATCCCCGGCGGGGTGCCCCACTACGCCAAGTGCGGCGACACGCCCGCGGTGGCCCTGGACATCTTCAGCCCGGTGCGGGAGGAGTTCAAGTATTAGCCATATGCGCTGAACTCCATTCTTCACCAAGGAATACAGCATCCGCAGGGGTGCACGGCCGTGCACCCCGATATACCGTGAAAACAAGTAGGGGCAGGTTTGAAACCTGCCCCTACTTCATAACCCCCTCTATATCTCCCCCTTGGCAAGGGGGAGCCGCGTCTCCCCAACTCCCTACACAAAGGCGGGCTGGGAGAAGTTGCCGCCTACCACCGGCGCCGCATCCAGGCCCAGCCACTTCTCCACCATGTGGCCGTACACGCCCCGGAAGTCCTGGTTGAAGTGCAGGTCGCCCTCCAGCAGCTTGTCCGCCGCCAGAGAGGGGTATTCCCCGTGCAGGCCGCCCTTGACCATGTCGCCAATGGCGAAGGCCACGCCGCCGGAGCCGTGGTCGGTGCCGGAGCCGTTGTCCTTCACCCGCCGCCCGAACTCGGTGAACACAAAGATTAGGACGTTGTCCGTGGTGTTGTGCTCCTTCAGGTCGGCGTAGAAGTCGGAGACGGCTTGGGACAGCTCAGTCCACAGCTTGGGGTGTTGCGGCCCCTGGCTGGCGTGGGTGTCGTAGCCGCCGTGCTGGGTGTAGAAGATGCGGGTGCCCAGGTCGGCGGTCAGCACCTTGGCAATGCCTTGCAGGTTGCGGCCAATGGAGCTGTTGGCGTACTCAATGCTGCTCTGGTACTTGCCGGGGGCGGTCTTCAGGATGTCCGCGCCCTTCATGGCATCCAGGCCGGTCTGGCCCAGGTAGTCCATCACCGGGCCAGTGCCCATGGTGGGGGCGTACATCCGGGAGAACACGTCCAGGGCTTCCATGCGCTCCGACTCGTCGCTGATGCCGGTGAGCAGGCCGTAGGTCTCCAGCACCGCCACGGAGGCCACCGGCACGCCGGTTAGGGCCAAGGCCCTGGGCAGGCCGCGGCCAAAGTTCACGCAGGTCAGCACATTCTCGGACTTGGGGTCCAGGTCCCGGGTCACGCGGCCCAGCCAGCCTTCCGTGCCCACCTTGTCCGGCTCGCAGGTGTGCCAGATGTCCATGCTGCGGAAGTGGGAGCGGTTGGGGTTGGGATAGCCGATGCCCTGGATGACGGCCACCTTGCCCTGGTCGTACAGCTCCTTCAAGGGCTTCATGGCCGGGTTAAAGCCAAACTTGTCGTTGATGGGCAGCACCTGGTTCTGGGGGATGCCCACGTTGTTGCGGTTGTCGTAGTACAGGGGGTCGGAGTAGGGGATAAGGGTATTCAGCGCATCGTTGCCGCCGGTGAGCTGCACCACCACCAGGATGGGGTCCTTCTTGGTAGTAACCATACTTGGCGCTCCTTACCTCACTTGACGCTCTGGTACCGGAAATTAGTGCTAATTTTAGCAGAAGTTTACAAGCTAAACCAAGGGGTTTTGCCCAGCCAATAGCCCTGCCAAGCTACGGCCAGCTTGCCGGATGCAACTGTAGCAGGGCGTGCGGAGGGCGTCAACTGGATGGGGGGAATGCCCATTTTAGCGACCGCAGCACATTGACGCAGTATCAATCTAGACGTAATATATATTTAATTCGGGAAACCGAAGGTGGATGTCTCGGTACGAGGCGTCGCAGAGGACCGGGCTTACGCCCGGCCTTCTGTTTGTTTATAGAAGCACCATGCCATAGCCCCTAATTCTTCCATTGTACGCCTGTCTGTTGTAGTGTTTCCGCATGGCTTTCCGCAACTCGTCCACAAATTTTCCAGAGAAAATCTGGATTCTTCCTAACTCTGCCAGCACATCTTCCTTGCTCGGATATGCGATGATGTCAGCTACTTGCAAACCTGCGATGTTCGTATCCTTCTTTGCGGTCTTCAACTCGTGATTGTCTAGCACGTCGGTGAAGAACCCGGGAGACCGAAACTGCGTCCCACGCGCTAACAGGTCAGCAAAAGCCATTTTCAATTCTCAATCCTCCTTTCGCCCACGGCTCTCCGCTAACACATCCCCTCTGGCATTATGGACTCGCAAGAAACCACAATACCTTTCCATCAACACACTTAGGCTGTAATGATACGGATGGTAAGCAGCTGCTCCATACTTCTCTTTATGAGCCTTCTTATCCAGAACTACCGTGATTATCGCGTAGCTCTGTTCAGTAAGAAATTCGAGCAGCTCTGCGTCGAATTTTTGTCGAAGTTCGGGCTCCCGAAGTCGCCCAAACGCCCCCGTGGCATCCTTAATGTCACGCCTGTGCAAAACCATCGGACGGTCGGGGTCATGTGGCAACACCTCTTGCTTAAGTCTTTCCAATCTCGGATGGAATTGGCTCCTGTACGACTCAGCCTCTATGACGAGACCCGTAATAGCTAGATACTGGCCTCCAGGTCCATCCAAGTCACCATATCCATGGTCGCCGGATTCGTCTATATAAAGTCTGTATTTGAGCATAATTTTATTTCATGTCCACCACGCCTCGTATTCCGCAACTTCTTCATGATATTCCACAATTGGTAGTAGCGCTACTACTGAAAGACACTACCTGGAGTATAAAAATCAGCCGCCTGGCGCAGTTGACACGGGTACGTAGTAGCAAAATGCCGGAGCCGCTCGCGCGGGATATTATTTCTTCCCTTCCCACCTTGACGCCCCCTCTCCCCTTTCCTACAATAATGGCAGAAGTCTCAAAATTGTTCATATGGGAAACTCTGTCCCCCAGGAGGGACTTATGGCTGTCACCAGAGAGGGCGTGGATCTGGGCGTCCAGATTACCGAAAAGGCCGCCGAGAAGATTAAATACTTCGCCGGCAAGGAGGGCGTCACCGAGAACGTGGGCATCCGGGTGGGGGTTAAGGGCGGCGGCTGCTCCGGCCTGACCTACGACCTGAAGATTACCAACCAGGAGTTGCCCACCGACCGGGTGGTGGTCCAGCATGGGGTCAAGGTCATGGTGGACAAGAAGAGCTACATCTACCTGGCGGGCACCATCCTGGACTTCTCCGACGGCCTTAACGGCAAGGGGTTCACTTTCACCAACCCCAACGCCAAGAAGACCTGCGGCTGCGGCACTTCCTTCGGGGTGTAAGGCTCTTGACCAGAATTGGATTGTCATAGTTAGAGATTGTGCCTGTGTGGTTAGTCTGCCATTACAGGATGCTGCGAGAGGAAGATCATGAAATTTCTATTGCTAGGAACCCTCCTTATAGCCCTATTTCTCGGTGTGGTGGCAGTGGTTCCCTCTTCCGACGCCGAAGCTGCATGTTACGGATCTACTTACGTCAACGGCTATTACCGTAGCAACGGTACATATGTGTCAGGGCATTATAGGACATGCCCTAACAACAGTATCTACGATAACTACAGCTACTCCGGGAACTACAATCCATACACTGGTCAGTATGGTACGAGGCGATACTCTCCCCCTGATTATGGATGGAGTTCATCTTGGTCGAATCGATCCAATCGTGGGTACAACTATACTTGGAGTTCTCCCTACTATGGAGGGGGATCATCCTGGTCATATGGGTATAACCGTAGCTACAGTTACCCTTAGTCAAAATCACTAAGGGTATCCGTAGCGCGTGTGAGAGATGGTGTAGGGGCGTCCTCAACCTAAAGGACGCTCCTCTTCATTTCCCGCAACTTGTGGGTTTGAAAACGAGGTCGCCATGACTCTGCATCGTTCCGCGCTGCACCCCCTGCTGGCCGCCAGCGGCGCTACGCTCCAGCAGCGGTTTGGCTGGGAGTTGCCCCGCGCCTACTCCGGGCCAGCCGCCGAGTTCCGCGCCGCCACCCAGTCGGCGGCGGTGCATGACCTGTCCTACCTGGGCCGCCTCAAGGCCGCCGGCAAGGACGCCCTGGACCTGCTCAACCGCCTGTCCACCAACCAGGTGCTCAAGCTGGCCCCCGGCCAGGGCGCGCCCACCATCCTGACCACCGACCGGGGCCGCATCCTGGACCTGGTGGCGGTGATTAACACCGGCCCCGATTCCATCGGGGTGCTGCTGCTCACCAGCCCTGGAATGCAGCAGCCGGTCATCCAGTGGCTGGACAAGTACACCATCATGGAAGACCTGACCGTCACCGACCTGACCCAGGAAACCACCCTGCTGGCGGTCCTTGGCCCCCAGGCCAGGAGCGCCCTGGAAAGGGTCTGCGGCGTGTCCCTGGCCGGGCTGGCCCCCTTCCACAGCGTAATGGGGCGGGCAGCCGGCCAGCCGCTGCGGGTGATTCACCGGCCCCTGGGGGAGCTGCCCAGCTATGACCTGCTGATGTCGCCCCAGACGGCGCCCCAGGTCTGGTCCGACTTGGTCGGACTGGATGCAGGGATCATGCCAGCAGGCCTGGCCGCCTATGAGGCCCTGCGGGTGCAGCAGGGGGTGCCTGCTTATGGCCAGGAGCTGGGAGAGGACTACAACCCCCTGGAGGCCGGGCTGATTGGCGCCATCAGCTTCACCAAGGGCTGTTACATAGGCCAGGAAGTGATTGCCCGGCTGGATACTTATAAAAAGGTGCAGAAGCGCCTGGCGATGCTGCGCTTTTCTCCTGATGCAGAAGTTTCTCCCGGCGCAACGCTCCAGCAAGGCGGGCAGGAAGTAGGCCAGGTGACCTCGGTGGCGCGGGTGCCCGGCACGGAGGAACTGATGGGCCTGGGCTACCTGCGAGGCAGTCCCGCGCCGGGAACCAGGCTGGAGGTGGTGGTTGATGGGGCTGCCCAGGGCCGGGCCGAGGTGGCGAAGCTGCCCCTGCTCTTTGGGCCGGGGGAGGGATAAGGGGTTTATTACTGCACAGTGGTTCCAGGCGTTTCGTCGGGCGTAGGCAATGCTCGCCGATTATACTGTTGTAGTTCAGCCCTAACCTTTGCTTCCATGTCAGCGCGAGACACCGAGCCAGAGTTGGTGAGAATCTTCTTCTCGTTCAGAGTCAAGAAATCATCCAGCTTGGTCACCCAATCTCGCATATACATGGGAACTTTCTCGACGCTCCGCAATTCTGCAAACGAGAGGAATTGCTCCACCAGAAGCTCAAGGCGTTTTAGTTCTAGTTCCTGAAGATAGTTCTTGGCGACTACGGCATCCGCCCGCGTGATAACTTTGCCCTTCCAGTTGGTCAAGCCCATGTTAGGCTTGGCGCTATCTACTCTGCCAGTAATGAGTTCCGCTGCGGTATAGCCTGACCATTCCCCCTAAAATAAGTCCACTGGTAATGCGGGTTCTCCGATAGAATCTACAAAGCTAAGGAGAGCTCGACATGAAAAGCAGCCGGTTCACCGAGGAACAAATCATCGGGATT
>VGZV01000067.1 GCA_016872385.1 SAR202 cluster bacterium | reverse complement strand
ATAGCACCAGGTCGGCCTTCATGCCATCCCGCAGGATACCCCGGTCCCTTAACCCCAGCCGCTGGGCCGGGATGGACGTCATCTTCCGCACCGCCTCCTCCAGAGTCAGCAGCTTTTCCTCCCGGGCCAGTTGCCCCAGCACATAGGGAAAGGTGCCGTAGCTGCGGGGATTGGGCATATCGCCGGTAAGCAGGCCATCGGAGCCGACCATCTGGGCTGGGTGCCTCAAGATGGTGCGGATGTTGTCCGGATTGCCAGTGCGGGCCACAAAGGCCACTGCCAGATTTTCCTCAATGAGCAAATCGCAGATGGTGTCCACCATTCTTTTGGCCTGGAACCTGGCCAGGTCAGCCAGGGAACGGCCCTCCCACTCCTTATTCTTGGCCGAGCCAATGTGGCTGAAAATGTAGTGGTCCAGGGTCAGCCCCCACATGGTGAAGGAGTTGTCGCCTATCTGGTCCCGCACCTGGCGGTCTTTGATGCGCTCCAGCAGCGCTGCAGGCCCGCCAGCGTGTACCCAGTAGGGTAGTAAAGAGTGCAGGACTGTGCTGGCGGCAGGGTAGGGATACTGGTCGTAGGTCACGTCCACTCCGGAATCGCGGGCCTCGTCCACCAGGGCGGTCATCCGCTGCCCCATTCCGGCCACTGGATTGTGAAAATGCGAAATCTGCACCGGCACTCCGCTGCGGCGCCCTATCTCCACCGCCTCCCGGAAAGGGTCCAGCAGCTTGTCGCCCAGCGTGTACCTGGCATGGGTCATGTACATGCCGCCCAGGTCTTTTATGGCGTGACAGATGGCGGCCAGTTCGTCGGTGTCGCTGTAGGCGCCGGGTGGATAGGTAAGGCCAGTGGTAAAGCCAAAAGCGCCGTCCCGCATCCCTTGCCGGGCCAGCTCCTGCATTCGCGCCAGCTCCCGCGGAGTGGGCAGCCGGTCGGCCCAGCCCATAGCTTCTACCCGGATGGCGGCATGGGGCACAAAGTAGACCACGTTGCAAGCCACATGCCTGTCCAGCAGGTCTAGAAAGTCTTTGACGCTGCTCCACCGCACTCCTGCTGGCGGCAGTCCGTTGACCGCGGCCAGGTAAGTCAGCAAGGCCTCCAGGTTGGCTGGTGATGTAGGAGCGTAAGAGAGGCCGTCCATTCCCAAGGCCTCGGTGGTCACGCCCTGGCGGACCTTGGCTTCATGCCGGGGCTCAGAAAGCAGTTTCAGGTCCGAGTGGGAGTGCATGTCAATAAAGCCAGGACACACTACATAACGTGCCACATCAATAACACGTCCGGCGGGTACTGCTGAAGTGTCGCCGCGGATGATGGAGAGGGTATCACCGGCTACGCCAACGCTTGCCCTGAACCAGGTCTGGCCTGTGCCGTCCACCACCCTGGCGTTGCGGAAAAGCAAATCAAACATGCTGCTATCCCCTCCGGTTAGACTTGACGTCAAATTTCAGAGGCAATTTCTTCGTCGCCGGTTTGCCCAGGGTGACAATAATTGGATGCAAAACGCTTCCGAATATCTAAGAGGGTGTGTAACAATTCCCGCTCGTGGTGAGCTTGTCGAACCATGAGCGGACTAAAAGCTACTCTCCTTCGACAAGCTCAGGATGAGCGGGCTGGGTAGACGGCATTTCTCACACAGGCTCTAAATCCGTACTTTATTGGCAAAGCCCCTTCTAACTATATAAAGCCGCGCAGCTCCGCCGCCCGGGCCACGCGCTGCACGCCAATCTCAAAGGCGGCCTGCCGGTAAGTGATGCCTGCTTGCTGTGCCCGCTGATAAACTTCCCGGTATGCGCTGGTAATGGTCTTCTTAAGCTCGGCATTGACCCGATCCTCGTCCCAGCGGAACTCCTGCAGGTTTTGTGTCCACTCAAAATAGGACACGGTGACGCCTCCGGCGTTGACCAGGATGTCCGGCAATACTGGAATCCGGCGGTCATTGAGGATGGCGTCGGCTTCGGGAGTCGTAGGGTGGTTGGCGCCTCCCAGCACCAGCCGGGTCTTGAGGCGGGAAGCGTTGCGCCCCGTGAGGACATTGTCTATAGCGGCGGGCAACAATACATCGCAGTCCAGCTCTAACAGTTCTTCGTTGGTCACGGCTTCGCCCTCGGGAAAACCCGCCACCGTACCGGCAGAGGTGTGGTGCCGCAGCAGCTTTTGCAGGTCCAGGCCCCTGGGCTGGTAAACTGCGCCTTTGGCATCTCCGATGGCAATAATCCGGCAGCCCATCTCGTGAAGCAAGCGGGCCGCCCAGGATCCTACGTTGCCAAACCCCTGGATTACCACTCGGGCGCCCCGGACCTCCAGTCCAAAATCTTTGGCTGCCTCAGTCAACACGTAGCCCACGCCCCGGCCGGTGGCTGAATCCCTTCCCAAAGAGCCATGTAGCTCCACCGGCTTTCCAGTGACAATGGCGGGAGTGTAGCCGTGGATTTGGCCGTAGGCATCCATCATCCAGCCCATGGTCTGGGCGTTGGTGCCCAGGTCCGGCGCCGGGATATCCCGGTTGGGGCCAATCAAGTGTTCTATGCTGAGCGTGTAGCGGCGGGTAATGCGGTTTAGTTCCCCCAGGCTGAGCTGGTTGGGATCGCATTGAACGCCGCCTTTAGCCCCGCCGAAGGGCAGGCCCATCAGCGCGGTCTTCCACGTCATCAGCGACGCCAGAGCGCGCACTTCTTCTTCGTCAGCCTGTGGGTGGTAGCGCACGCCCCCTTTGTACGGCCCGCGGGCAGCGTTGTGCTGTACCCGGTAGCCGGTAAAAACCTTCATTTCCCCGTTGTCCATGCGCACCGGCACTTGCACCCGCAGCTCGCGCCACGGGCGGCGCAGCATTTCCCATACGCCGCTGGACAACTTCAGCCGCTCCGCCGCCTGGTCGTAAAAAAGGTTAACTTCCTCAAAGGGGGTCAGCGCCTTGGTGGACTGCATGGCATCCTCCGTGTGTTCACACCCGCTGGGGGGCCAAACTCCATTATACGTAGTAATTAACTCCTAACCCTATTCAAGAGAGAACACGGTAATGACAAGTTTGTAAAGGCAGGGCCGCATTTTCCCGCCAGTGTTCCTTGATTGGCCTGGCATCATGGCCTAGAATGCCCTTAATAGCCCAAGGGGTATGCGTTGATGTTTCTGGAGATTGACGTAACTGCGGGAGAGAACAGCCCCATTACGGTAAACCGGATGTTTGACCTGTTTTCGCCTCCCCGGGTAGTGCGGCGCATCTTTGCGGCGGACCAGTCGGGGCAGGACCGCTGGCTGGAAGTTAGTGGGTGGAGCAGCCAGGGGGTGTGCCCAGCTAAAGCGGCGCTGGCCGAGGATTCAGGCGAAGGCCTGGTGCTGCTGGTGTACGGCGGTGACCAGGGAATACGTCTTAGGGTGTATGGCGAGGCTGAGGAGTGGGATGTTGCCAACCCCAGTCAGTGGGGTGAGGCCTGCCTGATGCTGGACCGCAATGCCCCGGTGGAGGAGTAGCCGCAAAGTGGCTGGCCCTCCGCCTTAGCCCTTGGCGGACAATTCCCGCACCAGTTGTTCCAGGCCGCGCAAGTAAGCTACCTCGCTTCGCCAGCCTTGGAAGTCCACGACGGTTTTGGCGGACAGCTTCTGGCACAACTCCTGGGCGCCACTGCTCAGGGACTGGTCCAGCGCCAGCGACACTGTCGCTTTCCCAGGGTAGTCGTTGCGGGCCATGTACTCCAGCAGGCGGACCCCGTGGGGGTTCCCAAGCATCTCCTCGGAACAGACCGCCACAATCACGTCGTAGTACATGACGCGCTGCATGGCGCTGCCCTGGGCAATCATACGCCTTTCATCATCCACCGGCAGGCTCCAGCAGGGCAGCCCCGCGGCCCGCAGGTCCGCCGCCAGCATGTCTGCAAAGCCTTCATCGCTGACGACGCTGGCCAGGAGAATGCGGGAACAAAGGGTTGGGGGACGGCGCTCGGCAGCCGCCCGGTCCAGAGTAATAAAGGCAGGGGCCACTCCCGCCTGGTTAAGAAATGTGTATGGGATACCACCGCGGGAGCGGGCCAGGGAATCCACGCCAATGACACTGGGGCCAAAATGCCGGACGCTATCAAGTCCCAATGCCTGGCTCAAGTCGCAATCTGCGAACAAAGTCATCTCCAGGGATGCGGCGGCCAGCAGGGTGCGGTCCAGGCGGGTGCGCACCAGTTGGGCGTGCCGCAGGTCCGCCCCTGAAAGATTGGCCACATCCAGGCAGGTGGCGGTGAGCTTGGCGTTGACTAGCTTGGCCCCCGTCAGGTCCGCCCAAGAGAGGTTGGCCTCGGTTAAGTCCGCGCCAGTGAGGTTGGAACCGGCCAGGTCGGCGTAGGAGAGATCTGCCGAGGAAAGGTCGGCTCCGTGCAAGTCCACTTCTCGCAGGAAGCTGCAACAGAGACTGGCGCGGCCAAGAATCGCTCCCGGCAAGCGGGCATTCCGCATGTCCGTCCGGGAGAGGTCCGCCCGCCACATGTGGGTGCTTTCCAGGTCTGACCACGATAGGTTTGCCCGGCGCAGGTCAGCGCGAGTCAGGTCAGCGTGGCTGAGGTCGGCGTTGGCTAGGTCGGCTCCTGACAGACGGAGGCCGCTGAGCAATGCTCCCGACAAGTCCAGCCGCTGCCGGATTTCCGATTGGTCGTGCCACCGGTTGATGGCATATATGCCTTTTTTCACCAGCTCAGTATGTTGCAGGACGGCCAACGGTCACTCCTTGCGCGTCCTGCCAAGGCCCGCAGCAGCCGTGGCGGAATCTCCCAAACAGGCCATTACCGGGAACCCACGGCGATGGCGGCGCTTTTGCGGCGGCGAGTGAAATGGGGCATCACCTCTTGGGCCAGCATGGTTAGCTGGTCCCGGTACTCCGGCCAGGGCATGCCTTCTGGCCACTGGAACACAATGTCTTCCAGGCCGGGGTACAACCTTTCCAGTTCCCGCAGGCGGGCTACTATATCCGCCGCCGGGCCGCACAGCCACACTTTCTGCTCTACCCCGTCCTCTATGGTGGGCACACGCGCCGGTGCGCCGGGTGTTCCCCAAGCCCTGCCCTGGGAATCGGTGTAGCGGACAAAGCCGAAGGGAGCAAACCACTTGTACCGCTCATCGTGGTAGGGGCGTACCCGGTCCATAGCTTCTTGCTGGGTGGATGCGATGTAGAAACCCAGGCCCAAAGCTATGTCCTGTCCCAGGGCGAGCTTGCGGCCTACCCGGGCCGCGGCATCCTGGAACCGGTGGAACAGTTCGTCCACCAGCCGTTCCCCAGTAAGGGCCACCATGGACTTGAACCCCTTCTGTGCCGAGTACTCCAGCGTCTTGCCGCTGGCAATGGGCTGCCAGACTTCCACTGGCCGGTGCACCGGCCGGGGCACCAGGGTGATGTCCTTTACTGTGTACCCCCGGAAGGGCACTTCTGCAGGCAGTTGATAGTGCTTCCCCTTGTGGGTAAAGGAGTCCTGGTTGAAGGCTTTCAGAATGATTTCCATCTGCTCTTCAAACAGTTCCCGGTTGGCGTCGTTGTTAATCATAGGTGCGCCAAAGGTCTCCACCTCCCGGGACTGGTACCCGCGACCCACGCCGAAGATAAGCCGGCCTCCGGTGAGGACATCCGCCATGGCAAAGTCCTCGGCCAGCCGCAGGGGGTGCCACATGGGCACCACGTTGAACCCTGCGCCAAACTTCAGCTTCTTGGTGACGCCTGCCAGATGCACGCCCAGCAAGTTGAGGTTGGGAAAGACCTCGTACCCTTCCCGCTGGAAGTGGTGCTCTGCTGTCCACATGCAGTAGTAGCCCAGTTTGTCCATGTGCTTGGCCAGGGCCACGGCATTTTCATAGGCCTTGACCAGATGCTCATTGGGGTAGCAGCGGTCGTTGGCGGGAGTGCCGTTGATGCCCACGTTTTCCAGGTCCGTTTGGCCTACGTAGAGCACCGAAAATCTCTTGATCATGCCAGAACTCCTTTGGGAAGGATCTGCCAGAGCCAGCTATAGAGCTAGCTGGCTTGAAAAGGCCAAACCATTATAGCATGACCCTGGCGGTATGCTTGCTACCAGCCAGCAGCAGTAGGCAGGGCAGCGCCAGCAGCGCCGCTGCCAGGGAAAAGACTGCCATAACGGCGGTGAGCACCCCGTACATAGCAAAGAGGGGCATGGGGGCTAGAATCAGAACGCCAAACCCCACTGCGGTAGTCCCCGCCGCGCCCAGGAGCGCGCTCCCGGCGGACTTGATGGTAACTTGCATGGCTGCCAGCTTGTTTCCCCGGCGGGCCAGTTCCTGCCGGTAACGCTGGGCCACGTAAATGGAGTAGTCAATGCCGATTCCGGTGGAAATTGCGCCAATGGTAGCTGTGACGAAGTTCAGGTGAAAGCCCGCCAGGTACATAAAGGCATACATCCAGGACACCACCAGGCAGATGGGGACTGCTGTTACTATTGCCAGGGACAGCGACCGCATCCACAGCGCCAGCACGACTATGCAACCTGCCACCGCCACCGGCAAGGAGATGTTCAAGGCCCGGCTGGTAGCATCCAGGGTGGCGGCCCTGGTAAAAGGCGCTCCGGTCAGCCCAGCGAACTTGATGCCCGGCGCGGCCCGCATTAGGTCCAACTCCTGCTCCAGGGAACGACGGGCAGCGGCCACCCTGGCCTGTTCCCGGCTGCCGACAATGCCGAAAGAGATAATGGTGGACTGGGTGGCGTTGTCTGACTCAAAATACAGGGTTTCCCCGACCTGCTGCGCATCGTACCGCAGCCTTTGGGAGTCCAGGGGCATCCCATGCTGGGATACATACTGATAGGCCGCCCGCACCTGGGCGGGGCTGTCTGGCAGGCCATCTGAGTCATAATCAGTAATTGCCTGGTCTGTCTCCGCCCGTACTTGGGCGCGAGCATAATCACTGGCCACCACGCGCTCCAGCAGTGTCAGTACCGGGCGAGAGTAAAAGGATACCTCACCGCCCTCCGTGTGGCCCACCACAGGATTCTGCTTAAGGCGTTGCAGGAGCGCGTCTATTGCGGAAAGCGACTCCAGGGAGGTCAAGTCACCCTCAATATAAATTACTGCAGGCTCGCCAGAAAGGGCGGGGGCGGCATGGCGGGTGAACTTGTCCAGCCCCACTACCAGGTCAGAGTCATGGTCAAAAAAGTCTTTGGGGTCCAGGCCAGGCTCCAATTGCAGGGCCAACCAGGTTGTGGTGGCAGTGGCGGCCAGGGCTAGGGGCAGCACCAGCCAGTAGCGCCGGGCCAGGGCAACAATAAGTCTTGAAGCCAGGTCGCCAAAAGAGCCGCGCGTTTGCAGAGCTGTCTGCCCTTTCGCCTTCACCGGCTCGGTCACCTGGGGAAATAGTCCGGGAAGTCTTGCCATGAGCAGCGGCAAGAAAAGCCCCATCACGACGTAGCTGCCCGCCACGCCAAGGCCCGCGGCAATGCCGAACTGCACCACCATTTCAATCCTGGAAAAGGTATTGGCCAAGAAGGCGATACCATCGGTGAGCAGCGCCAGCGTGGCAGCTCCCAAAACTCCCGCCAGGGCCGCCGTAATGACCGGCAGGTCATTCTTTGTCACTGCGCCAGCCCGTTCCTCCTGGTAGCGGTGGACCGTATGCACAAAGAAGTCTACTCCCAGGGAGATCATAGCGATGGGCACCAACAGATCCACCACCAGGGATGATTTCAGCCCCAGCAGGTTGGAGCTGCCCTTGAGCCAAACCATGAGCATGAGCAGCCCCAGCAGCGCCAGGATAGCGCAGCGCCACGACCTTAAACTGACCCCGACCACTACCAGCACCAACGCCAACGCCCCCATAATGAAAGGCATGGTGGTGCGCCCTTGCTCCTGGGAAGTCAGGTTCACATCAATGGCAATGCCCCACAACTTGTAAGTTGCCTGGCCGCCCCGCAGGATTTCTTGCACGCGGCGGTTGAACCGCTCCTTGTCCAGCGTTACCTTGTTGGGCGTGAGGCTGACGCCCGATGGGCCGCCGCCCAACATTTGGTTGTCCGAGGCCACAAAGGAGAACAGGGCTGGGGAACGCCAGTAATCAATCTCCGCGCCATCCACCACTGCTTTTTGGCTGCCAGCCTCTTGGGACAGGGTTGCCCGCAGCGATTGGCCCAGGGGCGTGGACATAACCAAGGAAATGGCTTTCTTAACGTCGGCGTCGCTGGCAGTTTCCAGGCTCACCCTGCGGCGCGGGTCCAGCCGCAGCACTGCCTGCACGGCGTCGGCGATGGTGAAAACCCCGTTAATCTGGCGGCCAGTATCCGAGTCGAACCCGGAGTACAGGTGGGCGGCCAGCTCCGATTCCCGCAGGTGCACCTCGTTCTGGTACAGTTCCCACAAAGGGGCCTGGCGCAGCATGTCCCCTTGGGGGTCTTCGGCGATGAAGCTGGTGATGTGCACCCGCGGCGGGAATAGCTGGTTGACCCGCTCTTGCAGTTCAAATACTTGGCCCCCAGGGTCTTGAGAAGCCTGTCCCCTGGGCGGCAGCAAGAACAGGGGCAAGGCCAGTAAAGCGGTTGCCAGCAGCACCCCAAGGATAAAATAGCCTGAGAAGCGCGTCAGCAGGGTTGCAACCTTGTATTCGATCCCAGCTCTCCTAGGCATCGGCACCGGCCTCCTGGCTGGGCCAGTCTGAAACACTTATAATCCCGTTGCCAGGCGTTTTTGCGGAGGAGAGTATGGAACTGGAACTGCACGGCAAAGTAGCGATGGTTACTGGAGGGAGCCGTGGCTTGGGCAAACAAATTGCGGGGGCATTGGCCCGGGAAGGCTGCGCTGTGTCCATTTGCGCCCGGAACAAGGAGCAGCTAGCCGCCACAGTCAAAGGGTTCTCCGCTTTGGGCTACCACGTGCACGGCGTGGAAGCCGATGTGACCCAGGAGGCCGATGCCAACCGGTTTTACCAGGAGACGCTCCAGTCCCTGGGCCACCCAGGCATCCTGGTGAACAATGTAGGTGGACGGCGCGGTTCGGTAGTGTTTGAAGAGACCAGCCTGGACCAGTTCCGCGCCGGGCTGGAGGTGAACCTCATCAGCGCCATCCGCCTGGTGGCCTTGGTCATGCCTCACATGAAACAGGAGGGCTGGGGGCGCATCATCAACATCTCTTCCATCTATGGGCGGGAGTATGGCGGCTCCATTGATTACATGACCGCCAAGGCGGCCCTCATCGCCTTTTCCAAGCACTTGGCCCTGCAAACGGCGCGTCACGGGGTGCTGGTGAACTGCGTAGCCCCCGGCTCCATAGACTTTCCGGGTAGCACGTGGGACCGGTTCCAGCACACCCAGCCGCCGGAAGTAGTGTCGGAATTCATTGCCCGCAACCTGCCCATGGGCAGGTTTGGCTGGCCTGATCCCATCGGCGAAATGGTAGCCTTCCTGGCTTCCGACCGGGCCAATTTGATTACGGGCGCGTGCATTAACGTGGACGGCGGCCAGTCCCGGTCGCTGTTCTAGCGGACCACTAATACCCCTCACCTCTGTCCTCTCCCACAATGGGAGAGGACAGAGGTGCCCGCCCTCTCCCCAGACGGGGCTGCCTCAAAAGTGTCATTCTGAGGAGTCCCGATGACATCGTGACGACGAAGAATCTAGAAAACTGGGCAATAATCTACGGTAGGCGCCATACCAGTTGCATTTTAGATCGGCCTTGCCCAAAAAAGTGTGGATTTAGATAGTTAGTAACGTTTTGCATACAATTATTGTAACCCTGAGTCCCGATGTAATCGGGACTCAGGGTGACAGTTTCACTCAGGCGCAGGTGTTTTGAGGCAAAGCTCCCACAAGGGGAGAGGGCGGGGGTGAGGGTGAGCAGATGTTAATTCAAGGCCCGGCAAAGTCGGCTGAGTGCTAGCGTCCCCGCCGGGGTGCGCTTCCCGTTGCCGCACGCCCTGGATTCACCGCACCAGCGGCCACCCGGCCCACGAACTCCCGCCAGGCATCTACACACTTTTCGGGAGCTGAGTGCTGCACATAGCCGGAAGCGCCCTCTATCTCCACCAGCTGTGCGTTGGGCAGCAGCTTGGCCATACCCTGGCTGCGCTCGGCGCTGTTCATCTGGCTTTCCTTAGCCACCATCACCAGGGTGGGAGTCTGAATCTTGGGCAGGATGGGCGACAGGTCCTGGCTGGAAAGGTAAGCCAGCGTCTCCAGCACCACCCGCTGGGTGGTCTGCCCCATCTGCTGGATGTACCACTCCCGGTGTCCGGGGTCGGACTTGCCCGGCTCCAAGCGCTGGCTGGCGGTGCGCCGCGCCCAGGCTTCCACGCCATCCTGGAGCACTATGTTGCGGTTATTTACATAAGACGCCACCCCGGCAAACTTGTAGGGTGACGTGCACACTGCCAGGGAATTCAGCCGCTCCGGGTGCTCATAGGCGAATTGCAGGGCAATGGTGCCGCCCACTGTCTCGCCCACCAGATGCACCTTGTCCAGCTTCAGGTGGTCCAGCAGCCGCGCCAGGTCGGTGGCAAAATTGCTCAGTGACCACTGATACCCTTCCGGGGGTACGCTGGAGCGGCCAAACCCGCGTGCGTCCAGCCGGATTACGCGGTACTGGCGGGCCAGCAGGGGCACCCATGCGTACCACAACCGCGAGCTCTTGGCGTTGCCGTGATGCAGCACCACCGTTTCTGGCTTGCGCCACGGATCGGTATAGTCGTCGTCCTCATAGTACATTTCCAGGGTGGGGTCCAGCTTGATAGTGGGCATAACAACCTCCGCGGCGGTGCGCTGCCTTAATAGCGCCTTTCTGGGGCAGGCCAGTGCTAATCAACCAGGGGAATAGCTATGGACACCCGGGCCTTGCGGCCGTGGACGGCGGTGGTGTGGCCCTGTCCGGTCAAGTCGTCAGCCAGGAGCACGTCACCGGGATTGAAAATGCGCTTGGTGCCATCGCCCAGGCCAATTTCCGCCTGGCCTTCCAGGGTAATCACGTACTGGCGGCGGGGCGCAACGTGAAAGTCCTGGAATTCCCCCACCGGGGCGCGCCGGAACTGAATGCCGGTGGCTTTTTGCATCGCCGTGCGCTCGGCCTTGGCAATTTTCTCGTAGGGCAAGTTCAA
The DNA here is from genome assembly GCA_016872385.1 of SAR202 cluster bacterium. Classification (GTDB taxonomy): domain Bacteria; phylum Chloroflexota; class Dehalococcoidia; order Lucifugimonadales; family UBA3495; genus SHYG01. The sequence goes on along the minus strand of VGZV01000067.1, from coordinate 277 downwards.
CTCTTCAAAGTGGGACTTGCCATCGGCGCCAGTATAAACACGGACGACCTGCATTTTCGCTCCTCCAGCCCATATTCAATACTATGGCCGTTGACCAACTGCGGCCAACGCAAGCCATCATACCCACCGGCACTGGGGCAGTCAATCCTGCGTATTCACTCACCTAAAATGTTACCCAAAGGGGTATGGTTCCCTCAGCTAGAAATGTTACCGAGGGAATCATGGCGAGTGAAGAGAAGATGACCGTGGATGAACGGCGCAAGTACCTGAAATTGAT
>VGZV01000066.1:0-7500 GCA_016872385.1 SAR202 cluster bacterium | reverse complement strand
GGATGAGCTTGACGCTGCCCGGTTCCAGCCCGGCGGCGGCCTCCAAGGGGCCGATGAGCCGGTCGGCCTCCTGCACGTCCCAGGCCGACTCGCCCTTGCCGATGCTAATGCCAGCCAGGTCTGGGCCAATGACGGCGGCCAGCTCCTCCCGGGTGAGGCCAGTGTCCAGGGAGTTGACCCGCACCATGACTTTACGGCCAGCGCGGGCCAGTTGGGGCACCCATTGCCGCGCCACTTCCCTGGCGTTGGCCTTTTCACCAGGAGGCACCGAGTCCTCCAGGTCCACCATGATGACGTCGGCGTTAAAGCCCTTGGCCCGCTCCAGCATGTTGGCGCGGTTGCCGGGCACAAAGATTAGGCTGCGAAGGAGCTCCATCTATCACTCCGAAGGGTGCTGAAAATGACTCCAGAAGACCTTATTTCAAAATTCACAACAGGTATGGAGGATGCACCTCGCCCTCAGGAACCTTTTCGATTTGACGGGTACGGGATTGACCCGGTAACGCAGGTTCTCCAGCAACTCATAGCCGATTAGCGGAGTAGAAGCAGGCACCAGGATGGCGCTGAAACCCTCTCCCCTCAACTCGCCGTTGGCAAAGTAGGTGTTGACTTCCACGATGCCGGTGGCGCTCATCAACCGCAGCCTGCCCAGGCCCTGACGGAGTCCCAGCGCCTCAATTTCTTCCAGGGGCAAGGCCAGGTAGGTCGCTCCCGTGTCAACCAGGAAAGTGTACTCCCTGGTCTCTTTATCCCCGATGACTTTGGCCAGCACCTCTGTCCTGCCCAATGATTTGACTCTCCCTTTTGTAGCCATGCACAACTTCCCTACTCCATGTCCCCCCAGGTGTAAGCCCACTTGGTCTCCACCTTTAGTGTCACATCCAGGTCCATGGCCGCGGGCATCTCATCATAGACAAGCTGCTTCAGCGCCTCCAGCTCTTCTTTAGGCACTTCAAACACCAGTTCGTCGTGCACCTGGAGCAGCATTTTGGTCCGCATCCGCTCCTTCGCCAGCCGGTTGTGCACCCGCACCATTGCCAACTTCATAATATCGGCGGCGGTGCCCTGGATGGGCATGTTAATAGCCATGCGCTCGGCGGCGCTGCGCACATTGAAGTTGGGGGAGTTAATTTCCGGCGCATACCGGCGGCGGCCCAGCAGGGTTTGCACGTACTGAGTCTGCCGGGCGCTGGCTTTCACATCTTCGATGTACTGTTGGATGCCCGGGTACTTGGTGAAGTAGGTGTCTATGAACTTGGCGCCTTCTTCGCGGCTGAACCCCGTCTGCTGGGCGATGCCGTGGGGGGAAAGACCGTAGATTACGCCGAAGTTCAGCACCTTGGCAATGCGCCGCATGTCGCCGTTCACCTGGTTGATGGGCACGTCAAACATGAGGGAGGCTGTGGAGGAGTGGATGTCCTCCCCGCGCTTGAAGGCTTCCAGCAAAGCAGGGTCCTGGGACAGGTGGGCCAGCACCCGCAGTTCGATCTGGGAGTAGTCGGCCGAGAGCAGCAGCCATTCTGGGGCGTTCTCGGCGACAAAGGCCTTTCGCACCTGGCGTCCCAGGTCGGTGCGGATGGGTATGTTTTGCAGGTTGGGTTCGCTGCTGGAAACGCGGCCAGTGGCTGAACCGGTCTGGTTGTAACTGGTGTGGATGCGGCCCGTGCGGGGGTTCACCATTTCCGGCAGGGCATCCACGTAGGTGGATTTGAGCTTGGACATCTGCCGGTAGTCCAGGATTTTGTCCACCACTGGGTGAAGGCCCTTGAGTTGCTCCAGGGAGTTGGCATCGGTGGAGTAGCCGGTGCGGGTGCGTTTGCTCTTGGGAAGCCCTAGCTCCTTGAACAGCAGGTCGCTGAGTTGCTGGGGCGAATTGATATTCACGGTATGGCCGATGCTCTGGTAAAGCTCGTGCTCCACTTGCTGCATTTGCTGGTTCAAATCGCGGGACATTTCATGCAGCGTACCCGCGTCCATCTTGATGCCGTTGCGCTGCATGTTGACCAGCACCGGCACCAGAGGCATCTCCACATCGGTGAGCAACTTAGTCAGGCCCTGGCCGGCCAACTGTTCCTCAAAGGTCCCGCGCAACCGTCCGGTCATGTCGGAATCGGCGCCGGAGTAGGCGGTGGCGGCCTCAACATCCACATGGTCAAAGGTAAGTTGTTTCTTCCCGGTCCCAATCAGTTCAGATATGGGGGTCATCTCCTGGCCCATCACATCCAGAGCCAGGTTTTTCAACGACAGCGCGTTCTTGCCCAGCAGGTGGGCGGCAATCATGGTGTCGAAGTCCACGCCGCCGCACAGGATGCCATAGTTAGCCAGCATGGTAAGGTCGTAGTTGGCGTTGTGGGCGCACTTGGCCGAGTCCGAAGCTTCCAGCAGCGGCTTCAATTTCGCCAGCACCACCTCCAGAGGAAGCTGCTTGCCTTGCTGGTGGCCTACGGGCACATACCATGCCTGGCCGGGGGCGGTGGCAAAGCTCAGCCCCACCAGGTCGGCGCGCATGGGGTCCGTGCTGGTGGTCTCAGTGTCGAAAGCAAAGCTGCCCGCGGCGCGCAAGGCTTCCAGCAGCGACGCCAGCTGCTCCTCAGTCTGAACGGTCTGGTAAGCGGCTCGCCCCTGTTTCGGCGCAGCGCTGTCCGAGACCTCAGGATCTGGAGCTGCCCGGCCGCCAGTTTCCGTCGGAAGGGCCGGTTCCGGAACCCGCGGCACCACGCTGAAAAACTCCAGCTCAGTGAGCAAAGCCACCACCGCCGGGCGCGAATAACGGCCAAAACGGGCTTCTTCTGCCACCAGGATAACCGGAGCGTCCCTGGATATAGTAGTAAGCACCCGGTTTTCAAAGGCCCGCTCCCGGTTCTCTGCTAAAGACTGCCTAACGCTGGGCGGCGTCACCTCTGCCAGGTGCTCGTAAATACCCTCCAGCGAGCCAAACTGATTCAGCAACCCCGCCGCCCGCTTTTCCCCAATTTTGGGCACGCCAGGAATGTTATCCGAGGCGTCGCCCATCAGCGCCTTGAAGTCCGGTTGCTGCGCCGCCGTAAGGCCGGAGTAGCGGGCGGCCAGTTCGGCCTCGTCGTAAATCTTCCGCTCCTGAATGCTGTAGGCCAGGTCCACCCGGACGTGGGGAGTTATCAGTTGGAAGGTGTCCCGGTCGCCGGTGAGAATTACAGTATCAATTCCCTGGGCTTCAGCCTGGCGGCAAAGGGTGCCGATAATGTCGTCGGCCTCAAAACCGTCCTGCTCAAAGATGGGCACGCCAAAGGCCCGCACCAACTGCTTGACTCTTTCAAACTGGGGGGGCAGTTCCGGGGGCCCTGCCTCCCGCTGGGCTTTATACTCCTCAAACCTCTGGTGACGGAAGGTGGGCGCGTGGGTGTCAAAGGCTATGGCGCAATAGGTGGGCTGCCAGTCTTGCAAAGACCGCAGGAAAACGTTGATGAACCCGAACACCCCGGTGATGTCCTCGCCGGTGGCGGAAACAGTGAGATGGCGCTGCACCGAGATGGCATGGAATGAACGGTGCACCAACGCGTGGCCGTCCATAAGCATCAGGAGCGGCTTTTCTGAGGCGCTGAACAGCGGCAAGGGCTGGGTTTGCCCTTCAGTCTTTACAGCCATTTCCCACCTTCAAACCTTTCCGTGAACGGGGTTGGCTACGCCCAGGGGAATTTAAGGTATTATACACTAGCATTAGCTTGGCCCCGTGGTGACACGGTGGGCAGATGGCGGGGTTTATGGCAGCATGGGTGCCTATCCCAGCCAACGGGCCATGGTTGATTCATTCTCGAAGAAGGGTCGGTCGAGTAGGCCCGATGCAATCAGGCCGTATCGAGACCAGACTGGGAGATTGGTTTCGATACGGCCCGACGTTCGTCGGGACTACTCAACCAACTTGGCGCATCCCAAGTTTCGAGAATGAATCAACCCTGAGCCAACGGACTCTGAATACTGCCGCAGCCATCACGTCCATGCTACAATGGCCTTAAAGTGCCAGGAGGCAGCACCGCCATGCCCATGTACGAGTACCGCTGTGAAGACTGCCAAGAGGTGAGCACCGTGCTGGTGTATCCCTGGAGCAAGGGAGACCCCGCATGCAAGCACTGCGGCGGGTTTCACTTGACCAAGTTACTGTCCAAGTTCACCCAGCACCGCTCCTGGGGCAGCAGCCTGAATTTTCCCTCCTCGGAAGATCGCTCCAGCATGGGCGCCGACTCCGGCCACTCCCACCCCCATCCCCACGGACACAGCCACGACCACGGGCACAGTCACTAGCCGCCGCCCAGGCCGGACGCCACATGCCAGTTTACGAGTACAGGTGCCAGGACTGCGGGAAGGTCTCTTCTTTCTTCATCCGCAGCATTGGCGCTCCTTTGGAGCCGGTGTGCGCCCACTGCCACAGCCAGAACTTGCGGCGGCGGATGTCTTCTTTTGCCACCGGCAAAACCACCCAGTCAGTGCACGACAGCCACACATCTCCCAGCGACCCTGGCTATTACAGCGACCCCCGAAATATAGGCCGCCACGTGGAAAGCAGCTTCAAACGCTACGGGATGGAGATGCCTGCCCAGGTGCGGGAGACCATTGAGGCGGCGCGGGAGGGAAATTTGCCCAAGGAAATAAACCCATGACTACTACTAACACCTGGCCTGCCGCCGGATACGCTGCCCTGGCCAGCAGCCTGGAGGCCCTGTCCCAGGGGTGCCACAGCTTGTCCCCTGAGTTGTCATCTGGACTTCAGGCCAAATTGCGCCAGTTGTCCGCCGGCATGGCGTCTTCCCCCGCCAAGGGCAGCGTGACTACACCGGCGGCAAAGCCCCTGGACCTGGCCGACGCCTTGAAGCTGGCAACCGCCGCCCGTGGGCTGGCGCTGGGACTGGAGGGGACCGCCGCTCTGCCCCGGCATGGTGAAAAGTCTGCTCCAGAGCTGGCCCGGACCCTGGATGCAGTGAAAACCCAACTGGGCGCGGCCCTGCGCCGCAAGCTGGCCCACCGGGTGCATGGTCTGTACGTCATCATTGACCCCCAGGTAACCGGCGGCCGCGACCCCCTGGACATTGGCAAGGCCGCCGTGCAGGGCGGCGCGCGAATGCTCCAGCTGCGGGACAAACTGCGGGACAAAGGCCAGATCCTTCCCCTGGCTATGTCCTTGCAAAAGCTGTGCCAGGAACACGATGTTATGTTAATCATCAACGACCACGTGGACCTGGCGGCGGTGGTCGGTTCTGAAGGCGTCCACGTGGGCCAAACCGACCTGCCCGTGGCCCAGGTGCGGCAGGTGCTGGCGCCACACCAGGTGCTGGGACGCTCCAACCGGGAAATCCAACTGCTGGTTCAATCCCAGGAAATGGGCGCGGACCACGTGGCCTTCGGAGCCATCTATACCACCACCACCAAACCCGGCGGCCGTCCGCCCCAGGGCATTGAACTGCTGAAACAGGCCAGGGCAGTAACCAAGGTGCCGCTGGTGGCCATTGGCGGCATCACAGCGGAGAACGTGGCCCCGGTGGTGGAAGCAGGCGCCGACGCCATTTGCGTAACTGCGGCGGTGGGCAGCGCACCGGACCCAGAGGCAGCGGCCCGCAGGCTGGTGGCAGCCATCCGGGCTGCGGGAGGCAAGGCCTGATGCCATCGCGCTACAGCGGAGACCTGACCGCCCTCAGCCTCCAAGTGATAGACCAGCTTACCGCCCGCCACCAGGCCCGGGAGCAGGCCCTGGCAGTGTCCCGGGAAGTGATTCGCCACTCGGCTAACGCCATCCGCGCCGTACACCGGGGCGAGTATAACGAGGCCCGGCGGCTTCTGGACCTGGCAGGGGAACGGCTGAAAGCCACTATTCCCATGCGCCAGGATAACCCGGAAATTTACTACGCCGGTTTCTCCACCGACGCCCGCAAGGAATACAGCGAGGCCCACATTACCCTGGCTCTTATATCCGGCGCGGCCATGCCCTCGCCAGAAGCCCTGGGCGTGGACCCGCCCAGCTTCCTGAATGGACTGGCGGAAGTCATCGGCGAGCTCCGGCGGCACATCCTGGACTCCCTGCGCCGGGACTCCTTTGAACGCTGCGAGGAGTTCATGGACGTGATGGACGAGACCTATGGCATTCTAGTGACCATTGACTTTCCGGAGGCCGTCACCGGCGGGCTGCGCAGCCGCACTGACAACATGCGGGCGGTGCTGGAGCGCACCCGCAGCGACCTGACCCTGGCCCTGCAGCAGCGCAAGCTGGAGCTAAGGTTGGCGGAGTGGCAGGGCAGCCAGTCTGGCCCCAGTTAAATTCCTCCGCCGTGCCTAACTGCGGAGAGTTTATGAAAAGACTTCGCACCCGCATCCTGTAAGTTCCCCGCTATTCACATATTTTTGGAAACTGGGGGTCAGCATGACCCAAGTGCGCATCACCTTCCTGGGCACCGGCGCGGGCAACTGCATCCACCGCGCTCATACCGCCATAGTGCTGGACTGGGACGACGGCACCCGGGTGCTGCTGGACGCCAGCTCCGGCAACTCGGTGCTGCGCCACGGTGCGCAGTTGGGGATGCTGGCCCAGGACTTTCAGCAGGTGCTCCTGTCCCACCACCATGCCGACCACATGGGGGGACTGACCCACATTCAGAGCCAGCGCACCCACGCCAACCCCGCCGGGCCGCCCCTGCAAGTCCACGCCAGCGAGGAGTCCCTGGCGGGGGTGCGCCGCATGTTCGGCGCGGTGAGCCGCAACACCAGGGCAGACCAGGATGGCCTGCACTCTGCCGAAGGCAGCCAGCTTGCCCAGTGGCTGCCTGCCCAGCCGGGCCAGTGGGTGCAGTTGAGCCAGCAGGTGCGCGCCCGCTGCTTCCCGGTGGACCACATCGGCGGTGCGGTGGGCTGGCGGGTGGAGTCCGGCGGCCTGTCGGTAGTCTTTTCCGGGGATACGCGGTTCAGCTCCAGCGTAGCGGAGGCGGCCCAGGGGGCGCAACTGCTGATTCACGAGGCCATCAGCACCAACCAGGAAAAGGAGGAGGCCCGCCGCCGCGCCCACTCCACCGCCGCGGAAGCCGCCCAAATCGCCGCCATGGCCGGATCGGAACACCTGGTGCTGACCCATATTGACAGTCCTTTCCATATTGACACCCAACCTCTGATAAGCGAAGCTAGAAAAACCTTTCCTGGCCCTGTCAGCGTGGCCTGCGACCTCTACCAGTTAAGTGTCACGAGACACTAGCCACTACCACGGGCCAGGAGTACAATCTGGCAGGCTCCTTTACTGGGCCAATTAATCTAAGAGGGTGTCTAAAAAGTGCTGTGCACTACCAGCGCTCATCCTTCGACAAGCTCAGCAACTGTCTTGAATGTCAAGGGGTTTGCAATGCCAACCCAGGATTCCAGGCATGACCGTGCTTAAGCATCGAGTTGAGAATGGTGAGCAGCTTGCGCATGCAGGCGGTGAGGGCCACCTTTTTGGGCTTGCCTGCGCTACACAGCCGTGCGTAGAACTCCTGGATCGCCGAGTTGTGC
>VGZV01000065.1 GCA_016872385.1 SAR202 cluster bacterium | reverse complement strand
ATCAATTTCAGGTACTTGCGCCGTTCATCCACGGTCATCTTCTCTTCACTCGCCATGATTCCCTCGGTAACATTTCTAGCTGAGGGAACCATACCCCTTTGGGTAACATTTTAGGTGAGTGAATACGCATGTTGGCAGATTGACTCCGACAGGTCTATAATCTACCCTCGAAAGCTGAGACTGTTTCCTTCAAATTGGGCGAATTTATTAGATGAAACATACTCTGGAGGATGTAAGCATGGCGACCAAAGAGGAACTTAATCTGATGGCCCATCTGATTCGCCGGGCCGGGTTTGGCGCCCACCCTGATGCAGTGGAAGCCTACGCCGCCAAGGGGTATGGCGCCACGGTGGAAGAACTGCTGAATCCCGAGTCCCAGCCGCCCTTTGAGGACGACCTGATTTACCGGTACGTGCCCTACTTCCGCAGCGGCACTGGCATGCAGGGCTACCAGGCATACTGGATGTACCGCATGATTAGCACCAAGCGTCCCCTGGAAGAAAAGATGACCCTCTTCTGGCACCACGTCTTCGCCACCAGTTACACCAAGCTCAACCGCAATCCCCAGGCCAACAAGCAGATCCAGATGTTCCGCAACCACGCCCTGGGTAACTTCCGCACCATGCTCATTGAGTTGTCCAAGGACCCCGCCATGATTTTCTGGCTGGACAATAACGAGAACCGCAACGGCCGTCCCAACGAAAATTACGGCCGGGAGCTGCTGGAGTTGTTCTCCATGGGTGTGGGCATGGACGGCCAATCCAACTACTCCGAGGACGATGTTAAGGAGTGCGCCCGCGCCTTTACCGGCTGGACCCTGGCGCCCGGCCTGCCGCGGTATCCCTACGGCGACTACTTCTGGGACTTTGAGTACCGCCCCGACCTGCACGACGACGGTGAAAAAACCTTCTTGGGCCGCAAAGGCCGCTTCAACGGCGAAGATGTTGTTGACATTATCGTAGAGCAGCCTTCCACTGCGCGCTTCCTGTCCCGCCACCTTTACAATTTCTTCGTGGCCGACGAGCCAGGCGTACCTTCCTGGCAAAACACGCCGCCCGCTGACCCTGCCACCATCCAGGCGCTGGAAGAGGAGTATTTCCGCTCCCACTACGACATTCGCTCCATGCTGCGGGTGCTGTTCAACTCGGAGGGGTTCAAGAAGTCCCGTTTCGCCAAGGTCAAGAGCCCTGCGGAGATGGTGGCCGGCGTCATGCGCTTGGTGGACGACTACACTACCCCCAAGCCGGACCTGCACAACATTGCTTACTCCTGCTCTTACATGGGCCAGGACCTTTACAATCCGCCCACCGTGGAGGGCTGGCACACCGGGCGGGAGTGGATTGACAGCGGCGCGCTGGTGGAACGCATTAACTTTGCCGCCGACCAGGTGGGCGACCCGGATAAGCCCGGCGTGCGCCGCTTGGTGGACAAGCTGGCTGAGATGGGCCCAACCATGACCCCGGAACAACTGGTGGACAACTGCCTGCATCTCATGGGGGATATTCACCCCACCGCCGCCCGCCGGGAGGACCTGTTGGAATCTGTGCGTCGCGGCGGCGAGGTAAAGGTTGGCCGCACCAAGGCCCAGCGGGAGGCCTTTGCCCAGCGGGTGGCGGGGCTGCTCCGGCTTATTGTGGCGGTGCCGGAATACCAGTTCGCTTAATGGAAAGAGAGCCTGGTTCTTCCCCTTGGTAAGGGGAGGGACTCCTGGGGTCTTAACCTCTGGCCCCCTTTGCAAAGGGGGTTGGGGGGATTTCCCAGGCACGTGACCTAAAACTCAGGAGAGTAACAAAACATGACTACTACGGTGGCATCGCCCACCTTCAAGTATTACCAGGTTATTGGCAACCAGTCCGGGCCGCCCAGGCCTGGCTTTACCGCGCCCATTGACGTGGCCCTGGGGCCTGGCGGGCTCTTGCACGTCCTCAGCAGTTACTACGAGTACGACGCCAAGAGCAAGTTCGTGGTCAAGTGCAACTTCAATGAGGACTACATGGGTTTCTTTGGCGCCAAAGGCGAGGGCGACGAGGAGTTCACCTGGCCTAACTCCGTGGCAGTAGATAAGTCAGGCAATGTTTATGTCAGTGACGAGTGGCTTAACCGCGTCACGATTTTCTCGCCGGAAGGCAAGTTTGTTGGCAAGTGGGGCGTCAAGGGGAACAAGAACGGGCAGTGGGAGCGCCCCGCGGGCATGGTGTTTGACGCCGATAATAACATGCTGGTGTGCGACAGCCTGAACCACCGCATTCAGAAGTTCACCAAGGACGGTGAGTATATCTCCAAGTTCGGCAAGTTTGGTGCGGGACACGGAGAATTCAACATGCCCTGGGGCATCTGCCTGGACCGCCAGAGCAACGTTTACGTGGCCGACTGGCGCAATGACCGCATCCAGAAGTTCTCGCCTGAGGGCAAGTTTATGATGGCGGTGGGCGGCACGGGCAGCGGCGACGGCCAGTTCAACCGCCCGGCGGACGTGGCCGTGGATGCGGATGGCTACATTTACGCCACTGACTGGCGCAACGACCGCGTGCAGGTCTTTGACCCCCAGGGCCGCTATGTCACCAAGTTCCTGGGCGACTGCCCCGGCTACTCCAAGTGGGCGGTGGACCGCATGGCCTCCAACCCGGAGAACATGAAGGAGCAGCGGGACCTGGTCAAGAACTTCACCCCGGAGCGGGTATTCTATCAGCCCACAGGTATTGTCGTGGATGACCAGAACCGCATTATTGTCACCGATACTGGCAGGCACCGCCTCCAGATTTACCAGAAACAGGGCAGGTAAGAGCAAGAAAGCCGCATTTTGCAGTTCTGCCAAGGGCGTGGCACTCGCCAACGTAGGTGCGAGGCATGCCTCGCCCCTACAGGGCAACGATCTTGCGGGTAGGCGGAGACTAGCACAGGACAGAGTTAGCGAGGAGGAAGTTAACGCGATGACCACTACCAAGAAGGACCCTATCCTGGTAATCATCCAGTTGACCGGCGGCAACGACGCCATTAACACGGTAATCCCCTACGGCGACCCTCTGTACTACGACAACCGCCCTACTGTGGGCGTGGCCAAAGACCAGGTGTTGCCCATCAATGACAAGTTCGCCTTCAACCCGGCCATGAAGCCCCTGAAGGAACTGTACGACCAGGGCAAGGTGGCCGTCATCCAGGGCATCGGATATCCCAATCCCAACCGCTCCCACTTCCGCAGCATGGACATCTGGCACACCTGCGAGCCGGACAAGGTGGGCACGGAAGGCTGGCTGGGCCGTGTCATTCGTGATATTGACCCGCGCAAGGAGAACGTGCTTACCGGCGTGAACTTTGGCCGCGGGCTGCCCCGGGCGCTGGCGGTCTCCGGCGTTCCGGTGGCCTCGGTTTCCATCCTGGAAAGCTATGGCGTGCTGAACAGCATCACTGACCAGACGGAGCGCACGGAAGCCCTGGACATTTTCTCCCGCATGTACGCCCCCACGGTGGGCAGCGGCATGGTGCTGGACTACCTGGTGCAGACCGGCAACGACGTGCTGCGGGGCGCGGACATTCTCAAGGCCGCTCCAGAAAAGTACCAGTCCAGTGTGGAGTACGCCAACACCAGCATCAGCAAGAACCTGCAGGGCATTGCCAAGGTGCTGACCGCCAACCTGGGCTCCCGCATCTTCTACACCCAGCACGGCGGCTACGACACCCATGCCAACCAGGGGCCGCAGCACCCCAAGCTGTGGACTGAGCTGTCCCAGGGTATTGCCGACTTCTACTCTGACCTGAAGGAACACAACGCCTCGGACAACGTAGTAATGTTTGTGTTCACCGAGTTTGGCCGCCGCGTCCACGACAATGGCTCCGGCACCGACCACGGTTCTGGCGGCGTGGCCTTCGCCATCGGCGACCCGGTGAAGGGTGGGCTGCATGGGGAGTACCCCTCCCTGGCGGCGGACAAGCTGCTGGAGGGCGACCTGCACTACACCGTAGACTTCCGCAGCGCCCACGCCACCCTGGTGGAGAAGTGGCTGGGCCTGGATGCGGCGCCGGTGGTGGGCGGCAACTTCCCGCAACTGGACTTTGTGTAGGCCGTAATCCACTGTCTTGATGCCTCAATGTAGGGGGCGAGGCATGCCTCGCCCCCTACATCACTTTCAGCCTATGAATTCCCCTGAGGAGCATCCTTGAGCTTATCGGCGGTCCTGCAACGACCCCGGCAAATGTACTACGGCTGGCGCATGGTGGGTCTGGGCGGTTTTATCAGTTCCCTGAACAAGACTGCCGTCAACAAGGGCTTTCCTGTTTTTGTGCTGCCGGTGGAGGAAGCCTTTGGCCTTAACCGCGCCTCGGTGTCGCTGCTATTCTCCCTGGCCCGGGCGGAGAGCGGCTTTACCGGCCCTCTGGATGGCTGGCTGGTGGACCGCCTTGGCCCCCGCACCACGCTGTTTTTCGGCGTGCTGCTGGTGGGGGTGGGGTTCGTGTTGCTGGCCCTTTCGCCCAACGTATGGGTCTTTGGCCTGGTCTATATGGGCGCCATCACCATGGGCAGCAACCTGGGCTTCTCCTACTCCATGTCAGCCCTCATCAATAACTGGTTCTACCGCCAGAAAGCCCTGGCCATGTCCAGCTACCAGGCCATAGACTCCCTGATACCGGCGCTGCTGGTGCCGGTGGTGGCCCTGTCCATTGGCATATGGGGCTGGCGTTCCACATCAGTGGTGCTGGGCATCGTGTTGATGGTCATCATCATTCCCCTGGCCTTTCGGATTAAGAATAGTCCAGAAAGCATGGGTCTGGCCGTGGATGGAGACCCTTCGGCAGCCACCGATAAACCCAGACCCTCCGCCAAGGGCCACGGGACGGTCCCGGCCGCCAGAGCAGGTGAGGAATACAGTGTAGGCGACGCCATGCGCACGCCCGCCTTCTGGGTGATGACCTCGGCCACCACACTGCGCCTGGTTGCCAAGGGCGCCGTGATGCTGCATATCATTCCAATTCTAGTGAGCAAAGGCGTCTCAGAGCAGTCTGCCGCAACTATTTTCGGCGGGATGCTGTTCATCAGCGTGCCCCTGTACCTCGCCGTAGGTTGGCTGGCCGACCGGCATCCCAAGAACCGGGTGATGGCGGTCACTTGTGCCAGCGGCACGGTTTCTTTTGCCCTGCTGGCGCTGCCTATCCAATCCATCTGGCCGGTGCTGCTCTTTGTGTTGCTCTTCTCCGTCGCCGACGCCAGCGCTCCCAGCAACTGGGCGTTGCTGGGCGAATACTTTGGCACCAAGACCTTCAGTCAGCTTCGGGGCTACGTGCAGATGGCTACCTTTCCGGGGGTGCTGCTGGCCCCGGTATTTGTGGGCTGGTGGTACGACCATCACCAGAACTACACTGTGCCCCTGTGGATTTTCACCGGCGTTTTTGCCCTGGGCTCAATCACCTTCCTGGTGACGCGGCGGCCCCGGCGGCGGGCGCCCCGCCCAGTGGAGTCAGGCCGGCAGGCGCGGGTGTAAGAAAGCGTCTAAAAAGTCGCCTCCCCTTGTTAAGGGGAGGTTGGGTGGGGTTGGACGACCCCCTCTGTATCTCCCCCTTGTTAAGAGGGGAGAATTGAAAATCGCCCCACTGGCGCTAACCTACCTGCCTGGCATCGCCAAGAACTCCCGGCGGATGGTCTCCGCAGAGACCGCAAAGCTGATGCCCCGAGCAGTAATGGACTGGTAGTCTCCCAGGATGGACGCCACGATTCCAACCACCGCTCCTTGCTGGTCCAGCATTGGACCGCCGCTGCTGCCCAGGTTAATGGCGGCGTCGGTCTGGATCATGGTGCGGCCCAATTCCGGCTCATCCAGCACACGGGAGACTATTCCGGTGGTGACGCTGGCCGTTCCCGGCAGCCCCAGGGGATACCCGATGATCGTAATCCGGCTACCCAAGGAAGGGGTTGAGTCCGAGGATATGACGGCGGCTGGGTAGCTGCCAGGAGGCAGCCGCAGGAGGGCCAGGTCTCGCTGCGCATCAACCCGTTCCACGGCGCCAGTCAGCAGTTTTGAATCCCCCACTGTCACTCCCACCTGGGTTGCGTCGCCGATGATGTGGGCGCTGGTCAATACCAGGCCTGAAGGTTCGATAATGACCCCAGACCCGGCAAAGGCCCGGCCCGTGACGCGCACTACTGAAGGCATCACGCCTGCCAGGGGACTTTCTTGGGCAAGCTCGGAGTAACCTGCGTAGGCGGCTATACCACTCTCTCTAGTTAGGGTAACGGGCAGTCCAGTGTGGGTGGCCACTGCTGGCACCTGGCTGGCAATGCGCGCCATGCCCGGAATCCAGGGTAAGCCCACCACTACGCCGGCCAGAAAAAACAGCAGCTTTTGACGCATAACTGTTCCATTGTCCGGCAGAGATCAGGTGGAGGTCAGCGGTGGCGGCCCAGGAATGCGCGGGTAGCAGGCACCCCATTTAGAAGGGCTGATTCTGACAACCGTGAAGAGCACAAAAGCCGCTCATGGTTTGTAGCGGTTCAGCTTGCCGTTGCGACAGCTGAGAGGCCAATTCGTCGCACTGGCGGAAGTCGGTGCCCAGATAGGCATATGACTGAGAGCTGCTACTGGGTTCCGGCATACGCCGGAACGACGAAGACCAAATTGATACATTACCGACGTCCCACAGGCGTAGAGTTGGTGTTCATGGCTTGTCCTATGCCAACTTGTCCGCCAGCTTTCTTACCGTGGTGGAGTTGCGCAAAGTGGCGGACATGCCCAGGGCTTTCTCCAGCATTGCGCCGGAAAACTCCGACTGGCTCATGGTGGTGCGGCAGCGCCAGTAAACTTCGCGGTCTTGCATGTGGAACCGGTTCACGTCATTGGCGAAGGGAGCCAGTTTCCGGGCATCTTCCGCGCCCAGCGGGTTGCCCGTGAAGGCAATATACAAGTTGGACTGGTCTGGGCCTGCTCCAGGTTCAGGGAAAGGCTGGCGGTGGGCGATGGCGGCCAGTTCAGGCGCGGTGCGAATAAAGGTCGCCACTTCGTAGCCCAGGGCGTTCAACAAGTGGCCCTCTATCTGCTGCTCCAGTTCCTGGGGATTAGCGGAGGCGGCATCGAAGACGACGTTGCCGCTGGCGATGAAGGTCTCTACTCGCTCCAGCCCCAGGTCTTGTAACAGGCTGCGGAGCTGGGCCATCTTCACCGTATGGCCCCCCACGTTGATGGCCCGCAAGAACGCCACGTACCTGGGCATGTTACAACCCCAGCAGCCGTTCCAGGTTCTGCCACAGAATGGCGTCCTTCTCTGCCTGGGTCAGGCTCTCCAGGCTTTGCACCCAGGCCACCGGCGAGGGGTCCCAGCCTACGTAAGGCCAGTCGCTGCCCAGCACCACCCGGTCTGCGCCCACGGTGTCAATGAGGAACCGCAGGGCAGGCTCGCTCATGGTGATGCAGTCGTAGTACAAGCGGCGCTGGTAGGTAGAGGGCGGATGTAAAATGTTGACGCGGGCTTCCGGCCGCACCTGCCAGCCCCGGTCCAGCCGGCCCATGCCGTAACAAGCCGGGCCGCCGCCGTGGGCGATGCACACCTTCAAATCGGGGCACTTGTCCAGCACCCCGCCAAAGATGAGGGCTGCCGTCACCAGGGTATCCTCCACAATCACCCCCAGGCTGTTGCCCAGGGCGTAGCGGTTGATGAAGCGGGACACAAAGTTGTTGTTGGGCTGCGGGTGATAAAAGAGCAGCGCCCCCATCTGCTCCGCCGCCTTGAACAGGGGCAGGAACTCCGGCTCGTCCCAGTTCTTGCCGTTGACTACCGTGTCCAACTCCGCTCCCTTCAAGCCCAGGGTCTGCACCGCCCGTTCCAGTTCCTTGACGGCCAGGTTCATGTCCTGCATGGGCAGGGTGGCCAGACCGGCAAAACGCTGGGGCCAGCGGCGGGTCATGCCCGCAATTTCGTCGTTTACCTCTTGGGCCAGGGCCAGACCCTGGGCAGGCGGCAAATGGTAGCCCACCAGGGGGAGCGCCACCGACACCACCTGCACGTCCACCTTCTGGGCGTCCATGTCTTGCAGGCGTTGCTCCGGCGTGAACCGCAGTTTGGGCGATGTGATGGGATCCCGGCGACCTCCTGTTACTGTAAAACCAGGTGTGCCTGCCTCGGTCTTGATGCCGTGCCACTCGCCGCCGCCGTTGACCACTTTCCAGAAGCTTTGAGGCATCAGGTGAGAGTGAACGTCTATGCTGCGCATATGTGTAAAAACTCCAGCCAATTGATTTGTCATTCTGAGGAAGTCTCGATTTCATCGGGACGACCGAAGAATCCGGGGTGGTGAGGGTAGCCCCGCCCTAGATTCTTCGCTTCGCTCAGAACGACTTTCAACAACAACTTTTTTACAACCCCAGCAGGTTCTCCAGGTTCTTGTAGAGGATGGCTTCCTTTTCTTCTGTGGTCAGGCTTTCCATGGCCAGCACCCAGGAGACCGGCCAGTCCAGGCACATGTCGGCAGGCCAGTCGGTGCCCAGCACCACCCGGTCCACCCCCACCGAGTCAATCAAGAAGCGCAATGCCCGCTCGTCATAGACAATGCAGTCGTAGTAGAAGCGGCGCAGGTAGTTGCTGGGCGGGTTCTTCAGGTGGACCTTGGCTTCCGGCCGCACCTGCCAGCCCCGATCCAGCCGGCCAATGGCGTAGCAGGTGTACCCGCCGCCGTGGGCCAGGCACACTTTCAAGTTGGGGCAGGCGTCCATCACGCCGCCAAACACCAGGGCGGAAAAGGTGACGGCCCGGTCCACCAGGTTGCCAATGGTGTTGGGGAAGTGGTAGCGGTTGGCCCGGCCTTTGACCAGGGTGTCGCCGCCCAATTGGTGGATGAAGACGACCGCGCCCATCTGCTCCGCCGCCTTCCAGAAGGGCAGGAACTCCGGCTCGTCGTAGGTGCGGCCCCGCACTTCGTCGTCAATCATGGCCCCCTTGAGGCCTAGTTGGTTCACCGCCCGGTCCAGCTCGGCGATGGCCGCCTTCACGTCCTGCATAGGCAGGGTGGCGAAGCCCGCCAAGCGGTCTGGGTAGTCCAGGGTCATCTGCCGCACCTCGTCGTTGCAGTCCCTGGCGATGGCGGTGGTCACCCTGGGATCCAGGCCGTACTGGTAGAAGGCGGCGGCGGTGGACACCACCTGGATGTCTACGCCCAGGGAGTTCATGTCGGCGATGCGCTGCTCCGGAGTCCAGGTGTTGCGCGGGTTCTCCGAGGCGTCGCCGCCTTTAAGGCCGTGCCAGTCCTTGCCGGCGGCCACGGCTTTGACAAAGCTCTGGGGTGTGGAATGGGCATGGATGTCTATGCTGCGCATGGGCGCCTCCTGGCTGCGGTTTCCAGTTTCAACAAGATTCGGATTTGGCGAGGTGGAAATCCCCTCAACGCCCTTGCGAAAGGGGGCCAGGGGATTTAGCATCCCCATCCCAACCTTCCCACATCAAGGAAGAAGGGGTGAACGGTCCCTCCCCATTGCCAAGAGAGAGCGCTCTCTCTCCTTCCCAGTTTATAAGAACCCCTAACAAAATGCAGGAGTTGTCACCCTGAGTCCTTCGGCTGAAGGACGAGGGGTCTGGGGTGGGGTAAACGCCCACCACCCCAGATTCTTCGTCGTCCCGATGTCAGCCGGGACTCCTCAGAATGGCGTCCTTCATCTTATTAGCCACTCCAGGGGAAAGGGCTGGGATGGGGGCAATTCTTTACCTCCGCCCGCTGGCGCGGCGCACGAACTTGTCTACCCCGCCGCCGGGTTCGCCCAGGCCCACGTAAATATCCCCGTGGGAGTCCACCCAGCTGCCGTGGCCGGGGCCGCGGCAGTTGAAGCGGGACAGCACGTTGCCCTCCCGGTCCAGCACGCTTACCCGCGCCGAGGACTTGTTCACCGACCCTTCGCTGACCACCAGCATCCCATCTGGGTCCACGGAAATGTCCATGGGCCGCTGGATGTCGGTCCAGGTGCTGATGTGCTCGCCCTCGGTGTTAAATACCTGGAGCCGGTGGTTCTCCCGGTCGCAAACGTAAATCAGCCCCTCGTGCAGCGCCAGGCTATGGGGCAAGTGAAACTCGCCCCGGCCCGTTTTGCCCGGCTGGCCCCAGGAGTATTTCAAGTGGCCCTCCGGGTCAAAGCGGTGCACCCGGGCGTTGCGGTAGCCGTCGGAGACGAAGAGGTCGCCAGAGGGATGGGGCACCATCTCCGTGGGGTAGTTGAAGGGGCCGGCAGCGCGGGGGCACAGGTCGCCCGCCTTCTCACAGCCGGTGTCCGAGTGGACGCCGTGCTTGCCCAGCATTTGCAGGGGCTTGCCGTCCAGGGTATAGACCAGGCAGACGGAGCTGTCCCGGTCGGTGAGGTACACAATGTCATTTTCTATGTAGATGCCGTGGGCGAACTGGAAGGCCCCGTTGCCCCAGGAACCCAGGAAGTTGCCCTCCCGGTCAAAGATGACGATGGGCGGGTCCTTGCGCTGGAATGCGTATACCCGGTCCTGGGAGTCCGCGGCCACGGCGCTGACCATGGCAAAGTTCTCCCCGGCGGGCAGTTTGGCCCAGTTCTGGACTTCCGTGTAGGTATATTTGCCGTTGCCGACGGTAGTCATGGGGTGGTCACCTCCCTGCATAAGTTGGGTCGCTGGTCGGTAGTGAAATTCAGCCTTTACCCCGCACCTCTACTCCCTCTCCCTAGATGGGCCTTGTTTCAAAAGTAATGATTTCGCTGTGAGAATACGATTTGCATCCAATTCTCGTCACCCTGAGTCCTTCGTCCAGATTGCATCGGGACTCATCTTAATCCTCTTCCACAAGGGGCGTTGCCGCAAAAGTAGCTGGCTACACTTTCGTCGTTCCGGCGAAAGCTGGAACCCTTATTTGGCTCAAGCCATTTTGGAACCTGGTTACCGGCCTTCGCTGGTGCGGCCATTGAGTTTTTAGACAAAATCCCCGCAATGGGAGAGGAGACACTGTCCTAGCGCTTGCTAGCCGCCTGTGCCTCCCCATACTGCGGCATGACCTCGGTGGCGAACAGCTCCAGGGAGCGCAGGGCGTGGTCGTGGGTAAGACTGCCCCACTGGAAAGAGCAGACAAAGTAGTTGGCGCCGGTCTTCAGGTACTCGTCCATGTACCGGCGGGCCGAATCTGGCGTGCCCGCCACCACGCTAAAGCCCGCCCCCTGGCCGTCGCCGCCCAGGCCGCCGGGGGTCTGGCGGGCCTGCTTCTCTTCCTCGGTGCGCTCGGTCAGGGACCAGTAAAGGTCCCGCCGGGCCTCCCGCTCCGGAGCCGCCTTGGGGCGCATCCGCTCGTTGGGCACCAGGAATTGGTTCAAGCCGCGCTTCTCCGCTTCCAGCCGCCGGGGAGCGCTCAGGTTCCACTTGTAATGCTCCCAGGCAGGCCTGGCCAGTTCCAGGGCTTCGGCGTCGGTCTCCGCCAGCACCATATGGTGCACCAGGCCAATCTTGGGCGCAGTGCCGTGGGCCGTGCGGAACTCCGGACCGTGGTGCTGCGCCCACAGTTCCCGGTAGCGCCGGACGTTGGCCTCAAAGCTGTCCAGGGACCCCACAATGATGGTGTTCATGCCGTCTATGGCGGCGGTCTCCACGTTGCGCATGTACCAGAAGGGCGGGTGCGGCTGCTGGATGGGGCGCAGGCGCATGGGCAGCCGGTCAAAGTTGTAGAACTGGCCCTGGTAGGTCAGTTCGTCGTGGCTGAGGCCCTCCTGCACGATGGCCAGGGTCTCGCGGTAGCGGGCGTAGTTGGTCTCCACGTCCGAGTCCTGGCCCCAGAAGTAGGCTTCCAGCACGCCGCCCCGGCCGACACCAATCTCCATGCGCCCCGCCGCTGATGTTGTCCAACATGCAGATTTCCTCAATCAGCCGCAGGGGATGGTGCAAGGGCAGCACGTAGATGCAGGGGGCCAGTTTCATGCGGGTGGAATGCTCGGCGGCGGCGGCCAGAAATACGTTCTGGGAAGGGGCCAGGCTGTGCACCGCTGGGGTATGGTGCTCCGCCAGGTGGTAGGCATAGAAACCGGCGTCGTCCAGCCGCTCAATTTGTTCCAGCCGCTGGCGGTAAACCTGATGCAGGCCCACGCCGGGCGCCGGCTCAATGTGGGCAAAAATGCCGACTTGCATGGCCAACCTCCCTGCGACATCTCCTGGGGATTCTGCCGGGATTTGGGGGATTAGGGGATTAACCATATAGGCATCCCCCGATCTCCTGATCCCGGCGATCTTTCCTGGCTACTTGGCTTCCCGCAAGCACTGCTCCAGCAGGTGCAATGCGGCGCGGGCAAAGGCCCACATATTCGCCTCCCGGTCCGCGGAGCGGGTCTCCAGAGTGACCACCCTTTCTACCCCTGGGCCTGCCACCGCTACGCAGGCATGCCCAGCGTCGTCGCCGTAGCGGTTGCCCGTGGGGCCGCTGGCCCCGGTCTCGCTGAGGCCCCAGGTGGCGCCCAGCAGTTCCCGCACCGTGCGGGCAGTGAGCAGGGCGTAAGGCTCGCTGCTGGCGCGCATCCCCCGCATGGCGCTTTCCGGCACTCGCAGCAACTCTGTGCGCGACGTGCCGGTGTAAACCACCGCGCCGCCCACGTAGTAGGCGGAAGCTCCGGGGATGGATACCAAGGTGGCGGAGATAAGCCCTCCGCAGGCGGACTCAGATACGGAGATGGTCTCCTGGCGCTCTTTCAGCAGCGCGCCCACCGCTGAGGCCAGGGAAGTAAGGTCAGGCATGGCTTGCTCCCGGATAAGGACTAACTTGGAGGCAGCAGGCTGCCAGGAACTTTTGATGGCCGGGTCTCCTGGCAGCCCAAGATGATGGGACGCAGTATAAGCCCCAAGGCTTGTGGTGTCACCTGGGCGTATTCACTCACCTAAAATGTTACCCAAAGGGGTATGGTTCCCTCAGCTAGAAATGTTACCGAGGGAATCATGGCGAGTGAAGAGAAGATGACCGTGGATGAACGGCGCAAGTACCTGAAATTGAT